>CBFGUK010000127.1:0-13913 GCA_965651925.1 uncultured bacterium | reverse complement strand
TCTTCATCCTCCACCCACATGAAATGCGCGCCACAGTGCAGGCAGACGGCGTCGAGGTAGAAGACGCCGCGGACGCTGCCGAGCGCGAGGCGCTGGCGGTGCACGGCGCCGTGGCCGTCGTGACATTCGTGGGTGAGCGAGCGCCCGGTGCCGGTGACGCTGATGCGCTGCGGCGGCTTGAGCGGCGTGAACGTGAGGATCGTCGGCACGCGGGGCGCTCAGGTGCGCAACTCGGCAAGGATCGCCGCCGTCGCCGGCGACTGGTTGAGCGTGTAGAAGTGGATGCCCGGCGCGCCCGCGGCGAGGAGGTCGCGGCACTGCGCCAGGGCGTGCTCGATGCCGATGCGCAGCACCGCCTCGTCGTCGCCAGCGGCGGCCTGCAGCCGTGCGCGCAGCTCGTCGGGGATGCAGGCACCGCAGAGCGCCGTGATGCGCTCGATCTGCGGCAGGTTGGTGATCGGCATGATGCCCGGCAGGATCGGCGCGGTGATGCCGGCGCGGCGCGCGCGCGCGACGAAGGCGAGGTAGTCGGCGTTGCGGTAGAAGAGCTGGGTGATGATCACCTCGACGCCCGCGTCGACCTTCTGTTTCAGGTGCGCCATGTCGAGGTCGAGATCGCGGCACTCCTGGTGCCCTTCGGGATAGCCGGCGCCGGCGAGGCAGAACCGGTCGCCGCGCGAGCGGATGAACGCGACGAGCTCGCTCGCGTAGCCGAAGCCGTCGACCGGGCGGACGAAGCGCGTTTCACCCTTCGGCGGGTCGCCGCGCAGCGGCAGGACGTTCTCGAGACCGGCCTCCGCGAAGCGGTCGAGGATGGCGGCGAGCTCGTCGCGCGAGTGGCCGACGCAGGTCAGATGCGCCATCGCCTCGATGCCGTGCTCGCGCTTGATGCGCGTGACGATCTCGATCGTCTTCTCGCGCGTGCTGCCCCCCGCGCCGTACGTGACCGAGACGAAGCTCGGCGCCAGCGGCCGCAGGTTCTCGATCGTCCGCAGGAGGCTGCGTTCGCCGGCCTCGGATTTCGGTGGGAAGAACTCGAAGGAGAAGACCGGCGCGCCCCGGTCGAACATCTCGCGAATGCGCATAACCGCGCGACGATACGGCAAAACGAACGTGCAGAGCAACGCGATCCGGAAAGGGCGTGACCGATTGACCGGTGACCGGTGACCGGTGGTGTCCTTCGCGCCCGCTGTCAATCAACCGACCGTGGAGGGCGCCGCTCCGTCGGCGCCTGTTGGATACGACACGATTGCTGGCCGGCGCTTTTGCCGCGCGCTGCGCGCGCGGCCCGTTGCTCGCGCTGGAATTGTCGGACGCCCCTCACCCTGACCCTCTCCCCTGGCGGGGAGAGGGAACCCAGGGAAGAGACGCGCGTCATCGGCGCCGCGCCGACATTGCTTCACACGCCCGCCGCTCCGGCGGCGCCTGTTGAATGGTGTGGTGTCGCTCGATCCAACAGGCACCGCCGGAGCGGCGCCCTCCAGGAGGTGACTCGGCGCAACTCTCGGTCACCGGTCACTGGTCGCCGGTCACGCTCTTGCCATGTCGGTGCGGACACCCGATGGTGCGCGGCATGAAACTCGTCGCGTACTTCCACCTGAAAGAGGTGCGCTGGTCCCTGCCCGACCAGACGCTCGACGCCTGGCGGCAGCGCTTCCCGCAGCTCGAGGTGGTGTCGGTCGAGGACGAGGCCGACCTGCCCGCGGCGCTCGCCGACGCGGACATCTTCGTCGGCTGGCGCGTGCCGCCCGAGCACTTTTCAGCCGCGCGCCGCCTGCGCTGGATCCACTGCGCGACCGCCGGTGTCGAGGAGTCGCTGTTCCCGGAGCTGGTCGACAGCGACGTCGTCCTGACCAATTCGACCGGCCTGCACGCGACCTGCATTCCCGAGCACGTGCTCGGGCAGATGCTCGTGCTGGCGCGCAACTTCCACGAGGCGGTTCGCCTGCAGCAGCGCGGCGAGTGGAACCGCTTCGCCGTCATCGCGCACGCCGGCGGGGTGCGCGAGCTCAACGGTGCGCATCTCGCGATTCTCGGCGCGGGGCCCATCGGAGCGAACCTCGCGCGCCTCGCCGCCGCGTTCGGCATGCGCGTGCGCGTCATGCGCCGCGACGCGGGCAGGCCGGTCGCGCACGCCGAAGCGGTCGTACCGCCGGCCGAGCTGCACGCGCTGCTCGTCTGGGCCGATTTCGTCGTGCTCGCCGTGCCGCTCACTGCCGAAACGCGCGGGCTGATCGGCGCCGCCGAGCTGCAGGCGATGCGATCGAGCGCCTTCCTGATCAACGTCGCGCGCGGCGAGGTGATCGACGAGGCGGCGCTCGTCCGCTGCCTGCAGAACGGTGGCATCGCCGGTGCGGCACTCGACGCATTCGAGCAGGAGCCGCTGCCGCCCGGACATCCGCTGTGGGCACTCCCCAACTGCGTCATCACGCCGCACATCTCCGGCTACACGGCGACGTACTTCACGCGCGTCCTCGAGCTCTTCGAGGACAACCTGGCGCGCTTCCTCGCCGGCACGCCGCTGCGCAACGTCGTCGACAAGCGCCTCGGCTACGCGCCGGGATGACCGATTCAACGCAGAGGCGCGGAGACGCGGAGGCACGCAGAGAGGAGCGGAACGCGCTGCGTAGCTCTGCGCCTCCGCGCCTCTGCGTTGATCAGGTTCAGAAGCCGAGCTCGCGCAGCTCCACGGCGCGGTGCTCGCGGGCGGACTGCTCGGCGGCGAGGCCGATGGCGACGGCGAGCGCGCCGTCGGCGATGTCGATCTGCGGCGGGGTGCCGCGGCGGATCGCGTCGACGAAGGCGCGGTGCTGGTAGTACGTCGCGCCGTGGTGGAAGCCGGCGTCGCGGATCGCGGGATCGATGGTCACCTGCTCCTCGACCGGCGTCAGGCGGTCGCGGCGGCTGAACACCAGGCGATGCGCGGGGATGAACGCCTCGGCCTTGCCGGCATCGCCGGTCGCGGCGAGCTCCATCTCGTGCGGCGCGTGCTCGGCGAACATGCACAGATCGAGCAGCGCGCGGGTGCCGTTGGCGAAGTCGACGATCGCGTAGGCGTTGTCGAGGATGTCCGGCGTCTCGCCGTCGTAGCGTTCGTCGAGATGGTTCACGTCCTGTGCGCCGGAGGCGTAGACGCGCACCGGCGGTGCCTGCGCGAGCAGGCACATGAGGTCGAAGAAGTGGCAGCACTTCTCGACCAGCGTGCCGCCGGTGTTCCGCGCGAAGCGGTTCCAGTTGCCGACCTTGACGAGGAACGGAAAGCGGTGCTCACGGATCGCAAGCATGCGCAGCCGCCCGACCGCGCCGTCGCGCACCGCCGCGATCAGGCGCGCGATGGTCGGCACGAAGCGGTACTCGAGGCCGACCCACGCCAGCCGCGGGTGACCCGTGGCGCGCTCGCGCAGGCGGTGGCAGTCCGCGAGCGTCGTGCACAACGGCTTCTCGACGAGGATGTGGACGTCGCGGCCGAGCAACTCGTCGAGAATCGCGGCGTGCGTGTGATTCGGCGTCGCGATCACCACGGCGTCCACCGGCGCGTGGTCGAGGAGCGCGCGCCAGTCCTCGTAGATCGCGGCATCCGGCGCGGCGGCGCGCCCGATCTCACGGCTGCCGGCGTCGGGATCGGCAACGGCGGTGACCGACGCCTCGGGGATGAGCGCCAGGTTGCGGATGTGCTCCCAGCCCATCATCCCGGTACCGATGATGCCGTAGCGGATGGTCATGGCGATGGTTCGCGGGCGCCGCTCCGTCGGCGCCGGTCGGAGGGTGGCGCCAGGCGCCTGCAGCCGCGCTGCGCTCGAGATCAGCTTGCCGGCACGAGGCGCATGGTCAACGGGTGCGGGAAGTAGCGGATGACGACGTCGCTCCAGTACTTCTCGCCCATCGCCTTTTCGACCGCCTCGGCCATTTCGGGCGTCGAGACCGCCTCGACGCGATCGAACTCCTGCCCGGCGATGCGCACCTTGACGAACGGCTTTCCGGTATTGGCCTCCATGCGGCCGGCGGCACGGCTGCCGAGGCGGATGTAGACCTGGTCCTCGATCACCACCAGCCAGACCGGCGACCAGTATTCGCCTTCCTCGGGACCCACCGTCAGGAAGTCGAGCGTGTCCTCCGCTGCAAATGCCTGCGGGTTCCAGTCCGCCTGTGCCCCGCCGGCTACGAGCAGCAACAGCAGCAACGAGAGCGCGATGCGCCGCATGGGTCACCTCCCGCGCCGCGCTCTAGCAGGCGCCCGGCGCCGACCGCCAGCGCGACGCAGCACGCCGCGACCGACACCGCGAGGATGAGGCTGCTGACTGGACGATCAGCCACCGAGGCAGAGAGGACACCAAGTCGAATCCGATTCACTCACCGCAGGCGATGATCAGTCCACTCGGTGTCCTCTCCACCTCGGTGGCCGGTGTTCTCATTCAGAAGTTGTACTCGACCTGCCCGGTGTAGATGACGTCGGCGCGCAGGCCGTCGCGGTTGACGGGGAACTGGAAGTTCGCGCCGACGACGAGACCGCCCCAGGGGTTGACGCGGAAGCCGACGGCGGACTGGATGACGTCGTCGTTGATGCCGTCGCGATCGTCGTCGTGGTAGCCGAGGAAGTCGGCGGAAAGCGTGAGCCAGCGCGTCGCCATCACGTCGGCGCCGGCGATCCACAACGCCTGGCTGACGTCCTCGCTGGAGCGGAACGCGTAGCCGAGGTTCACGTGCGGCGAGACCGGGCCGAAGTTCTTCGAGGCGATGAGGAGCGGCGTCCAGGTCGGATCGTGGAAGCCGAGCAGCTCGTCGGCGTTGCCGGTCGGCAGCGTCAGCACCTGGGCGAGCGTCAGGTCGGCGAGCCAGGTGTCGACCACGTGCCACTTCACGCGCAGGAACAGGTCGCCGGTGCCGGTGGCCGACTCATCGAAGGAGTCCTGCGCACAGCGGTACGGGTTCGAGCACACCGGGCCGCGGCCGTCGGTGACGATGACGCCGGGCTGGTCGTTGGTGAACAGGCCGACGGCAGGACTGACGCAGCTCGGGCCCTGGCAGGGCAGCGTCTGCGCCAGGGCGTGGCCCTTCATCTCGGCGCTGTTGATCGTCAGCGCCAGGCTGATGTCGATGTTGTCGGTGAGGCCGTACGCGGCGCTCAGCGAGAACAGGTGGAAGCGGAAGGTCATGTCGAGCGTGGTGAGCAGCACGTCGTCGCCGAACAGGATCTGGTCCGACGGCGGCAGGGCGTCGAGGTAGCTGCGCGAGAACGCGGGCTGCGAGGAGGTGATCGAGCTCAGCGGCTCGCCGTCGAGGGTGCTGAAGTCGACGTACTGGTAGGCGAGGCCGACGGTGAAGCGGCCGCGGCCGAGCGTCTGGGCCCGTTCGGCGAACGCCGAGCCGAGGCTCTGCTCGAAGCGCACGAAGGTGTCGAGCTCGCGATCCCAGGCGAAGCTGAACGCGCCGCTCGCCGACGGCAGCGGCACCTGCGAGCGCGCTGCCGAGAGCTGCGCGGAGAGCGCGCCGAAGCGGCGCACGATGCTCGGCTGCTGCTGGCTCGAGGAGCCGAAGGTCTGGTCGATGGTGGTGTTCAGCGTGCCGCCGAACAGGTTCGGAATGATGTCGCCGAGGGGCTCGGCCCGCGCCGGTGCGGCGGTGCAGAGCAGCAGCACGCACCCCAGCGCCGCGGCGTCCAGCGCCGCCCGCCGCGCGCCGCCTCCGCCCGTCGCGCGTGCGGCGCGGCGGACTCGGGCCGTGCCGGATGCCGTTATGGTCCGCCCCCGATCTTCCAGGTGCCCTGATCGCGGACGGCGATCTTCGTCAGGCGCACCTCGAGGCGTACGGGACGCCCGCTGCTCGCGTCGGTGAAGCGATCGCGGCGCGTGAACGATACCGCGATGCCGTCCTCGTGCGGCGTCAGGCGCAGGTCGGTGATTTCGACCTGCAGGTCCGTTGCGTTGCCGAAGTAGTTCGCCAGGGCGGTGCGCTGGCGCTCGGAGAAGTCGACGTAGGTGGCGGCGACGGCGTCGAGATCCTTGTCCTGCACCGCGCGCCGGTAGCGCTCGATCAGCGCCCGCACCTCGTCCTCGACCGCCGGGTTGAGCGCCTCGGCATGCGCCGCCGGCAGCACGAGCGCCGACAGCCGGTCGACGATGCCGCGCACCCCGGTGCGGCGGCGCGGCGTGGCCGGCGCGCGCTCGGCGCGTGGCGAGGGCTCGACGACCCCCTCCGCCTCGAGCAGCAGGCGGTAGGCGTCGACGTCGGTGTTCGTGCGGTTCTCGATCGACTCGCCCTCCTCGGGCGAGACCTGCACGCGCAGACGGCGGAGCATGGCGAGCACCAGTTGCTTCTGCAGGTCGAAGAATTCGTCGATCTCGCCTTCGACGCTGTCGGAGGCTTCGTTCACTCCGGTGCGCGCGTCGACGATGCGCGCATCGATGCGCAGGCGGTTGTCGGTCACATAATACGCCCCGGTGAGCAAGCGGCCGATGCCGAGCTCGCGCGCGGTGACCAGCGCATCGGTGCCGCGCGAGCGCGTCGTGCGGTCGATCAGCTCGGGCGAGTACACGCGCAGCGCCCGCACCTTGCTGAGCTCGGTGTTGAACGCCAGCCGCAGGGCCTGGCTGATCCAGTCGTACTCGCTCTCCTGGCGCAGGTTCTGGAAGTCGAGCACGCCGATGACGTTGTGTACCGGCAGTGTGCCCGCCTCGGGTTCCGCCGCCGGCGGCAGCGCCGGCACCGGACGCGGCGTCACCGCGCCGACGTGCAGCAGGACGAGGTCGGTGCCCTCGACCTTGGAGTACGGATGCTGCCCGCCACGGGTGAGCTGCGGCACGCGCCGCGCGACGTAGCCGAACAGCTCGGAGACCGAGAGCGCGCCGTCCTCGTCGCCGTCGGCGCCGCCCTCCATGCCCTCGAGCACCGCGTAGGTGAAGGCGCCGTGCCCGAGCGACGCCTGTTCCTTCGATTCCTCGCCCGGCTTGGCCGCGGCGAGCAGGAAGAAGCCCTCGCCGGCGGTGATCTGGCGCGCCATCTCGTCGGGCGCGACGGCGCGCGCGCTCGGGATGCCGAGCGCGCCGGCGTGACAGGTGTCGAGCATCACCACCACGGCGCGCACGTTGCGGCGTACGACGCGCAACATCTCGTCGAAGTCCGACATGCGCAGGCCGTCGGCGAGCAGCGTGTCGGCGGTGGCCGGGTAGGGCAGGAAGTAGTAGCTGCCGCTCGCCAGGTCGCGCACGCCGTGCCCGGCGACGAACAGCACGGCGACGTCGTCGGGCCCCGCCTCGCCGAGAAAGCGCGACAGCGCCGCGAGGATGCTCTCGCGCGTCACGTCGGCATCGGTCAGCACCAGCGTGCGCACCTCGCGGTACGGGCCGCGCGCCGCGACGCGCTCGAGCGTGCTCGCCATCGCGCGCGCGTCGGCGTCGGCAAAGCGCAGCCGCAGGTCGGAGGACGCATAGCGGCTGACGCCGACGGCGAGCACGTAGAGCACCGAGTCACCCGCCGCCGCGCCGTTGCCCTGCACGGCCGTCGGCTGGGGCAGCGGGAAGGCGCGGTCGACCGCCGCGGTCTGCCAGAGGACGACGATCGCCGACAGCCCCGCGGCAAGGCAGACGCCCGCCGCCCCGTAACGCCACCAGGCCGTCATGGCACGTGTGCGCAGCAGTACGCCGGGTGCGGCAACCGCGCAATCCACTCCGCCTCCCCGCCACAGGGACGGCACCCGCCTGCAGTTTCTGGCATGCAAGATCGACTCACATGCTTGGCCGGGCGGACGCGGTTACACAAGCGCGACTTCGGTCAGGTCGCACATCGGCCGGCGGGTGACATGATGGGTCAAAACCGGGCGAAAAAGCGTGCGGACGTGCGGAGGTACGGAGGTGCGGAGGTCCGATGGTTTTGGGAGATGCCGGAATCCGCAGATGACGCCGATGCCAGATGAGACTTTCGACCGGAAAGGTCCGCACCTGGCGATGATCCCGTTCCTCTCGCAGGCGCTGACCACGGGACGTCCGATCTCCGTCATCTGCGTCATCTGCGGACTCCGGGCCCCCGCCGCCACGTTTTCGTCACATCCCCTTCAGTGCCGCGCAGCAAAATGCGATCAGGAATCATCCCCCCCGCCAGAGGCACATGAAAACGCGATGCGGTGCGCGGGCTGGGGTCCGCACCGGAGGGCAGGTTGGATTCGCTTACCGAGGCGCAGGAGAGTCGACGGCTGATCAGCCGGTGTCTGGCCGGCGAGCAGGACGCAGCCCGGGAGTTTCAGGCGCTCTATGGCGAGCTGATCTACGGCTATCCAATGCGGGTCTATCGGGTGCCGCCCGACGAGGCGGGGGATTTCTACGTCTTCGCCTTCGAACGCGGGCGGATCTTCCGGCGCGTACGAACCTACGAGGGACGGGCGCCGTTTCGCGCCTATCTGCTCGGCTTCGTGCTCGACGATCTCGTGCTCGAATGGAAGCGCGGCGTGCGCGAGATCGAAACCGTATCGATCGAAACACTCGGCGAGTTGCCCGACCCTGGGGCCGCCGACCGCGCCAGGGGACATGAAGGCGAAGGGGCGATGGATAGCACGTCGTTCAATCAGTTGTTGGGAGAGCTGTCTCCATCGAAGTCGGTGGTCATGAAGCTCCTCTATGTCGAGGACTACGAGTTCCAGCCCTCGGAGGTGCGCTATCTCGCGCAGGTCTCGGGGTGCGACGTGCCCGAGGTGCTCGACCGCATCGATCGCCTGCGCGCCACGGTGCGCGAGCGCGAGGCGGGCCTCAAGCGCATGGAGGATGCGCTCGACGCCGTGCAGGCGTGGATCCAGCTCTACGAACGGCGCGTGCAGCGGATCAACGACGATCTCGCGGCACTGCCGCCGACCAGCATGGCCGCCGAGCGGCTGCGCGACGAGCGCCAGCAGCTCGAGCGCAAGATCCAGCGCCGCCGCCAGCAGCGCGCCAAGCTGCTCGCCCAGGCGCAGCGCCGCAAGGTGACGGCGCCGTACAAGGAAATCGCCGCGATGCTCAACACCAGCATCGGCAACATCGGCTCGCAGATCGCGCGCCTGCGGCGCGAGCTGCTGACCAAGGTCAGCGCGACGAACGGTTCGTCGGGCCCCGACCTGTCGATGCAGCAGGCCGCGCGCTCCTGAGTCCAGCGCGCATTGATGACGTGCCGGACCGCACGCGGCCCGGCGGAGGATCGCCACCCATGATGGATGTGAGGCACCCGGTTGCCGGGGCAGGCAGCGCCTGCCCGGACTTCGAGGCCCTGTCCTGCTTCGCCGACGGCGAGCTCGAGGGGGAGGAGGCGCAGGCGCTGGCGGCCCACGTGGCGGCCTGCGCGCGCTGCGGGGCACTGTCCGCACGGCTGCGCGTGGCGTTCGAGGATCCCGGGGCGGCGGCGCAGGGCGGCAGCGCCGGCTCGGGCTGCATCGGCGAGGAGCGACTGGTGCTCTATGCCAGCGGCGGGCTGACCGATGCGGCGGCGCGCAGCGCAGTCACGGCGCACCTCGGTGGCTGCGATCCGTGCGTCGCGGCGCTCACCCACCTGCGCCGCCGGCTGGCGCTGGCTGCCGAGATCGCCACGCCGGTACCGGCGAGCGTCCGCCATCGCGCCGAGGCGGTCCTGCCGGCGGCACTCGCCGAGCTCGCGCCGGCAGCGGGGTCGCCGACGGCGGTCGTGCAGCGGGCCGGCACGAGCCTCGTCGAGCGGCTGCGCGGCTGGCTGCAGGTGCCGGTGCTGGCGCCGATCGCCGTCGCCGCGGTGGCGCTCCTGATGGTCGCCATCGGCCTGCGGCCGAGCACCACACCGCCCGACGCCGAGCGCACGCGCGCGCTGGCGCCGGCGAGCGTGCGCCTGCGCGTCACCGTCGCCGAAGCCCCGGTGCACGCCCGCCCGAGCGGCAATGCCGAGGTGATCGGCAGCGTCGCGCGCGACCAGCGGCTGGACGTTGCCGGCGAGGAGCGCGACTGGTACGCGGTGCGCCTTGCCGACGGACGGACGGGGTGGGTGCTGCGCGAGGCGTTCGAGTAACCGGAGGGGACGGTGAACACTGAGGGCCGGCGTCGGTCCGTCCGGCGCGGCGTGTTTGCCGTCCTCGCTGCGGCCATCGGCGCGACGGCGCTGCTCGCGGCCGCACCGGCCGGCGCCCAGGAGGCGCTGGTCTGCGGCGAGCCGCGCCGCGGCATGCTCGCCGGCGGCGGCACGCAGGCGTGGGTCGTCGCCACCGCACCGGGCGCCTCGGTGCTCATCCAGACCGCCAGCCTGACGGCGTCGATGGGGCCGGTGCGCATGCGTGTCAGCGGCGCGCAGGGCGTCATTGCCGACACCTGCTCGGGCGTCGTGCAGTTCACCAGCGGACCGCAGTCGGTGCTCGTCGAGGTGTCGCAGTGCTTCGGCGGCGCCGGCGGCGCATACGCGATCAGCGCCAATGTCGTCACCGATGGCGCCGGCAACTGCGGCCGGCCGCTGACCTGCGGGGCGACGCCGGACGGCATCGGCTTCGACATGCCCGGCGAGGTCGACAGCTTCCTGCTCTCGGCAGGCAGCGCCGAGCCGGTGACGCTGCGCCTGAACTACACCACCGGGTCCGGGGCGCCGTCGGTGCGCCTCTTCGATCCCGACGGCGTCGAGCTGCCGGTCGAGAACCGCTGCGGCGGGCAGATCACGTTCACGCCGGCCAAGGTCGGCCTCTACACCGCGCTGGTCAGTGCCTGCGGCCCGCCGGTGAGCCGCCCGTATCGCGTCGAGCTGTCCGAGCCGGGCTGTCCGGCCGGGCCGGTGATCACCGCGATGGGCATCGCCAACGCGTCGAACGCCGTGCAGCGGCCGATCGGCTACGATGAGGCCGGCCGGCCGGTGTTCCACCAGCAGTTCGGTCACAGCCTGACGCTGGTGATCGAAGGGCGCGCCGGCGCGAACCGGCAGAACCCGGGTCCGTACCCCGCGCCGTATTTCGTCAATGCCGAGCTGCACGATCCCGACCTGCAGGTGATCGTCTCGCGGCCGCTCGGCAACGGCGATCCGACGATCTGCGACACCTTCCTGCCCGAGCTCGGCGGCGTGCCGGCGACCGAACCCTTTGCCTTCCAGGATACCGCGCCGGCGCTCGACATCATCCACGACCTCGGCTGCCGCTTCTTCGACGGCGCGGGCCAGCTCGTCGCGCGCCAGTCGTCGCTCGAAGCGTGCACGACGTCCGACGAGGGGTTCGGCTTCGGCTACATCGACCGCAACTCGCGGCTGCAGTTCTGCGGCATGATCAACCCCGCCTGGGCCTTCCCGACGGGCGACACGCTGGTCGCCGCGCGCCTCAAGGATGCGCGCACCGAGGAGTTCGGCACGCCGCGCGAGATCGTCGTGCGCGTCGGCCCGGCGACGCCGGTGACGCCGACCCCGACCGCGACCGCGTTCGCCAACGCGACGCGCACCGCGCCGCGCACCCCGACGCCGACGGCGACGCGCACGCGCACGGCGACGTCGCGGCCGAGCGCGACCGCGACGCGCACGCGCACCGCAACGCGCACGCCGACGCCGACCGCGACGGGGCCGACGCCGACCGAGCACCCGTTCTGTGCCGGCGACTGCTCGACCGACAACATCGTGACGATCGAGGATCTCATCCGCACGCTCGCCGTCGTGCTCGGCACCGTGTCGCTCGTCGACTGCCCGGCCGCCGACGGCGACCACAACGGCCGGCTCGACATCGGCGATCTCGTCCTCGCCGTCACCCGCGCGCTCGACGGCTGCCCCTGACTCGGCGCGCGGCGCGTAGTATCGGATGGGGCGCATGGCCGCGCCTTCGTCCCGCCGCCCCGCGCGCGCGCCGATCAGCTGTCCGCACGCGCCCGCCTGCGCCGGCTGCGCGCTCTACGGCACGCCGTACGGGCGCCAGCTGGCGCTGAAGCGCGACCGCGTCGTCGCGGCGCTCGCCGCACACCCGGCACTCGCCGGGGTCGCGGTCGCGCCGATCACCGGCTCGCCGCGCGTCTTCGGCTACCGCAACCAGGCGAAGCTCGTCGCCCGCCGCGCCCGCCGCGGCCTGCTGCTGGGCATCTACCGGCCCGGCACCCACCAGGTGCTCGACATCACCGGCTGCCCGGTGCACGAGCCGCGCATCGCGCACCTGCTGCCGGTGCTGCGCGACGCGATCGCCGCCGCCGACGCGCCGATCTACGACGAACGGACCGGCGAGGGCTGGCTGCGCTACGTCGTCGTGCGCGCCAGCGCCTGGAAGCACACCGCGCAGATCATCCTCGTCGTGCGCGATCGTCGCTGGGCAGGCGAGGGGGCACTGACCGGCCGGCTGCGCCGGCTGCGCGGCGTCAGCAGCGTCGTGCTCAATCTCAATGACACGCGCGGCAACGTCATCTTCGGCGAGCGTTTCGTGCCGCTGACGCGCGAGCAGGCGCTGCTCGAGCGCGTCGGCGGGCTCAAGCTCACCAGTCGCGCCGGCGCGTTCCTGCAGGCGAACATCGGTGTCGCGCGCAAGGTGTACGAGACCGTCGGCCGCCTCGCCGCGCCGGAAGCAGAGGAGTACGCGGTCGACCTCTACGCCGGCGTCGGGGCGATCAGCTTCCACCTCGCCGGCGGCGCGGCGCAGGTGGTCGGGGTCGAGGAGAACCCGCTCGCGGTGAGCGATGCGAAGCAGAACGTGCGCCTGAACGGCTACCACAACGTCCGCTTCGTCGCCGCGCCCGCCGCCGCGGGTCTCGCCGAGTGCACGCGCACGCTGCCGCGCATCGACCTGCTGACGCTCAACCCGCCGCGCAAGGGCGCCGACGATGCGACGCGCGCGGCGATCGCCGCCGCGGCGCCATCACGCATCGTCTACGTCTCGTGCGATCCGCGCACGCTCGCCCGCGACCTCGCCTGGTTCGCCGCACACGGCTGGCCGACCGTGTCGGTGCACCCGTTCGACATGCTGCCGCAGACCGAACATGTCGAATGCGTCGCGCTCCTCAGGCGGGAACCGGCGTGAGACGACGTCACCCGGTCTCGCGATCTCGAGCGCGCCGCTCCGCCGGCGCCTTCGAAGACGCGGTTACACCGCTCCGTTGCGAGAGCGCCGCACGGATTGCTTCACCCGCCCGGCGCCCTCCGGCGAGGGGCAATCGGCGCAGCTGCCACGTTAGCGCGGACTGAGCAGCACGACCGGAATGTCGCGCGGGGTGCCTGCCTGGTAGTCGTCGTAGGCGGGCCACTGCGCGGTCATGATCGGCCAGACGCGCTTTTTGTCCTCCGCCGTGCCGGTGCGGGCGCGGACCGGGATCACCTTGTCCCACACCTGGATCTCGACGTCAGGGTGGGCGACGAGGTTCTTGTACCAGCCCGGATGATCGGGCGCGCCGCCCTTGGAGGCGACGACGACGTAGTCGTTGCCGTCGCGGCCGTAGATCAGCGGCAGCTTGTGCACCTCGCCGCTCTTGCGGCCGCGGGTGTGCAGGATCAGGCACGAGGCCCCGTTCCAGTCGTGACCGACCTTGCCGCCGGTCGCCTCGTACTGCCGCACGTGCTCATCACCGAACAGGCTGTAGTCAGGCATGGTACGTACCCTGCCACGCCCGCCGCGCCGTGGCGAGTCCGTCTGTGCGTATCGTGGCGTTCCGTGAAGGCGTCTCGGCGGACGCGCCGACGCGTCGGACCTCACAAGACGCGGTGGAGGGCCGCGCTTCCGCGCGGCCGCCAACGAATGTTCCCATTCGCATGAGGTGACGCGCGTTGGCGGCCGCGCGGACGCGCGGCCCTCCAGATCGTCGTGCGGAGCCGACGCCTCGGCCATCTCGACGCGCGCGATTCCCGCCGCGCCGCTGATGGCGGATGACAATGTCTGTCGGCCTCGGAGACGTGACCTCACAAGACGCGTTGGAGGGCCGCGCTTCCGCGCGGCCGCCAACGGATGTTCCCATTCGCATGAGGTGACGCGCGTTGGCGGCCGCGCGGACGCGCGGCCC
>CBFGUK010000126.1:0-14028 GCA_965651925.1 uncultured bacterium | reverse complement strand
TTTCCGTCGCCGTCTCGGTCGGCGTGGCGGTGAACGTGCCGGTGTACGTCGCCGTCGCCGTCGGCGTCTCGCTCGCCGTCGCGGTGGTGGTCGCCGCCGTGGTGGCGGTGGAGGTCGGCGTGAACGTCGCCGTCGACGTCGGCGTGAGGCTGGCGGTTGCCGTGAACGTCGCGGTGTGCGTTGCGCTCGCGGTCGCGGTCGGCGTCCACGAGACGGTGGAGGTCGCCGTCGCGGTCGGGATCGTCGCCGTGGCGGTGATCGTCGCCGTGGCGCTGGTGGTCGCGGTGGGCGGCGCGGTGTTGGTCGGCGTCGCGCTCGCCGTGACGGTGTGCGTCGCGGTGGCGGTACTCGCCGTCGTGGGCGTCGCGGTCGGCGCGGCGCACTCCGAGCAGGCGGGACCGAGCACGGTCGCCGACCCGCAGCTCGGGCCGGCCTTGATGCCCATCGGAATGTTGCCGGTCGGGACGTTGCCCGCGAAGGTTGCGACGTACGTGCGGCAGGTGCTCGCCGCGCCGCAGCTGCTGTCGAAGCCGACGTCCCACTTGAGCACGGGCATGGTGCCGCTGAAGCAGGTCGGATCGTTGGTCTCGACCGGCGCCGGCGAGGCGCTGACCAGATCGAGGCCGGCACACAGTCCGAGGGAGAGATCGATCGTCACGTGGCTGACGTCGGGCCCGGAGCAGGGACAGGCCGTCGCGGTGCCGCGGCACACCCGCCAGCGGAACGTCGTGCGGTCGTTCACGCTGTCGTAGCTGCCGCTGCCCGTCACCGTGCCGTTCGCATCGACGAGCTGCACCTGCATGCCGTTGCTGCTGCACACCGTCGTGTCGGCGCACTGTGCGGAGGCGCGTGCCGGTGCCCCGAGACCGACGGCGAGCAGCGCGAAGAGCAGTCCGGTCAGGCGAAGCGGACGTGCCGAAGCGGCGTCCAGTGCCCCCATCCTGCGCGCGCCGTGGTCAAACCGATCCCGTGGATCCATACACACGTGTCCCCTCATGTCAGCGCATTCCCGCAGCGTGCCTCATCGCGCCCCCGCGCGACCTCCCCGCGCTCCGCCGCGGCGAATTTGTGTACTTGACCCTCTAAAAGCTGCAGCAAACCGTATGTCAACAACTGTGTTTCAGGCTGCAGCAGGGCGCCGACGGCACTCTGCCCGGGATCTCGCCGGCGGCAGGATTTTGCCGGCCGACACGGGTGGCGAACAACCGGATCCGCCCGGGCGCGGCGGGCGGGCAGGGGTCAGGCGGGGCGGGCGAGAACGCGGTACTCGGTGAGCGTGAGGAAGCCCATGCGTTCGTAGACCGGCCGGCCCATCGGCGAGGCCTGCAGGTTGGCGAACGTCGCGCCGCGCCGGAAGCCCTCGCGCACCGCCGCCCAGGTGACCGCCTCGGCGTAGCGGCGGCCGCGTGCCGCCGGCACGCAGCCGACCCAGCCGATGCCGGCGACGCCGTGCGTCAGGTAGAGCGCGGCGGCGGCGACCGGCTCGCCGCCGGCATAGCCGACGAAGCCCTGCACGTGCGGCGCGCAGACGCTGTCGAGCGACGAGAACGCATCCGCCGCGTAGTCGCGCGGCGCACCGTACGTCGCGTACGCCTCGGCCGAGACGTGACGGAAGGCATCGCGGCCGGCGTCGTCGGTCGCCGGCACGATCGTCAGGCCGGGCGGCTCGCAGCGCGTGCCCGGATCGGCGAGCAGCGCCATGCCCGGCATGACGGTGAACGGCGCATAGCCCTGGGCGCGCAGCGGGCTCTCGAGCGCCGCGTCGGCGTGTGCGCGCAGCCAGATCGAATGCGGCCCGCCGCGCGGCGCATAGAAGGCGCGCACCGCATCGAGCAGCGCCCGCGCGCCGATCGGCGCGCGCACCATCACCGCATTGTGGAACGCGGTGGCGAGCGGGCCCCAGATCATCGTCGAGCCGCCGCCGTCGAGGACCTCGTTGCCGCGCCCGGTGCGCGCGATCTCGCGGTAGAGCTCCCAGCAGTTGAGATCCATGGCGCGCAGCAGCGCCGCCGTCTCGAGCGGCCCGACCCTCATGCGCCCCTCGTGACAGGCAGCGCCGTCGATGACAACCGGGCTCGGGCGGGAAGCGTGACCGGTGACCAGTGACCGGTGGACGAGGCTTGACCGGCCACCGAGACAGGGAGGACACCGAGTCGAATCGATTCAGTGAGATTGCGATGAATCGGTCGACTCGGTGTCCTCCGCCACCTCGGTGGCTGAAAAACGCTGAACGCCTCCCACCGGTCACTGGTCACCGGTCACCGGTCACGCGTTTCGCTTGTCAGTTTGACAACCGTGTGCGGCTGGGTGAGTCGGCGCACGGGAGAATCGGATGCTCGGCATAATGGTTGGCGCGATCGGCGGGATGTTGAGCGGGCTGACGGGGCTCGGCGGCGGCTTCATCATGGTGCCGCTGCTCGTGTACCTGTTCGGGATGACGCAGCACGGCGCCCAGGGCACCTCGCTCGCCGTGCTGCTGCCGCCGCTCGGCGCGTTCGCGTTCTGGCACTACTACCGCAATGGTCACGTCGACGTGCCCGTCGCGATCCTCGTCGCCATCGGGTTCGTCTTCGGCGGTTATCTCGGCGGCTGGCTGGCGCAGCTCGTGCCCGGCTCGCTGCTGCGCAAGGGATTCGCGGTGATGATGGCGTTCATCGCCGCCGACATGTTTTTCCGGAAGTGAGGTGGCGATGCGCGCGGTGGTGATGCGGCGACACGGGGCGCCGGAAGTCCTGCAGGTCGAGGAGCGGCCCGATCCCACGCCGGGACCGGGCGAGGTGCTGATCGACGTGCGGGCGGCGGGCATCAACTTCGCCGACGTGATGGCGCGCCTCGGCCTCTACGCGGCGGCGCCGAAGCCGCCGGTGGTGGTCGGCTACGAGGTCGCGGGCACGGTGGCGGCGCTCGGGCCGGGCGTCGACACCGTCGCCGTCGGCGACCGCGTCATGGCCGGCACGCGCTTCGGCGGTTATGCCGAACGCGTCGTGACGCGCGCCGACAACGTCGTGCCGCTGCCGGCGCGGATGAATTTCGAGGACGGGGCGGCAATCCCCGTCAATTACGGCACCGCGGTCGCCGGACTGATCCAGTACGCGAACCTGCAACGCGGCGAGCGCGTGCTGCTGCACGCGGCGGCGGGCGGCGTCGGCATCGCGGCGACGCAGATCGCCAGGCGCGCCGGCGCCG
Source organism: uncultured bacterium (assembly GCA_965651925.1). GTDB lineage: Bacteria > Desulfobacterota > Binatia > HRBIN30 > CADEER01 > CBFGUK01. Next base: position 10,842 of record CBFGUK010000126.1, on the reverse strand, counting down.
AGGTGTGGGGCACCGCCTCGCCGGGCAAGCACGACGCGATCCGCCGCCTCGGCGTCGATCACCCGATCGACTACACGCGCCCCGGCTGGGAGCGCGGCCTGCCGCAGTTCGACGTGATCATGGATGCGGTCGGCGGGCGCAGTTTCCGCACCAGCTTCCGGCTGCTGCGCGTCGGCGGCCGGCTGGTGATCTTCGGCGCCTCGGCGGTCGTGTCCGGCGAGCGCCGCAACCTGTTCACCGCGCTGAAGACCGTGCTCAGCATGCCGCGCTTCAACCCGATCGCGATGATGGAGCCCTCGAAGGCGGTGATCGGGCTCAACATGCTGGCGCTGTGGGACGACCGCGGCACGCTCGGCCCGTGGATCGGGATGCTGCAGGACATGATCGCCGACGGCTCGCTGCAGCCGGTGGTGGCGCAGACGTTCCGCTTCGACGAGGCGCCCGCCGCGCACCGCTTCATCACCGAGCGGCGCAACGTCGGCAAGGTCGTGCTGGTGCCGTAAGAGGTTACCACGGATTGCGCGGACCAATCAGATTGCGCGGATCGCACTCACCCCCGCAGGTTCCGCGTAATCTGATTGGTCCGTGCAATCCGTGGTACGGCTTCACTGCGCGTTGCGGGCGATGAAGGCGCTCAGCGGCGCCAGCACGTTGTTGTGCCCGTCGTCCTCGGCGGTGAGCACGTCGACGTGCGCGAAACCCTCGCTGATGTAGACCTCGAAGCCGCCGGCGACGTCGCCGAAGGTCGGGAACGCGGGGTTCGGGCTCGCCGCATCGACGATGCGCGGCGCGCCGCTGCACGACGGCGCCGCGCACGGCGCGATGCTGGTCGCAAACGGCACGAAGCGGCCCGGCACCGGCACGAGCCCGTTGCTGCCGCCGAAGCCGATCACCGGGATGTCGATCGCCGCCGCCTGGGTGAGGTTCTCGATGTCGCGCCGACCGCGACCGATCGAGAGCGCGGTCGAGTCGAGCGTCAGCGCCTGTGAGCACTGGCCGTTCGTCGAGCACGATGCGCCGACGTCGCCGACCGTGCAGGTGCCGGCGGTGCACACGCCGCTGACGCTGGTCACGCCGAGCCCGCTCGACGGGTAGTACCAGTCGGTGAAGTTGCTGTGGCCGGCGAAGAAGGTCGTCAGCATGCGGTCGAAGCGCGTCACCTCCTTCTCCTGGCCCCACGTGCCGCCGGGCAGTGTCGTCGGCGGCGGTCCGAGGTCGGGGACCGCGGTGGGCGGGAAGGGCGCCTCGTCGAGGTCGAGCCAGGTCGTCAGCCCGCCGACCACCGGGCCGGTGGCACCGACCGAGGTCGCGACGAAGCTCGCCAGTCCGGCGACGAAGCCGTCGTCGTCGATGAACGAGCCGATGCCGCCGAGCACCGTCGCCTGCGGCAGGATGGCGAGCGGGCCGAGATCGGGCACCTTCGCCACCGCGTTGTTGCCCGCTGCGCCCTGGTCGACCTGGAGAATGATCTGCCCGCCGTCGGGATCGGTGAGGCCCTGGATCGCGGCGGGCTCGACCGCGGCGAGGATGCGCGCGTTGAGCAGCGCCGACGACGCATACGCGGTGGTCGGCAGCGTGCACTTCGGCGGCACCTGGCCGGCACAGGCGCTCGCCTCGTCCGCCAGCGTGCAGGCGGTGGTGCCGTCGACGCAGCGGCCGGCGTTGGCGCGCACGGCGCCGTACAGGCCCCCGTCGAACTTCGCCTCGATGCGGTCGAGCGTGTCGGCGCTCGGCGGGGTGCCGCCGGTCGACGCGCCGGCGCCCTCGAGCAGCACGAGGCCGCGCAGCTTCGCGTAGCCCGGCTCGGCCGGGCCGGTGCCGCTGAGGTTGAAGTCGGTCGCCGCGTAGCGCGCCGTGAAGCCGGTGCCGGCCGAGTGGCCGCCGAGGAACACGTTGCCGTTGCGCGCCACCGCGCGCGCCTTCTCGACGATCGCGTCGATGTCGCGCGAGAACGTCAGCGGCGTCCAGTTGGCGATGAACGCCGTCTCGGCCTGCGGATCGTGGAACTGCGCGCGGCGGTTCGGCCCGGCGGCAAGCTCCGGTGACAGCGGCAGCGCGAGCTCGCTGCCGAACAGCCAGTCGAGACCGATGTGCGCCGACGCATGCGCCTCGGCGATGTCGAGGCCGAGCGTGTCCTCGAGCTGGTTCGAGCGCCGGTCGTACGCCCACACCTCGAGCACCAGCCCGGCCTCGGCGAGCAGGCGCGGCAGGAGGTTCTCGGCGAGAATGCGGAAGTCGTTCGCGCCGCCTTCGAAGCCGGGGATGAGGATCAGGATCGCATCCGGCGCGGTCAGCGCCTCGTCGAGGCGGAAGCGGGTGAAGCGCGCGGTGTTGAGGTTCACGTCGGCGCTGCCGTACTGCGTCACCAGCTTCGGGTACGCGGCGGCGGTGACGCCCGGCGAGCCGGGCGTGTCGGCCGGCTCGGCGGGGCTGCGCAGCTGGAACGTGTGCAGCGGGCAGCTGAGGTTCTGCTGGCCGTCGTCGAACTGGTCGCAGTCGACGGCGAGGTCGTCGGTGCGGCGCAGCGTCTCGCAGACGCGGCACTGCACGCGCGCCGCGATGCACGCGGCGAGCGGCGCGCCGCCGAGGCCGGCGCAGGCGCCGGGCAGCGCGAGCGCCGTGCGCACCGGCGCGGCACAGCGCTTGCCCACCGTGTCGGCGAGTTTGGCCATCCGTTTGGCGAGCTTGCCCTTCGTGTCGGCGGCGACGGAGCCCGGCGTGCCGGCATCGGCGAGGCAGTCGTCGAGCGCCGCGCCGGAGGTCGCGCCGCCCTTCAGCGCCGTCTTCCGGCAGCCCTGATAGGTCTTGAACGCCGTCGCCGCGAGCTTCTCCCAGGCGGTCGCCGCCGCCGTCTGGCACTTGCAGGCGGCCTTGTCGGCGGCGCACGGGATCGCCGCCGTGGCGAGCGCCGCGCCGAGGAGGTCGGCGAGGAGGGTGCGCGACTGGTCGGGCGGCACGGCGGTGAGCACCGCGGCGACGGTCCCCGACGGCAGCCCGAACGGCGGCGGGTCGGCGATGCAGCGCGCCGCGTAGTCGGCGGCGAGCTTCGCCTGCGTCGCGGCGACCTTGCCCTTCGCGTCGGCGAGCAGGCAGGCATCCGCGGACTGCCCCGCGGCGAGCTTGCCGGCGGTCGCCGCCTTCAGACAGGCGACGTTCACCTTGCCCTGCGCCGCGGCGAGCTTCGCGACGTTCTTGCCGAGCGCCTCGAGGCACTTGCGCTGGGCGGTGTTCAGTTGCGCCTCCGCCGCGGCCCCGAACAGCCCCAGCACAACAATCGTGACCGTCAATACGCGCATGGCTACCCCCGGCCGGATCAATTCACAGTTCGTCACGAATGGCCACAGGTGAACCGCATGGCCGGGCCGGGACCGATCATCCGTGATCGCTCCGGCGATCCGTGTTCATCGGTGTCCCTGTCTTGACCGTCCTTCCGCCCTCCGCGACAGTCACAGGCACGTGATCGACGTCGCGCAGACCCGCGACCGGGCCGTGCTGGTTGCGATCGAGCATGGGCGCAACGCCCTGCTCAGCGCGCCGGAGTCGCTCGCCGAGCTGTCGCGTCTCACCAAGACCGCCGGCGCGACCGTCGCCGGCGAGGCGATCCAGCCGGCGCGCGCGCTGCAGCCCGGCACGCTGATCGGCGCCGGCAAGATCGAGGAAGTCACTCGCCTGGTGCGCGACGCCGGCGCGACGCTGGTGATCTTCGACGACGAGCTCTCGCCGGCGCAGCAGCGCAACCTCGAGAAGGCATTCGGCGTGCGCGTCATCGACCGCACGCAGCTGATCCTCGACATCTTCGCCCAGCGCGCCACCTCGCAGGCTGGCAAGCTGCAGGTCGAGCTGGCGCAGCTCGAGTATCTGCTGCCGCGCCTGACGCGCGCCTGGACGCACCTCTCGCGCCAGGCCGGCGGCGCGGTCGGCCTGCGCGGCCCCGGCGAGACGCAGCTCGAGGTCGACCGCCGCCGGGTGCGCGAGCGCATCGCACGCCTCAGGCGCCGTCTGAAGGATGTGTCGCGCACGCGCGGTCTCCATCGCGCCGGCCGGCACGCGGTGCCGTACCCCACCGTCGCGCTCGTCGGCTACACGAACTCGGGCAAGTCGACGCTGATGAATGCGCTGACCGACGCCGGCGTGCTGGTCGCCGACCAGCTGTTCGCGACGCTCGATCCGACCGTGCGCCTGCTGCGCCTGCCCGACGGCGGCGAGGCGCTGCTGATCGACACCGTGGGCTTCATCCACAAGCTGCCGCACGGCTTCGTCGACGCGTTCAAGAGCACGCTCGAGGAAGTGCAGACCGCGAACCTGCTGCTGCACGTCATCGACGCGAGCGACCCGCATGCCGCCGAGCACGTCACCGTCGTCGAGCAGGTCCTCGCCGAGCTCGGCGCCGACGCGCTGCCGCGCATCACGGTCTTCAACAAGAACGACCTGCCGTCGACCAACGGCGCGGCGCGGCCGACGGTCGACGGGCCGACGTGCAGCGTCTCGGCACGGACCGGCGCCGGCCTGCCGCAGCTGCTGCGCCAGATCGGCACGCTGCTCGCCGCGCAGCAGGAGAAGCTGCACGTCCGCATCCCGCTCGAGCGTGGCGACCTCCTCGCGCAGATTCACCAGAGCGGCCGCATCCACGCCCAGGAGCTCAGCGACGGCGCCTACGAGGTGACCGCGTTCGTGCCGCCCAAGGTCGCCGGCCGCATCCGCAAGGCGCTGACCTGAGCGTCGTCACATCCGTCACAACGGCGTGCGCGGATTGCACGGATTGCGAGAGTCCTTGCCCGCATCCGCGCAATCCGCGTAATCCGTTGTGAAAAATGCTGACGCTGCCGAACTTCCTGACGCTGCTGCGCATCATCGCGATCCCGGTCTTCCTGATCTTCCTCGCCAACGGGCAGTACGCGCCGGCGTTCATGCTGTTTCTCGGCGCCGGCGTGACCGATGCGGTCGACGGCGCGATCGCGCGCCTGACCGACAGCCGCTCGAGCCTCGGCGCGGTGCTCGATCCGATGGCCGACAAGCTGCTGCTGCTGAGCTCGTTCATCGTCCTCGGCGTCACCGGCGCGATTCCGCCGTGGCTGGTGGTGCTCGTCATCCTGCGCGACGTGATCGTCGTGCTCGGGTACGGCGCGGTGTTCATCGTCGATCACGAATGGATGGAGGTGACGCCGAGCCGCCTCGGCAAGCTCAGCACGTTCTTCCAGCTGTTCACGGTCGGCTTCGCGCTGATGACCATGGCGCGCCCGACGCTGCCGCTCGGCACGGTGTCGCTCGTGCTGCAGTGGGTGACCGGCGTGATGACCGCCGCCTCGGGTGTGCAGTACGTGTACCGTGGGTTGCTGTGGCACCAGCAGCGGGCTAGCTCTGGCGGCACAGCGCGATGACAGCGAGCCGGCACGGCAGGAGCATGACCCTCTGGATGGTGGCCGCACTGCTGGCCGTCGCGGCCCCGGCGCGCGCCGACGACGCCGCGCGCGCGCGGCTCGACGCGGTGCGGCGGCTGAACGAGACGACGCGCAAGTGGACCGACCGCACGCAGCGCATGACGCTGACCATCGTCGACCGGCGCGGCAGCGAGGTGCGGCGCGAGCTCGAGGTGCGCAGCAAGCGCTACGACGGTGACGCGACGCGCTCGATCATGTTCTTCCACGCGCCGGCACAGGTGCACGGCATCGGCTTCCTGCAGTGGACCGATCCGCACGACAGCGACCGCCAGTGGCTGTGGCTGCCGGCGCTCAAGCGCGTGCGCCAGATCAGCGGCGGCGCGCGCACCGAGAGCTTCGTCGGCACCGACTTCAGCTACGAGGACCTCGCGATCATGGCCGAGGCGGTCGACTGGAGCGAGGCCGAGGCGGCGAGCGCGCTGGTCGGCGAGGAGACGATCGACGGCGTGCCGTCCGACATCATCGAGCTGCGCCCGACGCCGGCGGCCGACGTGCACTACGGCCTCGTGCGCCTGTGGCTCGGCCGCGAGGATGACATCGTGCGCAAGTTCGAGCTCCTCGACGCGGACGGCACGCTGCGCAAGACGCTGCGGCTGTCGGACATTCGCGTCGAGCGCAACATCCCGACCGCTCACCGGCTGGAGATGCGCAACGAGCGCTCCGGCAGTCATACCACCGTCGACATCACCGCGCTCAGCTACGACAGCGGCATCGCCGACGAGGAGCTGACGCAGCGCCGCCTGGAAAAGGGCCTGTGACGCCCGCCGGCGCGGCGCGCCGTCTGGAGACCCCATCATGTCATCCCGCGCCAACAGCTTCGGCACCCGTTCCCGCCTGACCGTCGGCTCGACGACGGTCGACTACTTCAGCCTCGCGGCGCTGTCCCGCGCCGGCGTCGGCCACGTCGACACGCTGCCGTTCAGCATCCGCGTGCTGGTCGAGAACCTGCTGCGCAACGAGGACGACCGCCTCGTGCGCGCCGACGACGTGCGCGAGCTCGCGGCGTGGAATGCCGTGGCGCGCGGCGCCGGCGAGGTGCCGTACCTGCCGGCGCGCGTCCTGCTGCAGGACTTCACCGGCGTGCCGGCGGTGGTCGACTTCGCCGCGATGCGCGAGGCGACGGCACGGCTCGGCGGCGATCCGGCGCGCATCAACCCGCGCATCCCCGCCGACCTCGTCATCGACCACTCCGTGCAGGTCGACGCGTTCGGCTCGGCGCAGGCGTTCGCCGCCAATGCCGCGTTCGACTACGAGCGCAACCGCGAGCGCTATGCGTTCCTGCGCTGGGGGCAGGCGAGCCTGCACAACTTCCGCGTCGTGCCGCCGGCGACCGGCATCTGCCACCAGGTCAACCTCGAGTTCCTCGCCCAGGTGGTGTTCGCGCGCGACGAGGACGGCACGCGGCTCGTCTATCCCGACACCTGCGTCGGCACCGACTCGCACACGACGATGATCAACGGCCTCGGCGTGCTCGGCTGGGGCGTCGGCGGCATCGAGGCCGAGGCGGTGATGCTCGGTCAGCCGTACTACATGCTGACGCCGCGCGTCGTCGGCGTGAAGCTCAGCGGCGCGCTGCGGCCCGGCGCGACCGCGACCGACGTCGTCCTCACCGTCACGCAGCTCCTGCGCGCGCACGGCGTGGTCGACAAGTTCGTCGAGTTCTACGGCCCGGCGCTCGACGGCCTGCCGCTCGCCGACCGCGCGACGATCGCCAACATGTCGCCCGAGTACGGCGCGACGTGCGGCTTCTTCCCGGTCGACAACCAGACACTCGAGTACCTGCGCCAGAGCGGCCGGTCGCCCGAGCAGGTCGCGCTCGTCGAGGCGTACTGCAAGGAGCAGGGGCTGTTCCGCACCACATCGACGCCCGATCCGGTGTTCAGCGAGCACGTCAGTCTCGACCTCTCGACCGTCGAGCCGAGCCTCGCCGGGCCGAAGCGGCCGCAGGACCGGGTGCCGCTGTCGGGGATGCAGGAGACCTTCCGCGGCGCGCTGACCGGCACGTACAAGCGCGATCCGGCCGCCGCGGCGCCGGTGCGCGACGACGGGACGTCGTACACGCTCACGCAGGGCGCGGTGGTCATCGCCGCGATCACCAGCTGCACGAACACCTCGAACCCGTCGGTGATGCTCGGCGCCGGTCTGCTGGCGCGCAAGGCGGTGGCGCGCGGCCTCGCGGTCCAGCCGTGGGTGAAGACCAGCCTCGCGCCGGGTTCGCAGGTGGTGACCGAGTACCTGCGCGCCGCTGGCGTGCTGGCCGATCTCGAGGCGCTGCGCTTCCACGTCGTCGGCTACGGCTGCACGACCTGCATCGGCAACAGCGGCCCGCTGCCGCCGCCGATCGCCACGGCGATCACCGAGCACGACCTCGTCGCCGCCGCGGTGCTGAGCGGCAACCGCAACTTCGAGGGACGCATCAATCCGCTGACACTGGCGAACTACCTCGCCTCGCCGCCGCTGGTGGTCGCCTACGCGCTCGCCGGCACGGTCGACATCGACCTCACGCAGGAGCCGCTCGGCACCGGGCGCGACGGCGCGCCGGTGTACCTGCGCGACATCTGGCCGACGCCCGAAGAAATCACCGCCGCGATCCGCGCCACGGTGACGCCGGAGCTCTTCCGCGCCCGCTACGCCGACGTGTTCACCGGCGACGAGCACTGGCAGACGCTGCCGGTGCCGGCCGGCGACGTGTACGCGTGGGACGACGCGTCGACGTACATCAAGTCGCCGCCGTTCTTCGCGACGATGACGCGCGAGCTGCCGCCGCTCGGCGATCTCACCGGCGCCCGCGTGCTCGCCGTGCTCGGCGATTCGGTGACCACCGATCACATCTCGCCCGCCGGCTCGATTCCCGCCGACAGCCCGGCGGGCCAGTACCTGATGGCCAACGGCGTGCAGCCGAAGGACTTCAACTCCTACGGCTCGCGCCGCGGCAACCACGAAGTGATGATGCGCGGCACCTTCGGCAACATCCGCCTGCGCAACCTGCTCGTCCCCGGTGTCGAGGGCGGCAAGACGCGCCACTTCCCCGACGGCGAGCCGATGTGGATCTACGACGCGGCGATGCGCTACCAGGCCGACGGCGTGCCGCTCCTCGTCTTCGCCGGCAAGGAGTACGGCACCGGCAGCTCGCGCGACTGGGCGGCGAAGGGCACGACGCTGCTCGGCGTGCGCGCCGTGCTCGCCGAGAGCTACGAGCGCATCCACCGCAGCAACCTCGTCGGCATGGGCGTCCTGCCGCTGCAGTTCGTGCCCGGCGAGACGCGCGAGACGCACGGCCTCACCGGCGAAGAGCGTTATGACGTGCAGGGCATCCCGTCGCTCGCCCCGCAGGCCCGCCTGCGCGTCACCGCCACCGCCGACGACGGCACGGCGAAGACCTTCGAGGTCATCGCCCGCATCGATTCGCCGATCGAGGTCGAGTACTACCGCAACGGCGGCATCCTGCAGACGATGATCCGCAGCATCGCGCGCTGAGCGCTGGCGCGCACCGCAGTCGACGCACGCACAGGATCCGAGTGGCTGGTTCGCCCCGCTCTCGGGCCCTGTGCCCTCAGCCCCATGCCCTGCGCCGCGCCAACCGCGGCGGCGGCCGGGTTTGCCACATCCGGCGCGCGCGTGCTTTCGTCGCCGCAGACCAGGAGGGGGCGCGATGCTGAAGCGGTGGGCAACCGGCATCATCGTGATGGCGCTGCTGGCGGTCGCGGGACCCGCGGTGGCGCAGCCGCCGTGTGTCGGCGACTGCAATGCCGACGGCGCGGTGACGGTCAACGAGCTGATCACCGGCGTCAACATGGCGCTCGGCCTCGCCGCCGGGTCGGCGTGCGCGGCGTTCCTCACCGATCCGGAAGCGACCGCGCCGGACATCGGCGACCTGATCACCGCCGTCGGCAATGCGCTCGCCGGCTGTCCGCCGGCGCCGCCCACCGCCGGCATCGTCTTCAACGCCGAGGCGAACCGCCTGTTCGCCTACCGCGCCGCGGACGGCTTCCCGAGCCAGGTCGTCATTCCGAGCGAGGCCGACGCACCCGGGGAGGGGCGCGACATCAACGGACAGATCTGCTTCACGCGCGGGCCGCGCGGCGAGCACTGGTTCATCGCCGGCGAGGACACCGGCCAGGGTCCGTCGCACGACACCGCCGGCTGGGGCCTGTTCGAGCTCACCGGCGAGTTCCCCGCCTTCACCTGGGAGCAGATCAACACGTTCCGTCCGACCTACCAGGCGGGCGAGGCGGCCGAGAATTACGGCTGCGGCTTCCTCAGCGACGGCCGGCTGGTGACCACCGACATCGGCAACCAGGCGGGCGGTCCCGGCACCGGCCAGCTGATCATCTGGTTCCCGCCGCTCGACGGCGTCGGGGCGCGCCACTGCAAGCTCGACATCGCGATCCCCACCGCGCAGCAGATCGCCATCGACGACCAGGACCGGATCTACGTCAGCGCCGCGCGCGGCGACGGCACGACCGCGGCGGGCGTGTACCGCTACAGCGGCCAGCTGCCGACCGCGGCGGACGCCGGCGGCGGCTGCGGCCGCGTCGACCCGACCGGTGTGCCGCTGGTCAGCGAGGGGCGGATCGTCAGGGAGCTCGTCATCGCCCAGGATGCGCACGTCATCACGCCGGCCGGCGTCGTCTGGCGTCCGGAAGGCGGCTTCTACGTCGCCAGCGTCCTGAACGGCGTGATCGCCGAATACGATGCCGCCGGGACGTTCGTGCGCCGCGTCCTCGATCCGCCGACCACCGAGCTACCGCCGCCGACCGGCACGCCGCTCGGCCTCGGCCTCGCCTCCGACGGCACCCTCTACTACGCCGACATCGGCCTGCAGCTCGAGGATCCGATCGGCCCGGGGCGCGACCGCGGCACCGTGCGCCGCATCCGTTTCGTCGAGGGCGTCCCGCAGCCCCCGGAAACGATGGGCACGGGCCTCAACTTCCCCGACGGCATCGGCGTCTTCGAGCCCTGAGGTCGGGGTACGGAGTGAAGGAGCTACGGGGGCTTTGCACCTGAAGTCGCGGAACGACTCAGTTCAGCAACTGCTCCCCCTGCAGGCCTATCGCATATGGCTGATGGCATATGGTCCGGAGCGCTCCGGCCATGAGCTATGAGCCATATGCCACGAGCGCCGACGACGGATGCCGGCTTTCAGGTGCAAAGCCGGCTACGGGGTTAGCCTTGATCTGACGATAATCTTCAACGCGGAGACGCGGAGCTCCGAAGGAGAGACTGCGTTCGGATGGCCGAGCGGACCCATTGTTGAGGAGGTTGCGCAAGCACTATCCGACCCGGGTTTCTCGGCGTCGCTCTGCGCCTTCGCGTCTCTGCGTTGATCTGTTTCATCCCACGTCAGGTCAAAAAAGGTACTCCCATCACGTAGCGCAGCGCGCTACACGGACAGTGCGGCAGC
>CBFGUK010000125.1:0-14055 GCA_965651925.1 uncultured bacterium | reverse complement strand
CGGCGGCGGCCAGTGCGTCGAGATCCGCAATCGCTACGGCGAGTGGTTCCCGATGACGGTGAGTGCGCTCAACCCGTCGATGGTTGTCACCGCGATCCCACAGATTGGATCGGGTACGCTCCTGCAGTGCACGGGCGATAGTCTCGAAGGCGACGCCCTGATTCGAGTTGTCAAGAAAGTCGGAGGTGGGCAGGACGCTGGTGTCGCACGATTCTGCAGCAACGCACAGCCGATCCAGCATTAGTTGGCGAGCCCGATGCGTTGCTCCAGATCGCTTTGGGTCGCGTGGCTCCTGCTTCTTTTCGAGCCATGCCAAAGCGGAGCGTTGATGCGTATTCCTCAATCGAGTGTCCACAGCCGATTCTCGATGATCCCGGTTGATCCCTATGCCGCAGCCGCCGACTCACTCGGCACCGGGCGCTCGCTCGACGGATTCGGGAATCGAATCTCCTACGGGAGAGCATCTCCGGTCGGAGCAGAGGCCAAATTCTTCCTCGACCGTGTGTCAGGCGTCCACAGGAGACGAACCACTGACGACGCATTCTCGATCTCACAGCAACTCACGGGTTCAGGTCGCTTTTTCCTTTTTCAGGGGTTCCTGACTTGGCCGGGTCCGATGCACATCATTCGTCTCGACGTCGACACAGAATCGACCGACGTGGCGCCGGCGAGCTCGCCGGTGCTGTTTCGCGCCGACCGGGAGGGGCGACGGCTGGCGTACATGCAACGCCCCGGCGGGCGCGGCACGCCGGCGCAGTACTTTCTGCACGACTTCGACACTGGCACGAGCACGCAGCTCAGCGATGCGCCGGACGCCATCGACATCACGCCGGTCGAGCCGCGCTGCGTCGATGCGCTGGGCGGCACGCCGCTGATCAGCGGCGACGGCGCGCGCGTCGTCGTGCTGACGCCGAGCACGCTCGGCCTGCAGGCCCAGCCCTGGGTGGCGGGCGCCTGCAACGTCCTCGAGTACGACGTGGCGCTGGCGCGCTGGCGGCACGTCGCCACGCTGCCCGCCGACATGGACCGCATCAGCCAGCCGGTGCTCGACGACGCCGGCACGCTGCTGTCGTTCATCGCCTCGCGGCCGCTGCCCGACGGCGGCTCGCGCACCACGCCGTATCTGCTGTCGCTCGCCGACGACGCGCTCGTGCCGCTGCCCGCGGCGCTGTACGACGAGCCCGGCTACGACTCGGTGGTGACGCGCGACGGCAGCGCGCTGATCGTCTCCAGCCGCGGCGATCTCGATCCGCAGGGCGGCAACGCCGACCGCAACATGGAGCTGTTCCGGCTGGCGCTCGACACCATGACCTTCGAACAGGTCACCTTCACCACCGGCGGCATCGGCCGCTTTCCCAACGGCTGCCAGAGCCTCACGCCCTCGCGCAGCGACGACGGCTCGGTGCTGGTCTTCGAGACGATGATCTACTCCATCCCGCCCTGCCAGCTCGACGGGCCGACGATCGACGAGCGCACCGGCATGGTGCTCAAGCGCGTGCGCACGGTGCCGCGGCGGCCGGACAACGGCGCACCGACGCTCGCCTGGCGCGGGGCGACCGAGGTGGCGGTCGGCGAGGAGCTGGTGCTGGCGCTCGCGGGCAGCGATCCGGACGGCGATCCGCTGACCTTCTACGCCAACCCGGTGCCCGCCGCGATCAGCCTGCCCGCGGGCAGCACGTTCACCCAGGACGGGCCGCAGGATGCGACGCTGCGCTGGCGGCCGGAGGCGGCGCAGCGCGGCACGCACCACCTGCGGCTGGCGGTGTTCGACGAGGGCGGCGACGTCGCCACCGCGGACGTGTCGCTGACGGTGTGCGCGGCGCGCTACGACGGCGCCTGCCGGGCGCGCACCGTGGCGGCGCTGTTCGGCTCCCCGGCCGGCGCCTGCGGCGACGTCAATGCCGACGGCGCCGTCACCGCCGCCGATCTGGTGGCGGTCAGCGCACACGCCGAGGCGTGCATGCCCGACCAGCCCTGGTGATCGTCGCGCACGGCTTTCTCGCCAGCGGCCGCTTCATGCACGTGCCCTGGGCCGCCGACCTGACGCGAATGGGGGCGGCGGCGCTGATGCTCGACCGGCGCGGACACGGCACCAGCGCCGGCACGTGGTGGCCGCCGGCGCACGCCCCCGCGCCACGCCGGCCCGCCGACCTCAGTCCCGATCTCACGCTGGTGCTCGACCGCCTGTCGATGCTCGAACCGCGCATCGCCCGCGAGCGCATCACGCTGCTCGGTCACAGCGACGGCGGCACGGCGGTGGTGCTGCCGCCGACGAGCACGCCGATATCGACGTCGCTCGCCGTCGTTGCTCGCGCCTCGGCCAGCGAGCCGAACAGCACGATGGTGGCGGGCTTCAGGCGCTCGTCGAGCAGGCGCACCGCGTGCTCGAGCCGTGCTTCGAAGCCGGCGGTCATGCGCCCTTGTCGCACACGAGGGGCGAGGGTGCGGACGCTTCGCTTGCGTCGTGTCGGGACAGGGCCCTTCTCCGCGAAGGCCGGATTGGGTCCGGACCCCAACCCCCAACCCCGAACCCCCTAACCCCATTCCGCGATCACCGCATCCCGAAATCCCACCCCTCGCCCTTCCTGTACGCGCGCAGGATCTGACGCGCGACACTGACCCGGTGCACCTCGTCGGGGCCGTCGTAGATGCGCGCGAAGCGCGCGTGGCGGTACATGCGCTCGAGCGGCGTGTCGGCGCTGACGCCCTTCGCGCCGAACACCTGGATGGCGCGATCGATCGCGTGGTGCAGCATCTGCGCGCCGACGACCTTGATGATGCCGATCTCGACGCGTGCCGGATCGCCCTGGTCGATCTTGTGCGCCGCATCGAGCGTCAGCAGGCGGCACGCCTGGATCTCCGCCGCAGTCTCGAAGATCATCTGCTGCACCTGCTGCTTGTCGGCGAGCGCCGAGCCGAACGCGACGCGCGTGGTGGCGCGCTCGCACAGGAGATCGAAGGCGCGCTGCGCCTGGCCGAGCCAGCGCATGCAGTGGAAGATGCGGCCCGGCCCGAGGCGCTGCTGGGCGATGAGGAAGCCCGCGCCGCGCTCGCCGAGCAGGTTCGCGCGCGGCACGCGCACGGCGTCGTACTCGACCTCGCAGTGGCCGCCGTGCATGCCCATCACCGGCACCTCGCGCACGATGCGGTAGCCGGGCGTGTCGGTCGGCACGACGATCATGCTGAACGCCGCGTGCGGCGGCGTGTCGTCGGGCTCGGTGCGCACCATCACCGTCGTGTACGCCGCGACGTTCGCGCCGGTGGTGAACCACTTGCGGCCGGTGATCACCCAGTGGTCGCCGTCGAGCACGGCGCGCGTCTGCAGCTGCGTCGGATCGGAGCTCGCGACGTCGGGTTCGGTCATCGCAAAGCTCGGGAACACCTCGCCGGCGACCAGCGGCGCGAGATAGCGCTCGCGCCACTCGGGCGAGGCGTGCAGGTTGAGCATGATCGAGTCCTGCAGCGAGTGCGTGCCGAGCGCGACCATCGCGTACTCGGAGCGGCCGATCACCTCGTTGACGTAGACGTAGTCGAGGAACGGCAGCCCCTGGCCACCGATCTCCTTCGGATGGCCGAGCGCCCACAGGCCGGCGGCCTTCGCCTCGTCCATCAGCGCGCGCATGCGGGTACGCGCCGCCTCGCCGCCGGCGTCGAGCTCGGCTTCGATGGGGTAGATGCGCTCCTCGATGAACTGCCGCACCCGCGCGCGCAGCGGCCGGATGTGCTCGGGGACTTCGAAGCTCATGCCGCCCGTAGAGCACACCGGCCCCACGGAGAGAAGCGTGACCGGTGACCAGTGACCGGTGCCCGGTCAGGAGTGATCGAGCAGCGGCTTCGCGTCTTCGCGCCTTCGCGTTGGTCAGCGCTTGCGACCGAGGGCTTTGACCAGCTCCGCCTTGTTCATCTTGCTGCGCCCGGCGATGTTGCGGTCGGCGGCGAGGTTGCGCAGCTCGTGCGCGGTGCGCTCGGCGAGCGGCTTGTTCGGGTTGCCGGTGCCGCTGGTCGTCTTGTTCGACGTCTTGCCGGCGAGCCGGCGGCCCTTGTTCACCGTGCGCGCCGCGATCTCCTTCGCGCGCCGCGGCGAGCCGCCGCGCTTCCGGACGCTCTCCTTGATGTGCTCGTACTTGCGCTCTTCCTTGTTGCTCCATGCAGACGGCATGTCGCGTCTCCTTCTGCATGCGAACCGCGCAGGAGCCGTGCCAGTGCCTCGTTGCGCGCCCAGGCGAGCGTTGCGGCCAGCGGCGCGTGGAAGAAACTGCAAACACAGATGAACACGGAGGGCCACAGATGGGCACGGAGGCCGACGTCTACACGACTGCATCCGTGGCCATCTGTGGTCATCCGTGGCCATCCGTGTTCCGGTTTGGTGGACTGGATTCGCCGCCGCACGGCGCGCTAAGCGACGCGCATGCTGGTGAAGCGCCTCGGTTCGACCCTGTTCTGGATCTTCCTCACCCTCAGCTCGATCGCGCTGTTTCCGGTCGCGGTACTGATCTGGCTCGTCACGCTGCCGTTCGATCGCCGGCTGGTCGTGCTGCACCGCTTCACGTGTTTCTGGGCGTCGCTCTACACGTGGCTCAACCCGGTGTGGCGCGTGCACGTCGAAGGGCGCGAGAAGATCGATCCGCGCGCCGCGTACGTCATGGTGGCGAACCACCAGTCGCTGCTCGACATCCTCGTCCTGTTCCGCCTGTTCGCACACTTCAAATGGGTGTCGAAGATCGAGAACTTCCGCGTGCCGTGCATCGGCTGGAACATGTCGATGAACCGCTACATCAAGCTGCGCCGCGGCGATAAGCAGAGCATCGAGCAGATGATGACGGCCTGCGAGCGCACGCTCGCCGAGGGCAGCTCGATCATGATGTTCCCCGAGGGCACGCGTTCGGTCGACGGCCGGCTGAAGGCGTTCAAGCACGGCGCGTTCACGCTCGCGCAGCGCGTGCGCGTGCCGATCCTGCCGATCATCGTCGAGGGCACCGCGCATGCGCTGCCGAAGCGCGGCTTCATCCTCCAGGGACGGCATGCGATCCGCATCCGCGTTCTCGATGCGATTCCGTATGCGCAGTTCGCCTCGCTGTCGGTCGAGGCGCTGACCGAGCAGGTGCGCACGCTGATCGCGCGCGAGCTCGGCGAACCGGTCGCCGCGGCCGAATCCGCCTGACCCGCACGCGCCGCGGACGGCGCCGCGCCGGCGCCTGCGCGGATGATCGACGATCCTCCGTGTCATCCGCTGAATCGCCTGATCCGCGATAATTCGCGCGCCGCGCCACGCACGCAACGGTGCGACGCGTCTACGCCGGCAGTGACGTGCCGCGCGTGCGCGCCGCGCGGCACTCGCGTCAGGCCGATGCCGCGGGAGCGCATCTTGCATTGCGTCCGCGACCGCATCGAACAACGCAGCGATCGCGGTGGTCGGCGATGCCGACCGGCATGAGCCCGCGCATGTCAGTTCGCGCAGCTCTCCGGCGGCCGGTGCCCGGCGCGATCGGGGAAGGATCGGACATGACCGCCAGGCGCTCCCTTGTCCCCTCGCTCACCGCCGCCCTGTTCGTCCTCGGCGTCGCGATCGTGATGCCCTCCGCCGCACGCGCCGCGTGCGGCGACGGCACCGCCGTGCCGCCCGAGGAGTGCGACGACGGCAACGTCGCCGACGGCGACGGCTGCTCGGCGGCGTGCCTGCTCGAGGACGCCTCCGCCCTCTGCGCCGGCGTGCCCGCCGATCCCGGCACCGCGCTCGATGCCGTGCGCATCGCCAGCGGCCTCGTGCAGCCGGTGCAGCTCACCGCGCCGCCGCTCGATCCGCGGCGCCTGTTCATCGTCGAGAAGCCCGGCACCGTGCGCATCATCCGCGACGGCACGCTGCTGCCCGCACCGTTCCTCGATCTCACCGGCCAGGTGAGCGGCGGCGCGCAGCAGGGCCTGATCAGCCTCGCGTTCCATCCACTGTACGAGGCGAACCGGCGCATCTTCGTGTCGTACACCGATCTGCTGGGCCGCTCGGTGATCGCGCGCTACGAAACCAGCGCCGCCGATCCCGAGGTCGTCGACCCCGCCAGCGCGCGCGTGCTGCTCGTCATCCCGCAGCCGTTCCCGATCAACAACGCCGGCCAGCTCGCGTTCGGGCTCGACGGCCGCCTGTACGCCGCGATGGGCGACGGCGGCGGCATCGGCGATCCGCTCGAATCGGCGCAGAATCCGAACAGCCTGCTCGGCAAGATCCTCCGCCTCGACGTCGACGTCGACGAGCCACCGTACTATGCGGTGCCGCCCGACAATCCCGCCCCCGACGCCGGCGCGCCGCTCGGCCTCATCTGGGCGTCGGGGCTGCGCAACCCGTGGCGCTTCAGCGTCGACCGTGTCAGCGGCGCGCTGTGGGTCGGCGATGTCGGCCAGGATCAGCGCGAGGAGATCACGGTCCTGCCGCCCGGCAGCGGCGGCGCGAACCTCGGCTGGGACATCTTCGAAGGCCGGCGCTGCTACGATCCGCTGCCCGATTACCCGTTCTGCCCGTCGCCGCCGCCGGTCGAGCTGACCATGCCGATCCACGAGTACACGCACGGCGTCGGCTGCTCGGTCACCGGCGGCTTCGTCTACCGCGGCTGCGCGCTGCCAGCGCTGCACGGCACGTACTTCTACGGCGACGTGTGCACCGCCTTCGTGCGCACGTTCCAGGAGTCCGGCGGCGTCGCGATCACTCATGCCGACCGCACCGCCGATCTCGCCCCCGGCGGAGGCCTGACGATCGACAGCATCGTCTCCTTCGGCGAGGACGCACGCGGCGAGCTCTACATCGTCGATCACGGCGGCGAGATCTTCCAGATCGTTCCACCGCCGCCGCCGCCGACCATCACGCCGACGTTCACGATGACGCCGCTGCCGACGAGCACCCCGACGGTGACCGCGACGGCGACCGACACGCCGACCGCAGCGCCGACGGCGACGCGCACCGACACGCCGGTGCCCACTGACACCCCGGTGCCGACGGACACCCCCGTGCCGACCGATACGCCCGAGCCGACGGCGACTGCGACTGCCGAGCCGACCGCGACCGAGACGTTCATCGAGGTCACTCCGACCGGCGTCGTCGCCCCGACCGCCACGCCCACCCCGCCGCCATCCGCGCCGTGTCCGGGTGACGTCACCGGCGACGGCCGTGCCACGTTCGCGGACATCGCCGCGGTCACCAGGGCACTGCTCAGCACCCCCGGCTCGAGGCGCTGGAACCCCGCCGCCGACCTGAACCACAACGGCTGGATCGACCCGCTCGACCTGGTGATCGCGACGCTGTCGTTGCTCCACCCGGCCTGCTGGTAGGCCGCTCAACGCGAAGGCGCGAAGGCCGGAGAAGGAAGCCTCCTCCCGCTTCGCGTCTTCGCGTCTTCGCGTTGGAGGTCCGGGGTCTGTTGCTTTCCCGTGCCCGTCTGGCTATCGAAACTGAATCAATACCGATTCAGTCCGATTTCCGGGGCACGAGGGATGATCCGCATCAGCCGGCTGACCGATTACGGGATCGTGCTGCTGACCCACATGGCAGTGCAGCCCGAGCGCGTCCACAACGCCACCGAGGTGGCGGCCGAAACGCATCTGCCGCTGCCGACGGTCAGCAAGCTGCTGCGCCTGCTCGCCCGTGAGCGGCTGCTCGAGTCGCACCGCGGCGTGAAGGGCGGCTACGGCCTCGCGCGCCGCCCCGACGAGATCACCATCGCCAGCATCGTCGCCGCGCTCGAGGGCCCGATCGCGATCACCACCTGCTCGTCGAGCACGCCGCAGGACTGCGAGCACGAGACGCTCTGTCCGGTGCGTGGTCACTGGAACCTGATCAACCTCGCGATCCGCCAGGCGCTGGAGGCGATCACGCTCGCCGACCTCGCCAGCCGTCCGCGCGCTGCGCTGCTGCCGACGCTGCGCGCCGCGCGCGCCGGCGGCGCCCTGCCCGTCGCCCCGCGCTGAGGAGCCCCGCGCATGTCGACCGCCGCACCGAAGATCGAAGATCTCATCAACCGCGAGTACGAGGCCGGCTTCGTCACCGACATCGAGGCCGACACGATCCGCAAGGGCCTCGACGAGGAGGTCGTCCGCCTCATCTCGCAGAAGAAGGACGAGCCCGAGTTCATGCTGCAGTGGCGCCTGAAGGCGTTCCGCCACTGGCAGACGATGACCGAGCCGCACTGGCAGAACGTCCGCTACCACCCGATCGACTACCAGGACATCACCTACTACGCGGCGCCGAAGTCGGCGGCCGACGCACCGAAGAGCCTCGACGAGGTCGATCCGAAGCTGCTCGAGACGTACGAGAAGCTCGGCATCCCGATGCGCGAGCGCGAGCTGCTCGCCGGCGTCGCCGTCGACGCGGTGTTCGACAGCGTCTCGGTGGCGACGACGTTCAAGAGCAAGCTCGCCGAGCAGGGCATCATCTTCTGCTCGTTCTCCGAAGCGGTGCGCGAGCACCCCGAGCTGGTGCAGAAGTACCTCGGCTCGGTCGTGCCGATCACCGACAACTATTTCGCGGCGCTGAACTCCGCCGTCTTCAGCGACGGGTCGTTCTGCTACATCCCCAGGGGCGTCCGCTGCCCGATGGAGCTGTCGACGTACTTCCGCATCAACGCGGCGAAGACCGGGCAGTTCGAGCGCACGCTGATCATCGCCGACGAGGGCGCGACGGTCAGCTACCTCGAGGGCTGCACGGCGCCGATGCGCGACGAGAACCAGCTGCACGCCGCGGTGGTCGAGCTCGTTGCCCACGCCGATGCATCGATCAAGTACTCGACGGTGCAGAACTGGTACCCCGGCGACGCCGAGGGCCGCGGCGGCATCTACAACTTCGTCACCAAGCGCGGCATGTGCGACGCGCGCGCGAAGATCTCGTGGACGCAGGTCGAGACCGGCTCGGCGATCACCTGGAAGTACCCGAGCGTGATTCTCAAGGGCGACGATTCGGTCGGCGAGTTCTACTCCGTCGCGCTGACCAACCACCGCCAGCAGGCCGACACCGGCACGAAGATGATCCACATCGGCCGCAACACGCGCAGCACGATCCTCTCGAAGGGCATCTCCGCCGGCCACGGCCAGAACTCGTACCGCGGCCTGGTGAAGGTGCTGAAGAGCGCCGCCGGGGCGCGCAACTACACGCAGTGCGACTCGCTGCTGATCGGCGACCGCTGCGGCGCGCACACCTTCCCGTACATGGAGGTGCGCAACGCCACGGCGCAGGTCGAGCACGAGGCGACGACCTCGAAGATCAGCGACGACCAGCTCTTCTACTGCCGCCAGCGCGGCCTCTCGGCCGAGGACGCGGTGTCGATGATCGTCAGCGGCTTCTGCAAGCAGGTGTTCAAGGAGCTGCCGATGGAGTTTGCCGTCGAGGCGACGAAGCTGCTGGGCGTCAGCCTGGAAGGCAGCGTCGGGTGAGGACTGGTTTCAACGCGAAGACGCGAAGGCGCGCAGCCTTCTCCGCGTCTTTGCGTCTTCGCGTTGAGATGGAGAGACGATGAGTGATGTGATCCTGCAGATCGAGAACCTGCATGCCAGCGTCGATGGCGGGGCGGAAATCCTGCGCGGCATCGACCTGACCGTGCGGCGCGGCGAAGTGCACGCGATCATGGGGCCGAACGGCTCGGGCAAGAGCACGCTCTGCAACGTGCTCGCCGGCCGCGACGGGTACCGCGTGACGCAGGGGCGCGTGCTGTACGACGGCAAGGATCTGCTGGCGATGGCGCCCGAGGAGCGCGCCCGCGAGGGCGTCTTCCTCGCGTTCCAGTATCCGGTCGAGATCCCCGGCGTCGGCAACACGTACTTTCTGCGCTCGGCGCTCAACGCGCTGCGCAAGCATCGCGGGCAGGAACCGATCGACGCGATGGATTTCCTCACCCTGGTGAAGCAGAAGATGCAGCTCGTCGACCTCGACCCGAAGTTCCTCAACCGCTCGGTCAACGAGGGCTTCTCCGGCGGCGAGAAGAAGCGCAACGAGATCCTGCAGATGGCGGTACTCGAGCCGCGGCTCGCAATCCTCGACGAGACCGACTCGGGCCTCGACATCGACGCGCTGCGCATCGTCGCCGACGGCGTCAACACGCTGCGCAATTCCGAGCACGCGGTGGTGGCGATCACGCACTACCAGCGCCTGCTCAACTATCTCGTCCCCGACTTCGTGCACGTGCTGGCGCAGGGGCGCATCGTCCGCTCGGGCGACAAGCGCCTCGCCGCGGAGCTCGAGCAGCAGGGCTACGCCGGCATCGCCACCGCGCCGCCGGCGCCGGCCGCCTGACGGCGATGATCGAGCCCGCCGTCCTCGATCAGCACCTCGCGCACTCGCGCCGCCTGCCGGCCGGCGCGCCGCCGTTCGTTCAGGCGCTGCGCGAGCGCGGGCTGGCGCGCTTCCGCGACCTCGGCTTTCCGACCACGCGCCTCGAGGAGTGGAAGTACACCAACGTCGCGCCGATCGCCCGCCAGCCGTTCCGCCTGCCGCCCGACGGCATCCCCGCCGCCGCCGCATCGCTCGCCGCCGCCACGCGGCTCGGCGAGGGCGCGATCGAGCTCGTCTTCGTCAACGGCCGCTTCGCCGCGGAGCTGTCGGTGCCGGGCGCACTGCCCGGCGGCGCGTACGCCGGCAGCCTCGCCGCCGCGGGCGCGGCCGAGCCCGGGCGCGTCGCCGCGCATCTCGGCACGCTCGCGGCGCTCGACGCCGACGGCCTCGCGGCGCTGAACACCGCGTTCCTCGCCGACGGCGCATTCATCCACCTGCCCGCCGGCGTCCGCCTCGCGGCGCCGATCCACTGCCTGTTCGTCTCGGCCGCCGACGGCGAGCCGACGGTCAGCCATCCGCGCGTGCTGGTGGTCGCCGAGGCGGGCAGCGCCGCGACGGTGATCGAGCATTACGTCGGCGACGGCGCGTACTGGACGAACGCGGTCAGCGAGCTCGTGCTCGACGCGGGCGCGGCCCTCACCCACCAGCGCGTGCAGCGCGAGAGCGCGGGGGCGTTCCACATCGCGACCGTCGCCGCGGCGCAGGTGGCGGACACGACCTTCGCCTCGCATGCCGTGGCGCTCGGCGCGGCGCTGTCGCGCGTCGCGATCGCGACGCGGCTCGACGCGCCCGGCGCGCAGTGCGCGTTCGACGGCCTCTACGTCGCCGGCGGCACGCAGCACGTCGACCATCACACGGTCATCGACCACCGCCAGCCGCGCGGCGCGAGCCGCGAGCTGTACAAGGGCATTCTCGGCGGCCGCGCACACGGCGTCTTCAACGGCAAGGTGTTCGTGCGGCCCGATGCCCAGCAGAGCGACGCCCAGCAGATGAACCAGAATCTCCTCCTCAGCGACGACGCGACGATCGACACCAAGCCGCAGCTCGAGATCTTCGCCGACGACGTGAAGTGCGCGCACGGCGCGACGATCGGCCAGCTCGACGACGACGCAATCTTCTACCTGCGCGCCCGCGGCCTCGATGCCGGCGAGGCGCGCCGGCTGCTGATCCACGCGTTCGCCAACGAGCTCGTCGAACGCCTCGCCGTCGCGCCGTTGCGCGCGCAGGTCGAGGCCGACCTCGGCGCCCGCCTGCGCGGCCTGCTCGGAGGTCTCCCGTGACCCGCCGCAGCGCCGCCGAACGGCCGCTCCTCCCCGCCCTCGACGTCGAGCGCCTGCGCGCCGACTTCCCGATCCTCGCGCAGGAGGTGCACGGCAAGCCGCTCGTCTACCTCGACAACGCCGCCTCGGCGCACAAGCCGCGTCAGGTGATCGACGCCGTGGCGCGCTTCGACGCGCACGACTACTCGAACATCCACCGCGGCGTGCACACGCTCAGCCAGCGCGCCACCGCGGCCTTCGAGGCGGCGCGCGACCGGGTGCGCGACTTCCTCAACGCCGCCGACCGCAAGGAAATCATCGTCACGCGCGGCACGACGGAGAGCATCAACCTCGTCGCGCAGAGCTACGCGCGCACGGTCTGCCACCTCGGCGACGAGATCGTCGTCTCGGCGATGGAGCACCACTCGAACATCGTCCCGTGGCAGATGGTGTGCCGCGAGCGCGGCGCGGTGCTGCGCGTCATTCCGATGAACGACGCCGGCGAGCTCGACCTCGACGCGTACGAGCGGCTGCTCGGCCCGCGCACGAAGCTCGTCTCCGTCGTGCACGTCTCCAACGCGCTCGGCACGATCAACCCGGTCGCCGAGATGATCCGCCGCGCGCACGCGCACGGCATTCCGGTGCTGCTCGACGGCGCGCAGGCGGTGCCGCACGTGCCGGTCGACGTGCAGGCGCTCGACTGCGACTTCTATGCGTTCTCGAGCCACAAGCTGTTCGGCCCGAGCGGCGTCGGCGTGCTGTACGGCAAGGCGGCGCTGCTCGACGCGATGCCGCCCTACCAGGGCGGCGGCGAGATGATCAGCGCCGTGACGTTCGAGAAGACCTTCTACAAGGGCCTGCCGGCGAAGTTCGAGGCCGGCACGCCGAACATCACCGGCGTCGTCGGCCTCGGCGCGGCGATCGACTACGTCAGCGCCGTCGGGCTCGCGAACATGGCGGCGTGGGAGCAGGAGCTGCTCGCCTACGCGACCGCGCGCCTCGCCGAGATTCCCGAGGTGCGCATCATCGGCACGGCGCGCGACAAGGCGAGCGTCCTCTCGTTCGTCATCGCCGGCGTGCATCCGCACGACATCGGCACGATTCTCGACCGCGAGGGCATCGCCGTGCGCGCCGGCCACCACTGCGCCCAGCCGGTGATGCAGCGCTTCGAGGTGCCGGCGACGACGCGTGCGTCGTTCGCCTTCTACAACACGAAAGCGGAGGTCGACCGGCTGATCGACGGCATCCGCACGGTCATCGAGGTATTCGCGTGAACGACGAGCTGCGCGAGCTCTACCAGGACGTCATCATCGAGCACAGCAAGCGGCCGCGGAACTTCCACCCGATCGACGAGGGGCAGAAGGCCGACGGCTACAACCCGCTGTGCGGCGACACGGTGACCGTGTACATCGATCTCGACGGCGAGCGCGTGCGCGACTGCGCGTTCCAGGGCCACGGCTGCGCGATCTCCACCGCGTCGGCGTCGGTGATGACCGAGACGCTGAAGGGCAAGACGCGCGCCGAGGCGGACGCGATCTTCTCCGAGTTCCACGACCTCGTCACCGGCCAGCGCGCCGCCGACCCCGAGGAGCTCGGCAAGCTCGCCGTGTTCGCCGGCGTCAGCGAGTTCCCCGCCCGCGTGAAATGCGCCACCCTCTGCTGGCACACCGCACGCGCCGCGATCGAAGGCCGGGAAGACCCGGTGTCGACCGAATGATCTCAACGCGAAGACGCAAAGACGCGAAGTCTCCGCGTCTTCGCGCCTTCGCGTTGAAGGAGATCCCATGTCTTTCGAAGAGGTGATGATCAACCGCGACGTCAACGTCGTCATGATCCCGCAGGGCGTGACCACGGTGCTCAAGGCCGGGACGCCGGCGGTGATCACGCAGGAGCTCGGCGGCAGCTACACGCTGCAGGTGCCGACGTTCGGCGGGCTGTACCGGCTCGGGGGCCGCGATGCCGATGCGATCGGCAAGGAGCCCACCGGCATCGTCGACGAGTCGACCGTCGACGCCGACGCGCCGGTCGGCGAGGAGCAGGTCTACGCCCAGCTCCGCCAGGTCTACGACCCGGAGATTCCGGTCAACATCGTCGAGCTCGGCCTCGTCTACGACCTCGCCATTTCCCCGCTCGAGACCGGCGGCAGCCGCGTCGAGGTGAAGATGACGCTCACCGCCCCCGGCTGCGGCATGGGCGACATCATCGCCCAGGACGCCCGCATGCGCATCGAAGGCATCCCCGGCGTCCGCGAAGCCGACGTCCAGGTCGTCTTCGACCCGCCCTGGAACCAGGGCATGATGAGCGAGGCGGCGAAGCTCGAGCTCGGGATGCTGTGAAAACGTGCTGACGTGCTGACGTGTCAACGTGCTGACGTTCCGGATCTGCGGTGATGCGCTGAGGATGAAGGTTGCGTTCGTCAGCAGCCCATGATCCCCGATCGCACGTCAGCACGTCAGCACGTCAGCACGTCAGCACGTCAGCACGTCAGCACGT
>CBFGUK010000124.1:0-14076 GCA_965651925.1 uncultured bacterium | reverse complement strand
CCGCCGGCAGAAAGGATTGCACATGAACAGGAAGCAGTGGCTGATCGGGATCGTCCTCGCCGACTTCGTCGCGCTCAATGCGTACGTCGTCTACCACTACGGCTATCTCGGCTTCGTGCAGGCGGCGCTGTCGAACCTCGCCGGCATCGCGGTGATGGTCGACCTCGCGATCGCGGTCAGCCTGATCGCCGTCTGGATGTGGACCGACGCGCGCCGCCGCGGCCTCAACCCGGCACCGTACCTGGTGCTGAGCCTCTTCCTCGGCAGCGTCGGCCCGCTCGCCTATCTGCTGCGCATCGCCGGCCGGCGCGCCGACGAGCCGCTCGCCACGCCGCTGTCCGTCGCGGCGCGCTGAGCGGCACCGGCACAGTCCGGCCCGCCCCGGATGGAGGGAGTCATGACGACCGTGTTCGAGTATCTGCCGATGGCGTTGATGGTCTACGGCGCCATCGCGGTGCTGTGGAGCAGCCGGTACTTGACGGCCGCCCGCCAGTACCGCGACCCGCAGCGCGCGCTGGTGATGATGCGCGGCCTGCGCCTGATGATCCTCGACCTCGCCGTGTTCGGTGTCGGTGCGGGGCTGTGGTGGGACAGCCCCGCGCTGATCGGCCTGTCGGTCATCTTCGCCGCCGAGGAGATGCTCGAATCGAGCATCGTCATCGCCGCCCTGCGCCGTCAGCTCCGGTCGCAGGAAAGCCGGATCACCACGGAGGTACGGAGTCACGGAGAACCAATGGTCGATCTCCGTGCCTCCGCGTCTCCGTGGTGAACACCCCTATGCCACGACGGCTTCGCAGGCGGCGATGGTCGCCTCGCGGTCGGGCGGTGGCGGCAGCTGGTAGCGGGCGTTGCGGCGGCGGCCGCGCAGCAGGGCGCGCAGCGAGCGCAGCACGACCGCCGGGCGGCCGAAGGCCTGCTCGGGCGTCTCGAGCATGTTGAACATGCGCAGGAAGGCACGGAAGACGACCGGATCGGCGCGCGTCGCGATGATCAGCCCGTCGTCGATGAAGCGCGCGTGCAGCCGGCCGCGCAGCGTGCGCGGCGCGCGGCCCTCGGCCTTGCGCACCGCCTCGCGGTCGGCGAGCACCGAGGCGCGGTAGAACGGCTCGATCCCGGCGCGCGCGCGGCGGTCGAGATCGGCGAGCGCGGCGTCGAGGTCGGTCGGATGCGCGTCGAGCGCGGCGCCGAGCAGGTCGGCGTGCACGAACGCCTGCGCGCAGCCGCGGCCGTAGAGCGGGTTGGTGCAGTATGCGGCGTCGCCGAGCGCGACGAAGCCGTGCGCGAGCGGCGCGCCGTCGACGACGAAGCGGCGCAGCCGGTTGATCAGTCCGCCCATCGCCTGCACCGGGTGGGCGGGATCGCCGATCGGTTCGGCGATCGCCGGATCGACCCACGGCGCGATCGCCGGCAACGCACGCGTCATCACGTCGAAGGCCGCCGGACGGGCGAGCACCTTGAGGCGCGGGAACGCGAGCGGCACCGCGAAGGTCACCGAGAACGTGCCGGCATCGGCGGGGAAGATCGCGTACTTGATCCAGTTGTAGTCCGCGGCGCCGGGATACTGGTTGCGCGGCGGCTCCGTCGCGCCGTCGCGCAGGCGGTAGAAGCGCGTGTAGTAGACGATGCCCGACGACTCGAGCTCCTCGGGCGGCGGCGGCGCGCCGATCGCGGTGAGCCATTCGGGGGCCTTCGACTGGCGGCCGGAGGCGTCGACGACGAGGTCGGCGGCGAGCGTCTCCTCGACGCCGTCGCGCTGGTAGCGCACGCCGGTGACGCGGGCGTCCGCGCCGACCAGCGCGCGCGCCTGCGCGCCGGGCAGAAGCTGCACGTGCGGGCGGTCGAGGACGCTGCGCCGCACGACCCACTCGAACGTCGTGCGCCGGCAGCCGAGCGCGACGAGGTGCTCGTCGCCCGGCTCGGGCGCCAGCGGCGGTAGCGTCAGCGGCGGCCGCGACAGCATGTCGAGCTCGGCGGCGCCGGCGGCGAGCAGCGCGTCGAGGAGATCGGGATAGCGCTCGCGCAGCAGGCGGCGCAGGCGGCCGAGGAACGCGTGCGAGTGCCGCACCTGCGGCGCCCCCTTGCGCTGCCAGGCGGTGAACGCGGTGGCGGGATCGGCGGCCTCGGGTTCGGCGTCGCGCTCGAGCAGCGTGACGCGCGCGCCGCGATCGGACAGCACGCGCGCCGCGGCGAGGCCGGTGATGCCGGAACCGATGACGGCGGCGTGCAGGTGAGACAGTGAAGTCATGATGGTCCGCGATCCTGCCTGTCCGCGAGAAAGAATCAACACGGCGGCGCGGGGACGCCCGAGGCACGATGCGCGAGTCACGTCTCCGTCACCGTCTCAGCGTGCGGCGCATGAGCCGATCCACGCCGGAGTCAGCGCGTGGCGCCCGAATGTTCGCAGAACTTTCGGCTGACAACATTTCACCTGCCGTAGTAGGGGCGGAGCGAACGCTCAGCACAGGGGGGGACTGACTATGAAGCGAGCGCATCAGACACGGCTGGTGAGCGGCGCGGTCATCCTGCTGACGGTCTTTCTCGTCGGCGCGCGCGGCTGCGGCGACACCGTCACACTCTTCGGTGAGGCAGATACGTTCGGCGGGCTCACCGGCAGCACCACGACGCCGTCCGGCGACAGCCTGATGATCAAGGCCATGCCGTATGGTTTTTCCGCCGGGCAGGCGGCCTGGTTTCCGGCGGTGACGTCGGATGGAACGATCTTCGTGCCGGCGCTGACGCAGAAGGGCAATCAGCTCATCCAGACCGGCTGCACGATGGAGATCGTCTGCTTCCACCCCGGACTGAAGCTCTGCCGTGATCCCGACACCGGGGAGGCGGCGCATGTCGCGCTCTTCCGCGTGCCGACCGCGCTCGGCGCGGAGTACGTGCCGGACGCCGCGTGTCAAACCACCGCGGGCGGGGCCGACATCTCGGACATCGCCGTGATCGGCAGCGGGAGCAACGAGCACGTCGTGTTCGTGTCGCTGCTCGGGGCGATCGGCGGCAGCTGGCCGATGTGGGGTGCCGTGCGGAAGACGGACGGGCTGTGGTCGCTCGATCCCACCTCGCTGCGCACGCCACTCGATTTCCACGAGAGCAACCCGCCGGTGAGTACGCAGGCGTGCACCCTGCGACCGAAGAGCTGCTGCGACGACAGCGGCTGTGGGAGCGGCACGTGCCCCGGCGGGGACTGCAACACCTGGACGTTCAGCACCTGCGACCACACCTGTACCACCGATGCCGAATGCAGTGATCTCGGGGTGGAGTTCGTCTGTCGCGAGGGGCAATGTGTGGCCGGATCGTGCGGGCTGGCCAACGAGATCGACGAGCTGCCGATTTCGGGCCGCGTCGTCCTGGCCGACTACGCGGGGTCGATCTGGGTGACCGACGGGGACGACACGGTGCTGGCGCACTACGCCGTGCCGACGATCGAGAACCCATGTGCGCCCGGCACGAACCTCGGGATCAATCCGCGTCAGGTCGAGATCGACCCGACCAGCACGCTGAATGACGAGCGCTTCGTCGTCAGTTACGATTCGAACGATCCGCGCGGCAACCCGAGCCAGATCTTCCGCTACATCGAGGCGACGAAGACCATCGAGCCGCTCACGGCGACGTTCTTCGGCACGATCGCCTGGGGACAGCAGCCCGCCTGCGGGCAGCGCGTCGTGCAGAACTCCCGCTTCGACAATGCCGGCAACCTGTGGGTGCGCCGCGGCGAGCCTCTGCCATCGAGCTCGCTGGTGTACCTGCGCGAGGGGGCGAGTACCTCGGCCGAGGTGCGCTGCGCATCCGGCAGCTGGGGCATGACGTGTCCGGCCGACGTCGGTCTCGGTCACTGGAATGGAAACCAGACCGATCCGTCCTTCCGCTACGGATTCAGCCTCGGTGCGGCATTCGACCCCGTTCAGACGACGATGCTCGTCGCCACCGCGAACGGGTTGATCGTGCCCCAGCCGCGCATCGACGGGGCGGGTCGCTCGTATTTCGCCACCCTCCCGCCCGTCGACCTCGGGATGCATCTGTTGCCGAAGGAGCCGGGCATCGGACACCTGCTCACCAAGGTCGCGCTCGACGTGTCCCGCGGCAACCTCTGGCTGCCGGTGCGGGCGCGCCAGACCTGCGACCCGTTCGCCGGAGACCCCTGCGACATCGGACTGGCGGCCAAGGCGTGGATCTACCGGGCGCGCGTCGACGCATTGCTCCATGCGCGGACGCGGATCGTCGCGGTCGCGAGTGGCGTGACCGTCCCGACGTCGGGCGATCTGCTCCTCGACGTCGAGATCGCCACCACCGCCAAGGAGGAGGCTGATGGCCCGATGCCGAACCGCATCTTCGTCTATCGCGACAACGACCCGACGCCGATCTACGCCGACATGCAGCGCACGGCGAACCAGACGGGATACGTGTTCAGCGCGAGCGTCCCGCTGGACGAC
Organism: uncultured bacterium; assembly: GCA_965651925.1. GTDB lineage: Bacteria > Desulfobacterota > Binatia > HRBIN30 > CADEER01 > CBFGUK01. The sequence continues at coordinate 9,640 of CBFGUK010000124.1, read as the reverse complement.
TGGGGAGCGGCCGACCGCATCCACTGGTATGCCGTGCTGAAGGACGTCGCGAAGGGCAACGGCTCGACCACGCCGGCGGTCGTGGCGGGAGTGGAGTCGCCGTAGACGACCTCGCAGCGACGTGCGTCACCGACCTGCCGGACGCCGTGGCTCGGTGCCGCCGCGGTGGAGGATCCGGGCGACGACGTCCGGCAGGTCGGCGAAGTGCGTCACCAGCGGGCCGGCGGCGGCGATCTCGTCGCGGTGGCCGTGGCCGTAGTCGCAGCCGATGAAGTGGCAGCCGACCGCGGCCGCGGCCTCGACGTCGCTGGCGCGGTCGCCGATCATCACGGTCTGCGCCGGATCGGCGGGCAGCGTCGCGAGGTAGTGGCGCAGGATGGCGATCTTGTCGCCGACGTCGTCGGCGGTGACGCGCGGCAGGAAGAGCTGCCCGAGTCCGTACGTGGCGAGCACGGTCTCGACGTAGCGCGTGCGGCCGTTCGACGCGACGCAGAGCGTGTGCCCGGCGGTGCGCAGCGCACGCAGCGTGGCGGGCACGCCGGGGAAGCAGATGCCGTCGCCGGCGGCGACGTGGCGGCAGATGACGGCGAGCGTCCCGGCGTGCAGGTCGGCGAGCGCGGCCGGGTCGCCGTCGGGGAAGAGGTTCGCGAAGATCACCGGCAGCGGCCAGCCGACGTGCGCGAGGATCTCGGCGGTCGTCGGCACGCGCGCGAACGCCCCGGGATGGCGCGCGTTCACCGCCGCGATCGCCTCGCGGTAGGCCGCGCCGAGGAACGGCTCGGAGGAGTAGAGGACACCGTCGAGGTCGAACGCGAGCAGCGACATCGGCTTCCTATAGCGGCTCGGCCGATCGACTGCAGCGCGGCGGTGGCGATCCCGACCGATCGGCCACCGAGCGCAGAAGAGGACAGCGAGTCGAGGATTCCATCGGCGATGAGGCTGAAGGCATCCGACTCCGTGTCCTCTCCGCCGCCGTGGCGGATCGTCCTGGCCAGACCTGCCGCGCCGCATCGCGCATTGACCCCTCGGGGCGGCCGGGACTATGGCGGCTGCAGGCACTTTCGCCACTCGGATGGTGCCCGTGCGCCAGTCAGGAGGGGCATGATGACACGACGGGGTGATGGTGGTCGGCGCCGGTTCGCCGGCATGCGCCGCGGTGTCCTGCCCGCTGCGCTGCTGCTGATCGCGTGGACGGCGGGAGCACCGCACGCGCGTGCCGACGTCGATCTGACCGGCACGTGGCAATCGGTGCAGTTCGAGATCGGCGCGAGCGTTCCGGTGCTGTGCAGCAGTGTGGCGGTCCAACAGACCGGCCCGGCGCTGTCGATGCAGGGCGTGTTGCCGCCGCCGTGCCTGGGCGGCGCCATCACCACACCCGGAGGATTGCTGCTCTCCGGCACCATCGATCCGGTCACCGGTGTCTTCACCATGAGCGGCAGCGTGTCCCCGAACTGCACCACGGTGTCGTTCACCGCCACGGCCGCTGCCGATGGCAACACGTTCTCCGGGACGGGGACGTGCCAGACGTCCTTCGGTGGCGGCACGGTGTCGATGTCCGTGTCCGGCATCCGCACGCCGACCTGCGGCAACGGCGTGCCCGATCCGTTCGAGGAATGCGACGACGGCAACGACGTCGTCGGCGACTGTTGCGATTTCTGCCAGCTCGCCTTTCCGGGGTCGTCCTGCGTCGACGACGGCAATCCGTGCACGGCCGATCAGTGCGATGCCGCCGGCACGTGCGTGCATCCGCCGCGGCCGGAGGGATCCGCGTGTCCGGGCGACGGCAATGCCTGCACCAGTGATGAGTGCGACGGCGCCGGCGGCTGCGCGCACCCTCCCGACGCGGGGGCGCCCTGCGCGGACGACGGCAATCCGTGCACGCGCGACGTCTGCGACGGCAGCGGCGCGTGCGCGCACGAGGGACCCCGCAGCGACTGCCGCGGCGCGCCGCACGCCCTGCTGCTCGTCAAACACCGGGCGGACGACGACAAGGATCGACTCACCTGGAAGTGGCGCAGGGGTGCGGTGACGGCGGCGGAGCTCGGCGCGCCCGGAACGACGACGGACTACGCGCTCTGCCTCTATGCCGGGAGCGCCGCCGCGCGCATCGATCTGCCGGCGGGCGCGGCCTGGCGGGCGGCCGGGGCGCGCGGCTTCACGTACAAGGATCCCGCCGGCACCTCCGATGGCGCGCACACGGCACGGGTGAAGAGCGGCGAGGCCGGCACGGCGCAGGCGCTGGTGAAAGGGAAGGGCGACAACCTCCCCGACGACCTCGTGCCGACGCTCACGCTTCCGCTCATCGCACAACTCGTCAGTGACGACACCGGGCTGTGTCTCGAATCCGTGTTCGACGCCGCGCAGGTGCGCCGCAACGATGATCGCGTCTTCAAGGCGAAGCTGCCGTAGCGTGCGGCCACTGCGAAGGGCTAGCCTTGATGTGGGGAAAACCTTCAACGCGGAGACGCGGAGACTCAACCCCGAAGGAGAGACGGCGTTCGGTGGCATCAGCGGAAACCCATTGTTGAGAAGGTTGCGCAAGCACAATCCAACCCGGGTTTCCCGGCGTCGCTCTGCGCCTTCGCGTCTCTGTGTTGAAACTTTTTCTGTCAGATCACGGCTGGCAAGGGCCGGGAGGACACCGCGTCGCGGTCCGTCGGATGTGATGTGACTGGATTGTCCTCGACGTCGCGTCCTCTGCGCCTGATTGCGTCCGCCGGGTGAGCGAAAGCGGAACCGTCTCGCAGGAGCTGGCGGCGCGCGGTAGTACGGACCAATGCGAACCTTCACGCACGGCGACCTCACGGTCGCGTACCGCGAGGCCGGCAGCGGTCCGGCGATCGTCATGCTGCACAACGGCGGCACGTCCTCGGCGATCTGGCGCCGGCAGATCGAGGCGCTGAGCGATCGCTACCGCGTCGTCGCGCTCGACCTGCCCGGATTCGGGAGCTCGCCGCGCGCCGCGACGCCGGCGCAGCTGCCGGCGATGGTGGAGCTCGTCGCGGCGCTGATCCGCGCACAGGACCTCGCGCCGGCGCTGCTCGTCGGCAACTGCATGGGGACGAACATCGCCGCCTCGCTGGCGCGCCGTGCGCCCGAGCTGGTGGCCGGCATCCTGGCGATCAATCCGCTCACCGAGGCGTCCTTCAGCGCCGGCGGGATCGGCTTCCTGCATCGCATGGCGCGGGTCGCCGCCGGGCCGACGCGGGTGCTGCGCTCGCTCTCGCGGCGCCTGCGCCCGCCGCGCGCCGTCGGCGTTGCGTCGCTGCGCTTCCAGCTCGGCCGCAAGGGCGTGGCGCTCGGGCTGCACCGCGATCCCGAGCTCCTCGCCTGCCAGATCCGCGCCGACCAGCTGCCGGCGCTGGTCGACGTGCTCGACGACATGGCCGCCTACGGGGAGCTCGATGCGCAGGGCGTCCCGGCGGGCACGCCGGTGTGGATCGTCTGGGGCGAGCAGAACCGCGTCCTCTCCCGCCGGCGCGCCGCGCATCTGGACCAGGTGATGCACCCCGAACGCGTCGAGATTCTCGCCGGCTGCGGCCACCTGCCGATGCTCGAGGAGCCGGCGGCAGTGACGGCGCTCATCGAGGCGCTGAGCGCGCGCACGGCGCACGCGGACAGCGCGCCGGCCCGGCGGGTGTCGTCATGACCGCCGCCGTTGCCGGACGCGCCGCGGAGGCGTTCTCCGAGACGATGGATCTGCCCGACCGGATCCTGGCGATCGCGCGCCGCGATCCGCAGCGGGTGGCGCTCATTCACGTCGGGAAGCCGCGCTTCGGACGGCGACGGCAGCGTACCACGACGTATGCCGAGCTGAGCCAGCGCGCCGAATCGACGGCGGTCGGCCTGCGCGAGATCGGCATCTGCGAAGGCACGCTGTGCTCGTTCATGGTGCCGCCGGGCGCCGACGCCATGGTGCTGGCGCTCGCGCTGTGGCGCGTCGGCGCGGTGATCGTCGGCATCGAGCCGCACAGCCACGGTCTGTCGAAGGTGGCCCGCTGCCTGGCGCGCGTCGGCCCGCAGGTCTTCTTCGGCACGCCGGAGGCGCACCTCGCGCGCTGGCTGTTCGGCTGGGGCCGCGGCAGCGTCCGGCAGCGCATCGTCGTCGGCGGGCCGGCGCTTCCCGGCGTGCCGACGCTCGCCGCGCTCGCGCGTCCGTGGCGCGGCGATCCGCGACCGGCGGCGGTCCGCCCCGACGATCCGGCGGTCATCGCGTTCACCACCGGCAGCACCGGCACCCCGAAGCCCACCGTCATGACGCACCGCAACCTGACGGCGATGATGCACGCGGTGAGCACGCAGTGGGGCCTCGCCGGGGACGGCGGGGCGGTCGACATGCCGACGTTCCCGATGTTCTGGATCATCGGCCTCTCGCACGGCGGCACGGTGGTGGTGCCGCCGATGAACTTCGTCACCCGCGGCCCGGGCCACGCCGATCCCGCCATGCTGGCGCACACGATCCGCGACTACGGCGTCGGCTCGATGTTCGCCTCGCCCGCGTTGCTCACCAATCTCGCCCGCTACTGCGGCGCGCAGGGTGTCACGCTGCCGAGCGTGACGCGCATCGTCGCCGGCGGCGCGGAGATCAACGGCCCGCTCTACGCCGCGATCAAGCCCGTGCTGGTGAACGGCGAGCTGTACTCGAACTACGGCGCCACCGAGGCGCTGCCGGTCGCGGAGATCGACGGCGCCAGCGTGCTCGGCGAGACCTGGGCGCGCACCGAGCGCGGCGAGGGACTCTGCGTCGGCACGCCGCTGCCCGGCGTCGAGGTGCGTATCGTCGCCATCGACGACGGCCCGATCGCGACGATGGCCGACGCGCGCGTGCTGCCCGGCGGCGCGATCGGCGAGGTCATCGTCCGCAGCCCGCACGTCAGCGACCACTACTACGACGCGCCCGACGAGATGCGGGCGAACAAGATCGCCGACGGCGACACGCGCTGGCACCGGCTCGGCGACACCGGCTGGCTCGATGATGCCGGCCGGCTGTGGGTGTGCGGGCGACGCGCGCACCGCGTCGTCACGGGGCAGCGGACGTACTACCCGCTGTGCACCGAGCCGGTGTTCAACGCCCACCCGGCGGTGGCGCGCAGCGCGCTGACCGGTCCGACGCTCACCCCGCCCGGCGGCGGCGCCGCCGTCGTCACGCCGGTCGTCTGCGTCGAACTGCACGCCGAGGCCCGCGGCCAGGCGGCGCGCATCGAGGAGGAGCTGCGCGCCCGCGCCGCCGCGCACGTGGCGACGGAGGGGATCGCCTCGTTCGCCTTCATCGACCGCCTGCCCGTCGACCGCCGCCACAACGCCAAGATCGACCGCCCGGCGCTCGCCGCCCGCATCACCGCCGGCACGCTGCGCGTCGGCGCGGCGCGCGCCCGCTGATCGGTGGCGCGCAGCACGCGTGGCTCGCTCCGCCGCGCGCCGACCGGACGGCGGGCGTGTGGCAACGCCTGTTCGCAGCGCGTTGTCGCTGCGGCCACAAGGGCCGCGGCGACACTGGTGCATGATCGGAAGACGAACGCATGGCTTCACAGGCTGTGTTGCGGTGATCGACGCCACGTTCGCGACGGCCGCGCGGTTGACCCTGCGAGAGCGGCTGTGTGAGGAAACGCGGATGAGTGCAGTCGAGCCCGCGGCGACGCCGGCGCTGGCACGGGCGGCGTTGCGCGAGGCGACGGCGTGCCTCGGGCGTGACGACCGCCGCGGGGCCTGGCGGGCGGTGCGGCGTGCGACGGCGGGCGCCCCGGACGATCCGCTGGTCGGCGTGCTCGCCGCGCGCCTCTTCTGGCTGCTCGGCGATCACACCGCAGCGCTGGAGGCCTCGGGGCGGGCGGTGGCGCTCGGCGCGCCGACCGCGCTCGCGGTGCGTGCCGATCTCGCCCACGCCGCCGGCTGGTACCACGAGGCCGCGGCGATGCTCGACCGCCAGCTCGCCGAGGCGCCGGAAGCGGCGGAGCTGACCCGGCTGCTCGAGCGGCGCGTCCGGCTCGCCGTCGACCATCTCGACACCGACGGCGCCGTGGCGGTTCTCGATCGCCATCTCGCACATGCGGAATCCACGCCGCTGTTCCTGCTGCAGGCGGCGCGCGTCTACCGGCAGGCGGGCGACGCGGCCGGCGCTGCCGCGGCGGTGCGCCGCGCCCTGGCGGCGCCGCTGCCCGCGGCCGTCGCCGCACAGGCCGCACCGGTCCTGATCGAGCTCGGCGCGTTCGACGAGGCGGCGGCGCTCCAGGCCGGGCTGGTCGACGATCCCGTGCACGGCGCGGCGGCGCGCGAGGCGCTGGCGCGCCTGTGCCTGTGGCGCGGCGATGTCACCGGCGCGCGGGCACATGCCGCCCATCTGCCTGCCGACGGCGCGACCGCGCAGCGCATCGCCGGCGCGCTGGCGATGCTCGGGGGGGATCCCGGCGCGGCGCTGCCGCTGCTCGACGCGGCGCTGCGTGCCGATCCGCGCGATGGCGAGGCGTATTGCTGGCGCGCCGAGGCGCAGCTGCGCCTCGGCCGGCGCGACGAGGCGTGCCGCGACGCCGACCGCAGCCTGCAGCACGGCTACTCGTACGCCGCCTGCGCCGTGCGCCTGCTCGCCGTGCTGCCGCCGCCCCGCGGCGCGCGCGCCCTGCTGCGGCGCTGGCGCGAGCGCCTGCGCCGCCACCAACGGCCGGACGGCGGCATACAGGCGGCGCGCGACGAGCTGCGGGCGGAGCTGACGGCGACCGCTCCGGCGGCCGCCCGCGCGCTGGCGGGCGAGCGGACCGACGCGCTCGCCGCGGCCGTCGAGCAGTCGCTCGCGGCGCTGCGCGGCAACCGCACGCCGACCGGCACCTGGGTGCGCCCCGACGGCACGCTGGCGCGCGTGCCCGCCTCGGAGTCGCCGCGCATCCTCTCGCGCCAGGCGCTGGAGCTGATCCGCATCGCGCCGCCGGAGGCGTGTTTTCGCGCGCTCGACGCGCTCGCGGCGCGCTTCCCGACGTCGTCGATGCCGGTCGTGCACCGCGGCGAGCTCAACCTCTGGCTCGGGCGCTACGCCGCGGCGCGCGCCGACCTCGAGGCGGCGATCGCGATCCGCCGCGAGACCCGCTGGGCGTGGTACGGGCTCACCTGGCTCGACATCCTGGCCGGCGATCCCGAGCGGGCGCTCGCCACCTGCGCCGAGGGCATCCGCGTCATGCACGACACCGAAGGCCCGGTAGCACTGATCTGCCGCGGCGAGGCCTACCGGCTGCTCGGGCGGCTCGACGAGGCGCGCGAGCAACTCCGGCGTTCGAACGCGATCTTCACCACGCGCCTGTCGGCGTGGGTGAACCTCGCGCTCGTGCATGGCGCCGCCGGCGACGGCAGCGAGCAGCGGACGGTGATGCGCCACGTCCTGCAGGCCGCGCCGACGCTGGTGTCGGCCGCCGCCGCGGAGCTCGGCGATGACGTCCTCGAGCACGTCGTGGTGGCGCGCGCCTGGCTCGCGCCCGGCCCGCCCGACCCGCTGCTCGACCGGGTGCTGCGCCACATGCTCGTCATGATGCGCGGCAACCGCGCCTCGGGGCTCATCACCTGGTTCACGCGCGACGGCATCCTGCGCCACGTGCCGATGGCCCGCGCGCACGAGCGCGACGCCGCGCAGGCCGCGGCGCACATGCTGGCGCGCATCGAGCGCGTGCTCGCCCGCGCCGGCGCGTAAGGCGCAGACCCGCCAGGAACGTCACGGACGCCAGGTCCGAATGAGACCGGTGCACCTGCCGCATCCGGGCCTGCGTCCTGACTGGCATCCCTGGCGTCCTGGCGGTGTGATCTTCTGGCGCAGTTGCCTTCTGCCCTGACGAGTGGTTTCCGGGAGCGCGATGGCGGGCTCCGAGTCGTGGTTCTCGCACCGGCGCTATCCGCGGCTGCTGCTGGCGCTGCTCGCCGTCGTCTCGGTGTGGTCCGGCATCCGGCCGCACGACCGCGCCGACTGGCTGCTCGAGAACGCGCTGCTCTTCGCCGCCGTGGCGGTGCTGATCGCCACGCATCGTGCCCTGCCGCTGTCGCGCATCTCGTACACGCTGCTCTTCCTCTTCATGTGCCTGCACACGGTGGGCTCGCACTACACGTATTCGCTGGTGCCGTACGACCGGTGGGTGGAGGCGCTCACCGGCCGCACGCTGTCGAGCGTGACCGCCTGGGAGCGCAATCACTACGACCGCCTGGTGCACTTCAGCTACGGGCTGCTGCTCGCCTATCCGGCGCGCGAGGTGTTCCTGCGCGTCGCCGAGGTGCGCGGCTTCTGGGGCTACTACCTGCCGCTCGACGTCGTGATGGCGACCTCGGCGCTGTACGAGCTGATCGAGTGGGGGGCGGCGACGGTCTTCGGCGGCGAGCTCGGCACCGCCTACCTCGGCACCCAGGGCGATGTCTGGGACGCGCAGAAGGACATGGCGCTCGCCACCGTCGGCGGTGTCCTCGCGATGCTGATCACCGCGGCGATCAACCGCTACACGCAGCGCGACTTCGCCCGCGAGTGGGCCGACAGCCTGCGCGTCAAGCACCGCACGCCGCTCGGCGAGGAGTCGCTCGCCCGCCGCCTGCGCGCCGGCTGACGGGCAGGGCGCGCAATCCGCGCCCGGCTTCGCGCCGTCTCCGTCGGCCCCGCGCCGACGACCGGCACAACCGCCGCTCCCATCGGTCGCCGACCACGGCGAGCCTTGATCTAACAGAAAAGGATGAACGCAGAGACGCGGCGCAGAGCGACGCCGAGACACCGGGGTTGGATTGTGCTTGCGCAACCTCCTCAACAATGGGGTTCCGCTGGCGCCATCCGGACGCCGTCTCTCCTTCGGGGCTCCGCGTCTCCGCGTTGAAGATTCTCGACTACTCCGTGATGCCGAGGTGCTCGTAGGCGAGCTTCTTCGCCCAGCGGTAGTCGGCCTTGCCCGACGGCGAGCGCACCATCTCGTCGACGAAGATGATGGTGCGCGGCAGCTTGTAGCGGGCGAGGTGGCGGGCGGCGAACTCGGTGAGCTCCTCGGGCGTCGGCGTCTCGCCGGTGCGCGTCTGCACGACGGCGGTGACCTGCTGGCCGAAGCGCTCGTTCGGCGTGCCGACGACGACGGCGTCGTACACCGATGGGTGGTGCTTGAGCGCCTTCTCGACCTCTTCGGGATAGATCTTCTCGCCGCCGGAGTTGATCGACACCGAGCCGCGGCCAAGGACGGTGATCGTGCCGTCGGCCGCGACCGTCGCATGATCACCGGGCACGGCGTAGCGCTGGCCGGCGATGACCGGGAAGGTCTTCGCCGTCTTCTCGGCGTCCTTGAAGTAGCCGAGCGGCACGTGGCCGGTGCGCGCCAGCCAGCCGCTCTCGCTGCTGCCCGGTGCGAGCGGCGCGCCGAGGTCCTGCCGCAGGACCAGCGTCTGCTCGTTCATCTTGAACGAGCCGGTCGTCGCCTTCTGCCCGGGGAGCGACACCTGCTGGCCCTGACCGCCGGTCTCCGAGGCGCCGAAGCCGTCGATGATCATCAGGTGCGGGATGCGCTCGAGGAAGGCGTCCTTCAGCGCCGGCGTGAGGATCGCGCCGCCGGAGAGGATGATGCCGAACTTCGAGAGGTCGTACTGGTGCCTGTCGAGCTGGTCGATCAGCGGCCGGCCGAACGCGTCGCCGACGATGGTGAGGAAG
>CBFGUK010000123.1:0-14121 GCA_965651925.1 uncultured bacterium | reverse complement strand
CACCGATCGCTCTGCATCGGTGCGCTTCGGCTCAGTCCGGCAGGCCGCCGTCAGCGATCAGCACTCAGCGGTCAGCCGACCGACTCGGGCTGACTGCTGATCGCTGACGGCTGACAGCCCGCGAAAGAGGTCCTGCATGCAATTCACGTTGACAGAAGAACAGGGGCTGCTGCGCGACAGCGCCGCGGCGTTCGTGCGCGAAAAGTCCTCGCTGCGGCGCATCCGCGCGCTGCGCGACACGAAGGACGCGGACGGCTTCTCGCGTGCGCTGTGGGCGGAGATCGCGGCGCTCGGCTGGATCGGCATTCCGTTCAGCGAAGCGGACGGCGGCCTCGGCCTCGGCATGAAGGAGCTCGCGCTGGTGCTCGAGGAGTTCGGCAAGGGGCTCATGCCCGAGCCGTTTCTCGCCACCGTGCTGCTCGGCGGCAGCGCGATCGCGCGCGGCGGGACCGCCGCGCAGCGCGCGGCGCTGCTGCCGGCGGTGATCGCCGGCGAGCGCCTGCTCACGGTGGCGTGGCAGGAAGCCGGCAGCCGCTACGATCACTGCCGTGTCGCGATGCGCGCCGAACGCGCCGGCGACGGCTGGCGCCTGCGCGGCGAAAAGCGCCTGGTGCCCGACGGGCACGTCGCCGATCACCTGATCGTCAGCACCCGCACGCGCGGCGAAGCGGCGGAGGCGGACGGCATCACGCTGTTCCTCGTCGGGCGCGATGCGCCGGGACTGCGCGTCACACGCCAGTGGACACTCGACGGCCGCAACGCGGCGCTCGTCCAGTTCGACGAGGTCGCGCTGCCGGACGACGCGGTGCTCGGCACGGTCGACCGCGGCGGCGCCCTGCTCGGCGAGGTCATCGACCGCGCCACGGTCGGCCTCTGCGCCGAGATGCTGGGCGGCATGGATGCGGCGTTCGCGATGACGCTCGATTATCTCAAGACGCGCCAGCAGTTCGGCGTGCCGATCGGCTCCTTCCAGGCGCTCAAGCACCGCGCCGCGAATGTGTTCACCGAGATCGAGCTGGCGCGCTCGACGGTCATGGCGGCGGCGATGGCGCTCGATGAAGCGCATCCGCAGGCGGCGCAGATCGTGTCGGTCGCCAAGGCGCGCTGCTCGGACACGTACCTCCTCGCCGGCAACGAGGGCGTGCAGATGCACGGCGGCATCGGCATGACCGACGAGCACGACATCGGCTTCTTCCTCAAGCGCGCCCGCGCCGCGGAGCTGACCTTCGGCGACGCCGCGTTCCACCGCGAGCGCTTCGCCGCGCTGCAGGGATACTGAGGAGCGGTCAGCTGTCAGCCATCAGCTGTCAGCCGGAACGATCTGGCTGACAGCTGACAGCTGACAGCTGTCCGCTGACAGCTCCCACCGTGCGATCCGACCAGCGCGTCGTCGTCGCCTGCCTCCTCTGCCAGGTCGGCATGGGCGCCGGTGGGTACGTCTTCCCGGTCTTCCTGACGCCGGTGGTCGACGATCTCGGCTGGTCGCGTACTGCCTACGCGGCCGCGATGCCGGTGATGAGCACCACCGTGGCGCTCGCCGGCCCGCTCGTCGGCTGGCTCACCGAGCGGCGCGGGCCGCGCGTCGTGCTCGTCGCCGGCGCGCTGCTGATGAGCGGCGCGCTCGCCACCGCCGGGCTCATGCGCACGCCCGCCGAGTTCTACGCCATTGCGCTCGCGGTCGGCATCGCCGTCGCCTGTCTCGGCGATCTGCCGACCGGCGCCGCCATCGCCGCGCGCTTCGCGGCGCGCCGCGGCCTCGCGCTCGGCGCGGTGTACGTCGGCTCGAACCTCGGCGGTGCGCTCGTCCCGCTCGCCGGTCTCGCGCTCGCGGCGGGCTCGTGGCGCCATGCCTTCCTCGGCATCGGCGCCGTGCTGGCGCTGCTGCTCGTGCCCGCCGCACTCGCGGTCGGCCCGGCGCCGCCGCGTCCGGCGGATCGTGCCGCCGCGCCGGCACGCGCCGGCTGGCGCGCCGTCCTGCGCCAGCGCGATTTCTGGCTGCTCTTCTGGGTGCTGTTTGTCTTCTACCTGTACCGCATCGGGCTCAACGCGCACCTCGTCGCCTTCCTCGGCGATCTCGGGTACTCGCAGCTCGCGGCGGCGGGCGGATTCAGCCTGACGCTGGCCCTCGGCATCGGCGGCAAGCTGCTCGCCGGCGCCATCGCCGACCGGCTCGGCGCCCGCCCGGCGGTGATCGGCAACTTCGCGCTCATCGCCATCGCCTCCGGCCTGCTGCTCGTGCCGCACATCCCAGGCGCCCTGCCCGCCTTCATCGGCCTGCACGGCTTTGCCACCGCCGCCGAGGACGTCGTCATCCCGCTGATCATCGCCCAGCGCTTCGGCGACGCGCTGCTCGCGCGCGTCTACGGCCTGCTGCTCCTCGCCCTCGTCCCCGGCGGCGCCCTCGGTCCCCTCATCGCCGGCCGCGTCTTCGACACCACCGGCAGCTACCAGCCGGTCTTCGCCGCCTTCGCCATCCTGAACGTCACCGCCGTCGCCGCCCTGGCGACACTGTCGCGTTCCGCAGCGTCCGCCCGGCGCTAAGACGAGGCGGTCGCCCGGGCACGCCCCCCGGGAGCGCGGGCGGCTCGCCCGCAGCGCAGCGCGGCGGCAACGTGCGCTCCGTTCATGATGCGGGCGGGACGCCCGCGGTCCCAGGGTGCCCGGTCGCCGGGAGCAGTCCCGGGGCGTCTCAGGGCGTGCGGCGGCGCAGCGCCCAGGACAGCGCGACGGCGACGATGGCGGTCAGCGTCCACGGGAACACGTCGCCGAAGCGCGAGTAGATGGTCGTCAGCTGCAGCGGGCGCACGTCGGCGACGAGCGTCTCGGCGGTGAACATGCCGAGGCGGTCGACGACGCGGCCGAACGGGTCGACGAGGCCGGTGACGCCGGCATTGCCGACGCGGGCGAAGTAGCGGCGGTTCTCGACCGCGCGCCAGACGGCGATCGCCTCGTGCTGGTACGGCGCCATCGAGCGGCCGAACCACGCATCGTTGAAGATCGTCAGCAGCAGCTCGGCGCCGCGCGCGGTCATCGCCCGCGCGATGTCGGCGGGGGTGTCCTCGTAGCAGATCAGCGGCGCGACGCGGATGCGGCCGGGGACATCGAGCGTCGTCAGCCGCTCACCGGGGGTGAACTGGCTCGTCTGCGGGCTCAGCGCGTAGAGCGACGGCAGCAGCGAGGCGCCCGGGATGTACTCGCCGAACGGAATCAGCACCCGCTTGTCGTAGCGGCCGTGCACGCGGCCGTCGCCGGCGACGAGGAAGGCGCTGTTGAACATGCGCGCCTCGCCGCCGCCGGGGGGATAGTCGTACGCGAGACCGCCATAGATCAGCGGCGCAGGACTGCCTGCATACGGATGATGCTGCGGCGGGATCCGCTCGGCGCCGGCCTCGACCCAGTGCTGGGAGACCGTCTCCGGCCAGATGAGCAGGTCGACTTCGGACGCGAGCGGTCCCGAGAGCTCGCGATAGGTGTCGAGGTTGACGTCGAACAGCGCGACGTTGCCCTTCTCGCGGATGCCGATGTTGCCCTGCACGAGCCCGACGCGCACCGACGGCGCGGCGGCAATGGCGTCGGCGATCTGCGGCATGCGGACGGCGCCGTAGAGGACGAGCGCGAGCGCCGCGGCGAGCGCGAGACCGAGCGGCGCGAACCGGCGCGTGCCGCGCAGCACGAGCGCCACCCCGGCGGCCACCCACACCATGACGAAGCTCAGCAGGTACGGGCCGGCGAGATCGCCGCTCTGCAGCAGCAGCGGCACCTCGAGCTGGCTGTTCGCCATGCGCCACGGAAAGAGGTTCGGGAACCAGAACTCGAGCGTCACCCACAGGGCCGGCGCCGCGAGGGCGAGCGGGCCGGATCCGAGCGCGCGCAGGCCGGCGGCGAGGAGCACGAACTGCAGCGAGCTGAACAGCGACAGGCAGGCATAGAAGAACAGCGCCAGCGGAACCGGAAACCCGCCGAACACGTGCATCGTGTAGACGAGCCAGTAGAAGGCGGGGATGTTCGTCGCGAGGCCGGCGAGCAGGCCGATGCGCAGCGCCGCGCGCCGCGTCGGCGCGCCGTCCAGCGCCCAGAGCAGCGGCACGAACGCGATCCACGCCAGCGGCCAAAGTGAGAACTCGAGCCACGACGCTGCGATCAGCAGCCCGCTGACCACCGGGGCGGCGAGCGTCAGCCAGCGCGTGCGCGCATCCGGCAGCGCCACGGCCGCGGGGGCGAGCGCCTCGGAACGGCTGGCGACCGGCTTCATCTCACGATCCTGGATGGCATGGAGACGCGGGGCAACGGAACACCGGCGTCCCGACGCTGCCGCTCACCGCCTGCCCGCTGGGCATCCGCCACGCGGGGCGCGCGTCAGCGCGGCTTGAGGTTGAACGCCTGCGGCCCCTTGTCGCCGCGGCGCACCTGGAACTCGACGTCGTCACCCTCGCGCAGATCCTCGAAGTAGACCTTCGGGGCCATGCGCGAGCGGTGGAAGAACACCTCGTCGCTGCCGTCGTCCGGAACGATGAAGCCGAAGCCCTTATCCTTCACGATGCGCTTGATCGTGCCGAACATTGCCCGCCCCCTGTGACGACCGGCGGCGCCGGCGCCGGCGCGAGGCCGGCGCGCCGTCCCCCGTGGCCTCGCTGCCGCCTTCGGCCGCGGCAGCGGGACGGCTGTCGCCGGCGGCGCGCGGGCGCGGCCCCGGTCCGCCCGAGCCGCGCCCCCGGTCGCGTCCGCCGTGCACCGCGGCCCGCTCGGCGCGTGGCCGGCGGGTCGGCGGCACGGGTTTGACGAGCATCTCGTCCTCGACGTGCACCGACGGCAGCTTGAAGCCGATCAGGTTCTCGATCGCCTCGAGCGCCATCACGTAGCTCTCGCAGGCGAGCGTCAGCGCCTTACCCGAGGCGCCGGCGCGCGCCGTGCGACCGATGCGGTGCACGTAATCCTCGGGATCCTGCGGGACGTCGTAGTTGAAAACGTGCGTGACGCCCTCGATGTGCAGCCCGCGCGAGGCGACGTCGGTGGCGATCAGGAACGGCAGCTCGCCGGCCTTGAACTCGCGCAGCACGCGCAGGCGCACGCGCTGGTGCAGGTCGCCGGTGAGCGCCGCGGCGCGATAGCCGTGATCCTCGAGGCGATGCGCGAGCCACTCGGCCTCGCGCTTGGTGTTCACGAAGAACAGCGCGCGCTCGGGCTGCTCGCGCTGCAGCAGACCGAGCAGCAGCGGCAGCTTCTCGTGGCGGCCGACGTGGAAGAGCACGTGCTCGACCTTTTCGGCGGTGACCTTCTCCGGCTCGACGGCGACCTTCACCGGATCGTTCATGTGCTCGTAGGCGAGCTCCATCACGTCCCAGTTGAGCGTCGCGGAAAACAGCATCGACTGGCGCTTGTCGAACGGCGGCAGGCGGCGCAGCAGGAAGCGCAGGTCGGCGATGAAGCCCATGTCGAACATGCGATCCGCTTCGTCGATGACCAGCACCTCGATGTGCCGCAGCGTGTAGACGCGCTGCTTGAAGTAGTCGATCAGCCGCCCCGGCGTGCCGATCAGCACGTCGACGCCGGCGCGCAGCTCCTCGCGCTGCTTGGCGTAATCGACGCCGCCGTAGACCGCCTGGAAGGTCAGGCCGGTGAACTCACCGAGTCCCTGCGCGTCGTGCAGGATCTGCACGACCAGCTCGCGCGTCGGCGCGATGATCAGCGCCCGCGGCCCCTCGGTGCGGTTCGGATGCTTCAGCAGGCGGGTGAAGACGGTGATGAGGAACGCCGCGGTCTTGCCGGTACCGGTCTGCGCCTGGCCGGCGACGTCCTTGCCGGTCAGCGACACGGGCAGCGACTTCGCCTGGATCGGCGTGCAAACCTCGAAGCCGACCGCCTCGATGCCGCGTCGCACGGGATCGGCGATCGGCAGTGAATCGAAGGTGACGGGGTGATCGCGCACGATGATGTCGCCGCGCCGCGGAGCGGCGTCAGGGCGTTCTACGGCTCTTCGCGTGTATTGGTCCGCGAGTCAACGGACTGCCCGCATCGCGGCGAGCATTTCGTCCGGGCCGATGTAGCCGACCAGGCGCTGGCGTTCGACGCCACCCGGGGCGAAGAGGATGACCGTCGGCACGCCGCGCACGCCGAATTCGCGCCGCACGATGTCGGAATGGTCGCTCTCCTCGGTGAGGTCGGCCTTGACCATGCGGAAACGGCTCGCCTCGCGCACCACGTCGGCATCGGCATACGTGCTGACCTCCATCTCCCGGCAGGGGATGCACCACTCGGCACCGAACTCGAGCAGCGTCGGCCGCGCCGAGCCGGCACCGCCGTCACGGCTCTCGATCCAGCGCTCGAACGGTTCCCAGGCGATCGCCTGTGCGGGATCGGCCGGGCGCGCCAGCCAGACCGCGCCGGCGAGCAGCACCACCCCGACGGTCGCCTTGAGAGCCGGGAAGCCGCGCAGCGCCCGCCCGGCGCGATCGAGGAAGCCGAGGTGCAGGCCGGCGGCGGCGACCGTGGCGGGCAGCACCCAGGGGCGCATCGGCGCGGGCGCGATGGTCGACAGGAAGTAGGCGGCCAGGCACAACAGCAGCCAGCCGAACAGATGCTCGATCCACACCAGCCACTCCCCCGAGCGCGGCAGGGTGCGGACCGAGCCGGCGGCTAGGGCGAGCGCCAGGTACGGCAGCCCCATGCCGAGCGCCAGCGCGAAGAACAGGGCGAAGCCGAGCAGCGCATCCTGGCGGGTCCCGACGAAGGTCAGCAGGCCGAGGAGCAGCGGACCGACACAGGGCGCGGCGACGATCCCCATCGTCAGCCCCATGAACAGCGCCCCGGCGCCACCGTGCGCGGTGCCGCCGGCCCAGCGCAGCAGCGCGGCGGGCGGGCGGAACTGGTAGAGCCCGAAGCTGCCCAGCGCCAGCACCACCATCAGTCCGGCAATCCCCAGCACCACCACCGGCTGCTGCAGCGCGGCGCCGAAGAGGCCGCCGGACAGGGCGGCGACGAGCCCGAGGGTAGAGAACGACAGGGCGATGCCGAGCACGTAGAGCGAGCCGAGCCAGGCGACGTGCGCGCGCCCGGCGCGCGGGCCGCCGAAGTAGGCGATGGTCACCGAGATCAGCGGGTAGACGCACGGCGTCAGGTTGAGGCCGGCGCCGAGCAGCAGCATCACGCCGAGCGTGGCGATCAGGCCACGGCCGTCGAGCAGCGCGGCAAAGCGCGTCGCCTCGTCGTCGACGAGTGCGCCCGAGGAACCGTCGCCCACCGGCGGCGCGGCGCCGCCGGCACCGGCGCCGATCGGCACCGCGGCGGTGGCGTGCGCACGCGTCGGCGGCAGGCAGGTCGTGTCGTCGCACGCCTGGTAGCGCAGCGCCGCATCGATCGTCAGCGTGTCGGCGGCGAACGAGTCCGGGACGCGCAGCGTCGTGCGCATCGGCACGGTGCCCTCGTAGACCTGCAGCTCGACGTCACCGGCGAACGCGAAGCGTCTGGTCTCCGCCGCGGGGTATTCGACGGCGGTCGTCGTGACGCCGTCCGGCAGCTGCAGCGACAGCGTCGTCGGCACGAGGAACTTCTCGGTCGGCTCGTGGCTGTTGATGTGCCAGCCGTCGGCGATCTCCGCTTCGACGGTGACGGCGAGCGCGCTGCCGCGTGCCACGACATCCGCGGCGGGCCGGATGACCAAGGTCACCTTCGGCTCGGCCGCGGCGACCGGGACCGCCACGGCGAGCGCGCCGAGCAGCAGGAGCAGCCTGGAACTCGCGCGACGCATGACGTCGACGGATGCTTCCACAGGGGGCTGACGGTTGCAATTCCGGGGGCGCGTCGATAAGCGGCCGCGGTCATGCGCCGCCCGGGACTGCTGCCCTTCCTCGTCGTGTGCTGTGCGGTGCTCGCCGGCGCCGCCCCGGCCCGTGGCGAGTGGCTCGCGCCGCTCGCCGCCGAAACTGCCGAAACGCTCGGCGGCGGCCGTGCGGAGATCGGACTCGGCGCCGCGTACCGCAACGACGCGCGGTTTCCGCCGTTCACGCCGCGCGGCGACATCAAATGGCAGAGCCTGACCAGCGTGCCGGAGCTGGCGTTCCGCGTCGCACCGGCCGACGTCGTCGAGATCCAGGCGAGCTACGAGTTCCTCGCGCTCGAGGAGAACACGATCAGCGGCGGCCGCCGCTCGGAATACGGCGGCGGCGATGCGCGCCTGTTCACCAAGATCTGGGCGGTGAGCGAGCGCACGTGGATCCCCGGCACGGGCGTGCGCTTCGGGGTCAAGCTGCCGAACGCGAGCAAGGCGAAGCGGCTCGGCACCGACGAGACCGACTTCCTGATCCAGCTGCTCGGCTCGAAGCGGTTCGCCGGCTATGCCGCACATCTCAACCTCGGCCTGGCCATCCTCGGCAATCCGGGCTTTGCTGGCACGTCGGGCGAGGGGCAGGACGATCTCTTCACGTACGACATCGCGCTGGTCACGCCGTTTCTCGGGACACGCGAACCGGGCCGGTGGGGCGTGCGCGGGCTGCTCGAGGTGGCGGGGGCGACCGGGTCGCGCTTCGACAACGACTTTGCCGAAATCCGCGGCGGGCCGCAGGTGACATACGGCAACTGGACCTTCTACGCTGGCGCCAGCGGCGGGCTCGAGGGCGCGGCGGCGCGCTACGGGTTCAGCGGCGGCGCGTTCTACGCGTTCGAGCTCGAACGTCTGGCCGCGCTCTTCGAGTGAGCGCGGCGCAGCGGCGCCGGCTTCACCGCGGTCCTCGTCCGGGCGCGCGCCGGGCGCGGCGATGGCAGCTTGATCGGCACGCACTCGACGATCTCGAGCCCGTACCCCGGCAGGCTGACCATGCGGCGCGGATAGTTCGTGATCAGGCGGATCTTGCCGAGCCCGACGTCGCGCAGGATCTGCGCGCCGACGCCGTACTCGCGGAAATCCATCGCGCGGTTGGCGGATTCCGTGCTCGGGCGGCGCGCGGTCTCGCGCGGCCGGCGGCGGTCGAGAAGCTCGACGCCCTGGGCGTTGCGGCGCAGGTAGAGCACCACGCCGCGGCCGGCCTTGACGATCATCTCCATCGACCGGTGCAGCAGCGCCGCGGTATCGCGATCGGTCGAGCCGAACACGTCGCCGGGCAGGTACTCGGCATGGGTGCGCACGAGCACCGGCTCGTCGGGCGTGATCGTGCCGTGCACGAGCACGAGATGTTCGCCGTCGTCGACGTCGCTGCGGTAGACGTAGGCGGTGAACGGCCCGCCGACGCGCGTCGGCAGCGTCGCTTCGGCGACGCGGTGCACGAGCGAGTCGCAGCGCAGGCGATACTGGATCAGATCGGCGATGGTGCAGATCTTCAGCTCGTGCCGCGCGGCGAAGCGCTCGAGATCGGCGAGCCGCGCCATGCTGCCGTCCTCGTTCATGATCTCGCAGATCACCGCCCCGGGAGGCAGGCCGGCGAGGCGGGCGAGGTCGACGCCGCCTTCGGTCTGCCCGGTACGCACCAGCACCCCTCCGCGCCGCGCGCGCAGTGGAAAGACGTGCCCCGGGATGATGATGTCGGCCGCGCTCGCGCCGGGCCGCATGACCGTCTGGATCGTCGCGGCGCGGTCCTGCGCCGAAACGCCGTGCGTCACGCCCTCGCGCGCGTCGATCGACACGGTGAACGCGGTCCCGAGCGGCGCGCGGTTGTCGGGCACCATCATCGACAGGCCGAGCTGATGGATGTGCTCCTCGGGCAGCGCCAGGCAGATCAGGCCGCGGCCATACTTCGCCATGAAGTTGATCGCCGCCGGCGTCACCCTGCTCGCCGCCATGCACAGATCGCCCTCGTTCTCGCGATGCTCGTCGTCCATGAGGATGACCATCTTGCCGGCCTTGATGTCGGCAATGGCGTCCTCGATCGGGCTGATCTGCCGGGGCCGCTTCGCGGGTGCCCGGAAGGTGGTGAACATGACGTTCGAGCTATAGCGCGGGCCGCGCAGCCGAGAAAGCCGAGCCTTTCTTCAACGCAGAGTCGTAGAGACGCCGCGGCACGCAGAGGGTGGGTGATCCGGACAGAGCCTCTGCGGCTCAGCGCCTCGGTGCCTCCGCGTTGAAGGGCTTCATTTGCGCTCCCTGCCTTTCCAGCGGGCGCGGAAGCGCTCGACCCAGCCGGGGCGGGTCTGCTGGTCGCGGGAATTGAAGACCAGCACCCCCGGGGCGACGTCCTCGCGGACGGTGGTCGCGGTGGCGATGTAGGCGTCGTCGCCGACGGTCAAGGGGGCGACCAGCGTCGTATCGCTGCCGACCTGGACCCGGTCGCCGATCACCGTCCGGTGCTTGGCGAAGCCGTCGTAATTGCACGTGATCGTGCCGGCGCCGATGTTCACGTCGCGGCCGATCTCGGCATCGCCGAGGTAGGCGAGATGGTTCGCCTTGCTGCCCGGACCGAGCTGCGCGTTCTTGGTCTCGACGAAGTCGCCGATGTGCACGCCTTCGCCGAGCCGCGTCTTCGGGCGCAGGTGTGCAAACGGGCCGATCTGGCAGTCGGCGGCGATGCTGCTCTCGGTGGCGACGACCCCGAAGCGCAGGAGCACGTCGTCGCCGATCGTGCAGTCGGTCAGAAACGCCGAGCCGTCGATCCGGCAGCGCTCGCCGATCGTGGTGCGGCCGCGCAGGTGGACGTGGGGACCGATCACCGTGTCGCGGCCGATGCGCACGTCCGGGCCGAGGTAGGCCGTGGCCGGATCTTCGAACGTCACGCCGGCGTCCATCCACTGAGCGACGAGCCGGGTCCGCACAAGCTGTTCCATGGCCGCGAGCTCCGCGCGCGAGTTGATCTGTCCGACTTCGGCGACGTCGATGGCGACCGTTTCGACGGGCACGCCATCGCCGGCGGCAAGGGCGACGATGTCGGTGAGATAGATCTCGCCCTGGGCGTTGTTCGGCTCGACGCGGCGCAGCAGGGCGAAGAGGAGCGGCGCGTGCACGCAGTACAGGCCGACGTTGACCTCGCGGATCGCGCGCTCGGCGGGCGTCGCATCGCGTTCCTCGACGATGGCGCGCACGCGATCGCCGCTGCGCACGATCCGCCCCCAGCCATGCGGCTGGTCGACGAGGCCGGTCGCGAGCGTCAGCTGTCCGCCGCCGGCCGCGTGGGCGGCGATCAGCCGTTCGAGCGTTTCCGGGCGCAGCAGCGGCAGATCGCCATTGAGCAGCAGCACGCTGCCATCGAATCCGGCCAGCTCCGCCTCGGCGGCCCGCACCGCATCGCCCGTGCCGCGCGGTGCGGCCTGGACGGCGAACCGGACGCCGTCGCCGCACGTGGCGCGCACCGCGTCGCCGTCGGGTGCGACGACGATCACGAGCGGCTCGACGGCCAGGCCGCGCAGGCTGCCGAGCAGCCACTGGATCAGCGGACGCCCGGCGAGCGGATGGACGAGCTTCGATCGCGCCGACCGGAAGCGCGTGCTGCGCCCGGCGGCGAGGACGATGGCACCGACGGCGCGGGTCACGACGGCATCCCTGCCGGCCTCAGACGTCCTCGAGCCGGCGATAGGCGTGGCGGAAGTGCAGCAGCGGCGCGCCATCGCCGGCATCGGCCGCCTCGATCTCGCCGACGTAGATCGCGTGGTCGCCGCCGGCGTACGCATGCCGCATGCGGCATTCCACATGCCCGATGGTGCCCTCGAGGATCGGCAGGCCGAGCACGCCGCGCCGCCAGGCGGTCATGCTGAATTTGTCGCCGCCGGATTTCGCGAAGCGCTGCGAGATCTCGCGCTGATCGAGCGCCAGGAAGTTGACCGCGAACGCGCCGGCCGCTTCGAAGTGTGGAAAGGTCTCGGCCTTGCGGTCGATGCAGACCAGCACCAGCGGCGGATCGAGCGATACCGAGGAGAACGCCGTCGCCGTCAGGCCGTGCGGCCGTTCGGCGGTGTCGAGGGTGGTCACCACCGTCACTCCGGCGGCGAAGTTGGCAAGCACGCGGCGAAACGAATCCTTGTCGATCGGCATGACGGCAGTGGCAGGCTTGGCGGAGCGGGCGCATCAAGCCATGATTCGCGGCAGGAAGGCAAGAAAGGTCATGCCCCGCCTGCTTCATCGCCGGTTCAGCCGGACGACCGCGGCCGTGCTCGCGGCGGCGGTCAGCCTCCTCGTCGCGACATCCGGCAGCGCGCAGCTCGACGAGTTCCCCGGTGTGCCCGAGCCACCCGATCTGCTCGAGCTGCGCGGGCACATCGGGGCACCCCTGGCCGGCGAGACCGGCGGCTGGGACCTGACGCTCGGGGTCGGTTTCACGCGCACGGTGTACGACTTTCACCTCTCCGACATGCGGGTGCTGAACAGCGGCCGCCTCGCCCTGTCGATCCTCTCGGCGCTCGAGCCGTACGATCCGACGCTCTTCCTGTTCGGCGATGCCGCGCAGATGCGCGTGCTGGCGACCGCGACGCCGGCGCAGCCATTGATCCTGACCGGCTGGCGGCGGCGCGGATCGCGCAATTTGATGCTGACCGGCGTGGCGCTGGCCGAACCGCCGACGCCGGCGGGCGGCGCTACCCCGGCTGCCGGGCAGTAAAGGCGGTCCGTCCTCGGCTTTTGCGACGGCAGGCCAACGGCCGCGGGGTCTCGGGCGCGGCGCGGACGCTGCTGCGTCCCATGTTTAATTTGACGTGACCCGTCCCGTTGTCTAAGAGATTCGCGCCGCGCTCGCCCCCCTGCGTGCTTCCCGACCATCCCGTCGGTGTCTTCGCACGACGGGTCGCACGCGCAGGGTACGCCACTTGTCGTGAGGATGGGATGAATCTGAGCCCGACCGCGTTCCGCCTGATGCGCCGTTTCGCTTCTCTGTCGGCGCTGCTCACCGTGCTGATCACGCCCCTTTCGGCCGTCGAGGCGCAGCAGTTCGCCTGGTTCGCCGACCGGACATCGCAATCCGTGCTGATCGTCGACACCGCCGACGACATGCTCGAGATGGGCTCGATTCCCATCGGCACGGATCCGATGATGATCGCCGTCACGGGCAACCGCGCCTACGTCGTCAATACCGGGTCGGGAACGGTGACGGTCATCGATACCGACACCCGCCAGGTGGTGACGAACATCGCCATCGGCGGCTCGCCCGAGGCGATCGCGGTGAGCCCGACGGCCGATCGCGCGTACGTGACGCGGCGCGCGCAGCACACCGTGGCGGTCATTGATACGACCACCAACACGGTGATCGGCACGCCGATTGCCGTCGGTTTCAACCCCACCGGTATTGCCATCACGGCCGACGGCAGCGTGGCGGTGGTGGCCAACCGTGGCTCGAATACCGTGTCGTTCATCGACACGACCACCAATACGGTCATCGGCACCGCGGCGGTCGGCACCAACCCGGAAGCCGTGGCGATCACCCCCGACCTCGAGGCGCCGCGCGCCTACGTCGCCAACGGCGGCAGCGCCAGCGTCACGGTAATCGATGTCGAGACGCGCACGGTCGTCGGCATGCCGCTCGCCGTCGGCGCCGGCCCCGTCAGTGTGGCCGTGCGCCCGCAGGGCGATACCGTGTACGTCGTCAACGTCACCGGCACGGTGAGCGTGATCGACACGGCGACGAACACCGTGGTGTCCACCATCGCCGTCGGGCAGTCGCCGTTCAGCATCGCGGTCACCCCGGACGGCACGCGCGCCTACGTGGCGAACGCCGGTGCCGCGGCCAACAGCGGCACATTTTCCGTCATCGACACGGCCACCAACACCGCCCCGACCCCGGTCGCGCTGAATGCGAATCCGCAGGCGGTCGGCATTGTGGTCGCGGCCGGCGAGACGCCGACACCGACCGCCACGCCGACGCCGACCGAGGAGCCCTCGCCGACCAGCACCGGCACGCCGAGCGTGACCGCGACGGCAACGGCGACCACCACCGCGACGGCGACGAATACGCCGCTGCCGACCGCGACCGACACCGCCACGGCCGAGGCGACGGTCACGGCAACGGCCACCTTCACCGAACCGGTCGACACGCCCACCGGCACGCCGACCGGGACCGCGACGGCCACGATCACCGATACCCCGACCTCGACGCCCACCGGCACGCCGACCGGCACGGCCGCGGCAACCGCCACGGCGACGGCGACACCGAGCATCACGGCCACCCCGTCGTTCACCGCCACGGGGACACCGACGGGCACGGCGGCGGCCACGGCGAC
>CBFGUK010000122.1:0-14269 GCA_965651925.1 uncultured bacterium | reverse complement strand
CGCAGCTCGAGGAGCAGCGTGCCGACCATGCGCGAGCCGGTCATGCCGTACGGGTGGCCGATCGAGATCGCGCCGCCGTTCGGGTTGAGCTTCGCCGGGTCGATGCCGAGGCGGTCGCGGCAGTACACCGCCTGCGAGGCGAACGCCTCGTTGAGCTCGACGATGTCGATGTCGTCGATCTTCAGCCCGTTGCGCTCGAGGAGCTTGGGCACGGCGAACACCGGGCCGATGCCCATCTCGTCGGGCTCGCAGCCGGCGACGACGAAGCCGCGGAAGATGCCGAGCGGCTGGATGCCGAGCGCCTTGGCGCGGTCGGCCGACATGATGAGCGTCGCCGACGCGCCGTCGGAGAACTGCGAGGAGTTGCCGGCGGTGACGCTGCCGGCCGGGTTGAAGGCGCCGGGCAGCTTGGCGAGGCCCTCGGCGGTGGTGTCGGGACGGTTGCACTCGTCGCGGTCGATGGTGACGGTCTTGCGCGACACTTCACCCGTCGCCTTGTCCTTCACCTCCATCTCGACCGTCATCGGGAAGATCTCGTCCTTGAACTTCCCGGACTGCTGCGCCGCGGCGGTGCGCTGCTGCGAGGCGAGCGCGAGCTCGTCCTGCGCCTCGCGGCTCACCTTGTAGCGCTCGGCGACGACTTCCGCGGTGAGGCCCATCGGCATGTAGATCGCCTTCTTGTGATCCATCAGCCACGGGTTGAACAGATTGTTCTTGTTGAAGTCGTTCTGCATCATCGTGATCGATTCGAGCCCGCCGCCGATCACCGCCTCCGAGCCCTCATTCTCGACCATGTGCGCGGCGGTGGCGACCGCCTGCAGCCCCGACGAGCAGAAGCGGCTGACCGTCTGTCCCGGCACGCTGACCGGCAGGCCGGCCATGACCGCGACGTTGCGGCCGACGTTGAAGCCCTGCGGCCCCTCGGGGAAGCCGGTGCCCATCACCACGTCGTCGATCTCTGCCGGATCGAGCTGCGGCGTTTTCTTGAGCACTTCCTTCACGCAGGCGGCGGCCATGTCATCCGGCCGCGTCAGGTTGAAAGATCCCCGGAACGACTTCGCGAGCCCCGTGCGGGCGGTCGCGACGATCACCGCTTCCCGTCTCGTGCGCATGGCGTTGCCTCCTGCTTGATGTGGGTGAGTGCGCGGCGCGGACGCGTGGCAGCAACCCCCGCCCGGGCCAGCCTCGGAGAAATGGCAGGTTGTTTTTGCGGCGGCAACAGGGGGCGGGGACAGTGACCGGTGACCGGTGACCAGTGACCGGTGGGGCGGTGCGCGAAAGGAAGCGCTGCGCTCCCGACGAGCAATTCATCCGCGCAATCTGCGTCATCTGCGGATGTCGGCTGACCGATCGCGAAGGGGCGGATCGATGCGCACGAGCAGCAACACCGCATCGCCATCGGGGCCGCGGCCGGTGCTGCGCGCGAGAATCGCGCCGCGGGCGCGTTCGGTCGCGTCCAGGGCTTCCCACTCGGGCTCGCGGAACAGCACGAGCAGCGGCGCGGCCGCATCGGGCAGGCGGCCGGCCAGGCTCGGGATGTGGCGGCCGGCGTAGAACACGGCGCCGTAGTCGAAGCGGCCGTAGAAGGCGAGCGGCTGGCCGTCGGCGAGGGCGCGCACCTCGGCGAGGAACGGCTTGTACGTGCGATCGGCGGCGAGCAGCGGCAGGTAGGTCTGCGTGATCACCGCGCTGCTGGCGACGACGACGAGCACGATCGCGGCGAACACGCGCGGCCAGCGGATCGTGCGCCGCGCGTCGCGCCACAGCAGCGTCGCGGCGGCGAGCAGCGTTGCGCCCCAGGCGAGCGCCCAGCCGGGATGCGCGTCGAGCGCGGCGCGCACGAGCGGCAGGTTGGCGCGATCGCGGCGGTGCAGGAGCGGCGCGATCCACCCGAGCGGATCGGCGCCAGCGGCGTGCAGCGCGAGCAGCAGCGCGGTGAGCGTCGCGAGACCGGCCGCGACCAGCAGGCCCCCGCGCAGCACGGCGCGTACACCGACGCTCAGCCGCTCGCCGGCGCCGCCGTGGGCGAGGCTGCTCCACCAGGCGCCGAGCAGGATCGCCGCGGCCGGATAGGCGGGCAGGATGTAGTTGGCGCGCTTGCCGGCGGCGACGGTGAACAGCGCCAGCGTGACGACGAACCAGACGAGCGGGAACACGAACGGGCGCAGGACCTCGGGCCGGCGGTGCTGCTGGACGAGAAAGATCGCCAGCGGCACGACGAGGACGCTCCACGGCGCAAAGCCGGCGAGGAACTCGCTCGCGTAGTACCAGACCGGATGGGATTCGTTGCTCGGTGCCGCGCCGGTGCCGAGCGCGCGCAGGACGTTCTCGCGCAGCAGCTGCTTGCGCACGAACGGCCAGCCGCCGACCGCCGCGGCGGCGAGATACCACAGCGCCGGCAGCGCGATGGCGAGCGCCAGGCCGGGCAGCAGGCGCAGCTCGCGGACGCGCCGCAACTGGCCGGTGACGAGCAGGTAGCCGGCGGCGACGAGCAGCGGCAACACGAGGCCGATCGGCCCCTTGGCGAGCGTCGCGAGGCCCATCGCCAGATACCAGCCCCAGAGCATCAGCGGCGCCGGCGGCGAGCTGGCGATGGCGCGCTCGAAGCACAGACACGCGGCGGTGATGCCGGCGACGAGCGGCAGGTCGGTGCGCGCATTGCGCGCCCAGCGGATCCAGTTCGCGCTGGTGGCGAGCATGAACCCGGCGTAGAGGCCCGCCGCCGCATCCCAGCGCCGCGCGGTCCAGGCGGCGACGGTGAGCACGGCGAACAGTGCCGCGAGCGCCGCGGGCAGGCGCACGGCCCACTCGTCGACCCGCCCGGCGGCGAGCGCGATCGCCGCGGCGCTCCAGTGGAACAGCGGCGGCTTGGAGGGCAGCTCGGTGCCGTTGCGCAGCGGCAGGATCCAGTCGCCGCGCTCGACCGCATCGATGACCTGCACGCTCTCGCGCGCCTCGCCGGTCGAATGCAGCGGCACCGCACCGAGCGCGTGGAAGTAGAGCACCCAGCACGCGCCGGGCAGCGCGACCGCCGCGGCGACATGCCAGAGCCTGGACGACCAACCGCCAGTCGGCGCGGACACGCGCCGGGTCTAGCGCAGACTGCAGGGCGGAGCGAGAGGCGATTTACCGCGGATGGCGCTGAGCGAACCGATTACGCGGCACTCGGGCCGTGGGCGAGGGAAGCCCGACCATCGCCGACAGTCTTTCCGCGTAATCGGGTCGGTCCGCGGCATCCGCGGTCGATTGCCCTCCTCAGAGGCGCTCGCGCAGCACCGCGAGCGCCTGGGCGTGCAGCTCGGGGGTGGCGGCGGCGACGACGGTGCCGCCAGCGAGTGGCGGCTGGCCGTCGAAGTTGGTGACGACACCGCCGGCGGCGGCGATGATCGGCATCAGCGGCACGATGTCGTAGGCCTGCAGGCTGCCCTCGACGACCAGATCGAGCTGGCCGAGCGCCAGCAGGCAGTACGAGTAGCAGTCGCCGCCGTAGCGCTGCAGCCGCACGCGCCCGGCGAGGCGCTCGAAGGCGGCGCGCTCCGCGGGCTCTTTGAAGACGTTCGGATGCGTGCAGAAGAGCGTCGCGCTGTCGAGCGCGGTGGTGCGCCGGGTGCGCAGCGGCTGGCGGTGCGAGCCGCGCCGGTAGGTGCCGGTGCCGGCGATGGCGCTGAAGCGCTCGCCGAGGAACGGGATGTCGGCCCAGCCGGCGATCGGCTCGCCGTCGAACGTCAGGCCGACCAGCACACCCCATTCCGGCAGGCCGCTGATGAACGCGCGCGTGCCGTCGATCGGATCGATGATCCACGTCGCCGGCGCCTGGGCGGGGCCGCTGCGTCCGTGCTCCTCGCCGATGATCGCGTGGTCGGGGAAGCGCGCCGAGAGCCCGGCGCGCAGCAGCGCCTCGATGGCGCGATCGGCGGCGGTGACGGGATCGTACCCGCACGGCCCGCCCTTGTCGTCGATGTCGACCTCGGTGCGGAAACAGCGCAGTGCCACGCCGCCCGCCTGGTCGAGCAGCGAGGCGACGGTGGCGGCGGCGGTGGACAGCAGGGTGACCGGGGCGGACGCGTTCGGCTGCCGGTGCGGCATTATGGGGTTTCCTCCCTGTCGCCGACGGCCAGCCCCGGCGCCGGCGCGCCGAGCGCCGCTGCCTCGGCGAGCGTCATCGCCGGCATCAGCCGCGCGAGCAGCGGCACGCGATCGCCGTACGCGCGGCCGCGCAGCACGCGATCGCCGCGCAGCGTGACCCAGTAGACGGTGCGCCAGTCGAGCGGCTCCCCACCGCCCGGCCGGCCGCTGTTGCGCGCCTCGACGAACACGGTGCCGTTGCGCTCGGCCCACTGCTCGATCGTGAAGCGGAAGCCGGGGACGCCGGCGAGGTAAGTCGTCATGTAGGCACGCACCTGGTTGCGGTGCAGCGGCGCGGGCATCCCGGGATGGAGCACGGTGCCGTCGGCGGGATCGAAGAGCTGCTCATACTTCTCGGGGTCGGGTGCCGCGCCGAAGTCGGCGAAGCGCGCGAGAAAGCGTTCGGTATCGGTCATCATGGTTCCTTTCAACGCCGAAAGGCGCAACCCGTGGGCGTGCGCGCCCTCGGGTCAGGACTGGACGGCCATGACGTGCCACTCGCCGGCGCCCTTGAACGCATGCGTGCCGCGGTCGGCGAACGCCAGCCCGGAGCCGACGACGAGGTCGGCAACGGTGCGCGTCGCGAGCACCTCGCCCGGCCCGGCGAGCGCCGCGACGCGCGCGCCGATGTGCACGGCGATGCCGGCGAGATCGCTGCCGCGCAGCTCGCACTCGCCGGTGTGCACGCCGGCACGCAGCTCGAGCCCGAGCCCGCGTGCCTGCGCGACGATCGCCTGCGCGCAGCGGATCGCGCGCGCCGGGCCGTCGAAGGCGGCCAGGATGCCGTCGCCGGTCGTGTTGACCAGCGCGCCGCGGCTGCGTTCGATCTCGCGCCGCAGGAGCGCGTCGTGGGCGTCGAGCAGCTCGCGCCAGCGCCGGTCGCCGAGCGCCGCGGCGTGTGCGGTGGAGTCGACGATGTCGGTGAAGAGCACCGTCTTCAGCACGCGTTCGATCGGCCGGTCGACGCGATCACCGGCAAGGAACTCCTCGATGCCGTCGAGCATCGGTCCATCCTGGCCGGTGGCGCTGAGGTGGAAGTCGCCGGGCAGCTCGAGCAGGCGGGCGCCGGGGATGTGCTCCGCGAGGTAGCGGCCGTGGACCACCGGAACGAGGGGATCGCCGGTGCGGTGCAGCACCAGCGTCGGTACCGAGATCGTCGGCAGGATGTGGCGCACGTCGACTTCGCCGGCAAAGCGCAGGCAGCTGATCGCTCCCGAGGGCGTGGCGGCGCTGCGTTCGAAGCGCGCCATCAGGGCCAGCATGCTCGGCTCGCGCGGCGCGTCCTGTATCGCGATCGCGCGCACGCCGTGGCCGGTGCCCCAGGCGCGTTCGATGAACCGGAACGTGTGCTCGAACGCCTCGGGCGGTGTGCCCTGCGGGTAGTCGGGGGCAGTGCTGATGCGCGCGAAGGTCGCCCACAGCGCGAGCGCGGAGACCCGCTCGGGGTAGGTCGCGGTGAACAGCAGCGCCATTGGCCCGCCTTCGGAGATGCCGACGATCGCGGCACGCGTGCTGCCCGCGGCCTCCATGACGGCGCGCAGATCGTCCATGCGTTCCTCGAGCGTCGGCACGCGCGCGGTGCGGTCCGACAGGCCGACGCCGCGCTTGTCGAAGACGATCAGCCGGCCGAGCGCCGCCAGGCGACGGAACGGGTCGCCAAAGGTCCGCGTCTCCCACGCGAGATCGAGATGCGAGACGAACCCCTGCACGAACACGATGTCGAGCGGACCGCTGCCCACCACCTGGTAGGCGATGTCGAGGTCGCCGCTCTTCGCGTAGCGCGTCTCCGGCGTCATTCTCTCTGAGGTTGTCAGGTTGTTCGTTGTTCGGTTGTGACGTTTCCGGCCGGGGAAGGATCCAAGCCTGACGACCTCACAACGAACAACGGAACAACCTTCTCCTCACCCAAGGCCCAGACGGCGGGCAATGATCACCTTCATGATCTCATTCGTGCCGGCGTAGATCGACTGCACCGCGGCGTCGGCGTAGTCCATGGCGATCGGGTACTCGAGCATGAAGCCGTAGCCGCCGTGGAGCTGCAGGCAGGCGCTGGTCAGGCGCTTCTGCAGGTCGGTGGTCCACCACTTCGCCATGCTGACCTCGGTGACGATGTCCTCGCCGCGCACGTGCGCGGCGAGCAGGCGGTCGATGAACGCCTGTCCGACCTCGACCTGCGTGGCGAGCTCGGCGAGCGTGAACTGCGTGTTCTGGAACGCCGCGATCGGCTGGCCGAACGCGCGCCGCTCCTGCGTGTAGGCGATCGTGTCGGCGAGCGCGCGGCGGCAGGAGGCGAGCGAGCCGACGGCGATGCTCAGCCGCTCCTGCTGGAGCTGCTCCATGAGCTGGATGAAGCCGCGGCCTGCGACGCCGAGCACGTTGGCGACCGGCACGCGACAGTCCTCGAACGCGAGCTCGCTGGTGTCCTGGCCGCGCAGGCCGAGCTTGTCGAGCTTGCGGCCGCGCCCGAAGCCGGGCGTGTCGGCCTCGACGAGAATGAGGCTGATGCCCTTGTGTGCCGGCTTCGCGTCGGGATCGGTCTTGCAGACGACGATGAACAGATCGGCGATCTGGCCGTTGGAGATGAACGTCTTGGTGCCGTTGATGACGTAGTGGTCGCCGTCGCGCCGCGCGCGGGTCTGCACGTTGGCGAGATCGGAGCCGGTGCCCGGCTCGGTCATGGCGATGCCGAGCAGGATCTCGCCGCTGATCGCGCCCGGCACGTAGCGCTGTTTCTGCTCCTCGGTCCCGTAGTGCACGAGGTACGGCAGGCAGATGTCGGAGTGCAGCGAGATCATCATCGCGTGCGCGCGCAGGTCGGCCATCTCCTCGATGATGATCGCGTCGTAGAGGAAATCGCCGCCGGCGCCGCCGTACGCGGCGGGCTGGTTCGCGCCGAGGTAGCCGGCCGCGCCGGCCTTGCGCCACGTCTCGCGGTCGCTCATGCCGCGCTCGTTCCAGAGCGGCACGCGCGGGGCGATCTCCTTCTCGGCGAAGCGGCGGAACTGCTCGCGGAAGAGCTCGTGCTCGGGGGTGAAGATGTCGCGCTTCATGGGGCGCCACCTTTACCCGTTCGGCCACCGCGGCCAAGCCACCCGGCGGGGGCGGGGGTGCTGCGATGCCGCGGCGATCGCGGCGGGCGCGACGGGCCGAGCCCCGTCGCGCCGCCGGACAACGTCAGGAAGCGGTCTTGCGGCGGCGCGTCGTCGTCTTGCGCTTCGCCGTCGTCGTGCGCCGGGCGGTGCCGCCGCGCTTCGGAGCCTTCCCGCCTTCGAGGCTGATGCGCAGCTCGTGGACGTAGCGCTCGACCTGCTTGGCGATGTCGACGCCGCTCTTGCGGATGCGGTCGGCGAGCCGCTCGAGCTCCTTCGGCGCCGCCTGCGCCCGCTTGCGGATGTCGGTGCGCAACTGCTTCGCCGCCTGCTCGACGTCCCGGATCAGTTTCGCGATGCGGTCCTGCGGTCCTGTGGCCATCGGATCCTCCTTCTGGCTGGTCGCGCCGTCATCGGTAAAACACAGATGGGGCGCGTTGGCTACGGGCGGGGTAGAGAAGGCGTGCGGAGGTGCGGAGGTACGGAGGTGCGGAGGTGGGGCACGCGGCGGGGACGCGTGCGGAGTCAGGCGGTCTGTCCGCAGGGAGGGTGGGGGTGCAGTGCTGACGTGCTGACGTGTTGACGTGCTGACGTGACCGTCAGCGAGCGATACGTGGTGAGTCGAGAATGCCCCTGCGACCGCTGGCGTCCCCGCCCGCATGCAGGGCGCCGGCGAACGACGCCTTCGTGCAAACCGTTGCTCGCCAACGCCGTGCATGCGGGCGAGGACGCCCGCGGTCCATCCGGACGCTCAACGATTCGTCGCACGTCCGAACATCAGCACGTCAGCACGTCAGCACTGCACCCCGCCCCTCCCCATGCGGGCGGGCCGCCGGCGCTCCCGGACGCGTCCCGGCTGCGTGACCCACCTCCGCACCTCCGCACCTCCTAATGCAGCAGCGCGACGGTTACGCCGGCGCCGCCTTCGGCGGGTTCGCCGGGGCGGAAGGTCGCGCAGTACGGCGAGGTGGCGAGGTGATCCTGGATGGCGCGGCGCAGGGCGCCGCTGCCGACGCCGTGCACGATGCGCACCGATTCGCGGCCGGCGCGCAGGGCGCGGTCGAGGAACGCCTCGAGGCGGGCGATCGCTTCGCGGGCGCGCAGGCCGATGACGTTGAGCTCGCCGGCGGCGCTGTCCTCGGTGGGTGCGAGGCTGACCGTTGCCGTCGGACGGGCCGGCGCGCGGTCGCCGCCGCCGACGCGGCGCAGCTGGCCGGCGGGGACCTCGAAGCGCAGCGTGCCGCGCTGGATCCAGGCGCGCGCGCCGTCGATGGCGAGCAGCTCGCCCTCGATGCCGCGGTCGCCGACGACGACGCGCTCGCCGACGGCCGGCTGCCCGGCGGCCGCCTCGGGCGGCGGCG
The DNA here is from genome assembly GCA_965651925.1 of uncultured bacterium. Classification (GTDB taxonomy): domain Bacteria; phylum Desulfobacterota; class Binatia; order HRBIN30; family CADEER01; genus CBFGUK01. Next base: position 5,694 of record CBFGUK010000122.1, on the reverse strand, counting down.
CCGGCCGCGCCGCGGCGGGCGCGACGTCGCGCTCGCGTGCCGCGAGCGCGTCTTCCTGTTCGCGCGTGAAGCGCTCGAACGCGGCGCGCGCCTCCGCGATCTGGCGCAGGCCCTCGAGTTGCGCGCGGCCCTCGGCCTTGAGCTGGCGCACGAACGTGCGGGCCTCGCGCAGCTCCTCCTGCCAGGCACTGCGCCGCCGCTCGCGCAGCTCGGCGGCCAGGCGCTGCGATTCCGCCGCCTCGGCCGCCAGCGTGCGCGCGTGCGCGTCGGCCTCGGCGCGTCGCACCTCGAGCGCGGCGCGGGTGCGCTCGAGGCGCTCGAGCGCCGCATTGAGCACGCGCGTGTGCTCCGGCTGCACCGATTCGGCGGTGGCGAGCACCGCGTCGGGCAGCCCGAGGCGGCGGGCGATCGGCAGCGCGAGGCTGCGGCCGATCGAGTCGTAGACGAGGCGGTAGCGCGGCGTGAGCGTCTCGACGTCGACGTCGACCGCCGCCACCGCGCAGCGCGGGTCGTCGAGCGCCAGCAGCTTGAGCGGCGTGTAGTGCGTGGTGATGCCGAGGTGCGCGCCGGCGCCGTCGAACCAGCGCAGCAGGCCGATCGCCAGGGCCGCGCCTTCCTCCGGATCGGTCCCGACCCCAGGCTCGTCGAGCAGCACGAGGGCGCCGCGCACGCCGGCGGCGGCGATCTCGCAGAGGTTCGCGATGTGCGCGGAGAACGTCGAGAGGTTGCGCTCGACGCTCTGCTCGTCGCCGACGTCGGCGTACACGGCGCGGAAGCACGGCAGGCGCGCGCCCTCGGCGACGGGAAGCAGCAGGCCGCTCTGCGCCATCAGCGCGCAGAGGCCGAGCGTCTTCAGCGCCACCGTCTTGCCGCCGGTGTTCGGGCCGGTGACCACCAGCACGCGGCGGTCGGCGGGCAGCAGCACGTCGATCGGCGTCACCGGCCGGCCGGTGAACGCGAGACCGGGATGGCGTGCCTCGCGCAGCTCGATCGCGTACTCGCTGAACGTCGGCCGCGTGCAGCGGTAGGCGCGCGCGAAGCGCGCCGCCGCCGTCAGGCAGTCGGCGTCGATCAGCGCCTCGACACTCGCCGCGATCGCCGCGTGCTCGGCGCCGACGAGCGCCGTCAGGTCGGTGAGGATGCGCTGCACGATCAGCTCCTCCTCGCGCACCGCGAGGAGCAGCTCGTTGTTCATCTCGACGGCGAACAGCGGCTCGACGAACAGGGTCTCGCCCGAGGCGGAGCGATCCTGCACGACGCCGGGCAGCTGGCCGATCGCGCCGGCGCGCACCGGGATGACGAAGCGGTTGTTGCGCAGCGTGACGTAGTCGTCGGCGATCACGTCGGCGAGGCCGCGGCGTCCGAGCAGGTCGGTCAGCCGCCGCTGCAGATCCTCGCGCAGGCGGCGGATGCGCGCCCGCACGCGGGCGAGCGCGTCGCTCGCCGCGTCGAGCACCATGCCGTCCTCGTCGAGCGCGCGCTCGAGCGCCGCCTCGAGCATCGGGAACGCGACCAGGCGCTCGGGCAGGTCGGCGAGCGCCGAGGCGTGCTCGGCATGCCGGCGGAAGAAGCCGCCGACGGCGCGGATCGCGGCCAGCGTCGCGCGCACCGCCACGAGCGTGCGCCCGTCGAGGACGAACCCCTCGTGCGCGGCACTGCGCAGGAACGGACGCACGTCGGCAAACGCGCCGAGCGGCGGATCGCCGTGCTGCTCGAGCAGGCGGTGGCATTGCCAGGCGCGCTCGAGCGCCGCGTCGGCCGCGGCGCGCTCGGCGGTCGGCACGAGCGCCCGGCAGCGTTCCTGGCCGGCCGGCGAGGCGGCGAACTCCGCGACGCGCGCCGTGACGCGCCGGAAATCGAGAGCGGCCAGATCGCGGGGGCGCATGGATCAGCGAAAGCGGAAAGCGGAAAAAGATCATCCGCAGATGACGCAGAAGGCGCAGATCGGATCCGTTTCTTCTGCGTCATCTGCGGATAATCGGCTTCCCTACCAGCTTCGCACCGCCAACCGTAGGGGCCTGTCATTCCACGACCGTATGCGGACCACCGTTTCTCCGCCTTCAAGGCGGACCGCATCCGTGGCCATCTGTGGTCCTCCGTGTTCATCCGTGTTCCCAAGGCATCGCAACACGGCTGGTCCATTGCATGCCGGCTTCCGCCGCTTCCGCGGGACACAAGCTTGACTCCCCCCACCCCCACGGTTAGCGACGGTCGCGGATGTCGAACTGGCTGGCGGCGCGCGTGATCGGCACGTTCCTCGTGCTGATCATGGTGTTCTTCTTCGTGCTCACCTACGACCCGATCCTCAAGGTGATCGATTTCGGCGCGGCGCTGGCGCAGCTCTCGGCGTGGATGAGCTACGGCGTCCTCAAGGTCGTCGGCTGGATCGGCGGCTTCCCCCTGCACAAGGACGGAACGATCATGGGCTCGGGGAGCTTCGAGGTCGACGTCGCGCCGGCCTGTTCGGGCGCGGTGCCGACGAGCATCTATCTCGCCGCGGTGCTCGCCTACCCGAGCACGTGGCGGTCACGCGGCGTCGGGGCGGTGCTCGGGATCGTCGCGATCCAGCTCGTCAACATCGTGCGCGTCAGCGCGCTGTTCCTGATCGGCCTGTTCTTCCACGAGATCTTCCACGAAACGCACGTGTACGTCGCGCAGGCGCTCGTGGTCTGCGTCGCGGTCGCGCTGTGGCTGTTCTGGGCGACGCGCTACGCCGATGCGCCTGCGCATTAAGCCGCTGCGTTTCCTGCTGCTGCTGGTCGCGTACCTGATCGCGACCTACCTGCTCTGGAAGCCGGTGGCGCCGGCGTGGGCGCAGGTGCTGTTGCGCGCCACCCAGGCGGGCATCTGGGCGACGGAATTCTCGAGCGATCCGCGCTGGCAGCATGCGACCGCGCTGTTCATCGATCCGCAGCGCAGTCCGACGGCGATCTTCTACGTCCAGGAGCGCCTCTTCCTCACCGCGCCGCCGCCCGCCGGGACGCCGGTGCTCGACTGGCTGCGCGCCCGTCCCGACGTCGTCCGCATTCCGCCGCAGGGCATTCCCGCGGAATGGGTGATGGCGAACCTCGTGCTGCTCATCCCGCTGATGCTCGCCACGCCGGCGCCGAGCTGGCGGGCGCGCGTCGGCCGGCTGGCGCTCGCCGTCGCGATCGCGCTCGCCGTGCAGGTGTTCGACGTCGTCGTCTCGATCAAGGCGTTCTATGCGACGACGTTCAGCGGCGCGTTCAGCGCCACGGCGACGCGCCTCTACCAGTTTCTCGACGCCTTCGTGCAGAGCTGGGACACGCAGCTCTTTCCGTTCGTCATCTGGGCGGGCATTCACCTGCGCCAGCTGCTGCCGGCGGCGCTCACCCCTCCCGCCGCGGCGCCCGCCGCCGCGCCGGCCGGCGCGCGCCGCGCCGAGCGCCGCCGCGATGCGCGCGCGCGGCGCTGACCGCCGGCGTCGCGCGACGGCTCACGGGGCGTCGTCGCGGCTGCACTGCTCGACGAGATCGTCGGCGGTGCCGAGCGCGCGGTCGGGGCCGGCGGAGCGCAGCGTCAGCCCGCCGCCGCCGATGGCGATCTGCACCGGCGTGCCCCAGGCATCGAGCGGCCGCGCCGGCAGCGGCGTGCCGGCGGGAGTCGGAATCTCCACCAGGCCGCGGCGCTTCGCCTCGCAGGGGCCGCACGAGGCGCTGAGCGCGATGCACAGCTCGTGCAGCGACGCGCGCGCCGCCTCGGGGTCGGTGGTGCGCGCGGCGCGCGGCGCCAGCGCCAGCAGCGCGGCCGCCAGCAGGGCGCAGGCGCGGGGTCGGATGCGGTGGCGGCCGGCGCGCGGCGCCGGGTGCGGTGCGGGGCTCACGCCGGCTTCAGCCGCTCGCGGATGAGCTCCATCACGCTGGTGTAGACCTGCTCGCCGCCGACGTCGTCGCGCACGACGAAGAACGGCGCGAGGTCGATCCCGAGCCGCGCGGCGAGCTGCGCGCCCGGGCTCGCCGGGTCGCCTTCCTTCGCGACCAGCACCTCGTCGATGCGATCCCACAGCCGGCGTCCCATGAGCAGATCCATCGCCTGCTCGCACTTGCGGCACGGCCGCCCGTCACGCAGCTCCTTCTTGACCATCGTGATGTGCATGGGTCCCTACCTAGCCACTGCGGCGGCAAGGCTCCAGAGCGGGGATTGGTGACCGGTGACCGGTGACCAGTGACCGGTGGCAGCTCTGCTGGACTGATCGGAGAATCGTCAGGCGGGGAGACGCGAAGAGGCGGAGCGCGGCCGCTCCGAGTCGGTCACTTCCGGCACCGGTCACTGGTCACCGCTCACGCCTCTCCCGACCGGGTAGCCTCCGGTGTGCCAGGGCGCTAAGGGAACGCGAATGAGCGCCCCCGCCCAGAGCTCGACGACCGAGACCGTGCGCCTGGCCCGCCATCCGTGGCTGGCGCTGCTGCAGACGTGTGACTGCGAGGGATCGGACCGGCTGACCGGGGCGACGCTCTGGTGGATGGCGGTGCGCCCGTGCGTCTTCCCGATGAGCGTCATCTCGGTGCTGATCGGCGTGCTGCTCGCCGGCGCGGCGGGACCGTTCGGACTCCGCGAGGTGGCGTTGACCGTACTGCTGGTGATCGGCGCGATGGCCGCGCACGCCGGCAACAACCTGCTCAACGACTACATCGACGTCGTCGAGGGCATCGACCGCGAAGGCTACTTCCGCACCGAGTACGCGCCGCATCCGATCCTCTCCGGGCAGCTGACGCAGAACCAGGTGCTCGCCGGCGCGGCCGTGGTGCACGCCATCGACGCGGTCATCCTCGCGGTGCTCGTGTGGACGAGCGGCTGGGGCATCGCGGCGTTCGCGCTCGCCGGTCTCTTCCTGTCGATCGCCTACGTGCTGCCGCCGTTCTCGTTCAAGCGGCGCGGCCTCGGCGAGCTCACCGCCGCGGTGGTGTGGGGGCCGCTGATGACCGTCGGCGCCTACTGGGCGCTGCGCGGCGAGGCGCCGGCGGCGGCGTGGCTGCTGTCGCTGCCGTACGGCATCCTCGTCGGCGCGGTGCTGGTCGGCAAGCACCTCGACAAGCTGCCGCAGGACGGTCCCAAGGGCGTCGGCACGCTGCCGGTGCGCCTCGGCGCCGAACGCTCGCGCCAGCTCGTCGTGCACCTCGCTCACCTCTTCCTGATCTCGCTGGCGGCGCTGGTGATCAGCGGCGCGACCGGTCCGTGGGTGCTGCTCGCGCTGCTCGCCCTGCCGCGCCTGCGCTACCTGCACGTCGTCTACGCCAACGAGCGCCCCGCCCAGCCGCCCGCCGGCTATCCCGTCTGGCCGCTCTGGTACGTCGCGTTCGCGATGACCTTCATCCGCACCGCCGGCGGGTGGTTCGTGCTCGGGCTGGTGCTGAATCTGGCTTTGTGAAGGCGGTCAGGCGGTCAGGCGGTTAGGCGGTTAGGCTGCTAGGCGGTTAGGCTGTTAGGGGTCGGAGGATGGTGCTCGAGAGCGCACGCGTCGTCGAGCACACACTCTGGCCCCTAACAGCCTAGCAGCACTCTGGCCCCTAACAGCCTAGCAGCCTAACAGCCTAACAGCCTAACAGCCTAGCAGCTTAACAGCCTAAGAGCCTCAGCCTAACAGCCTCAGCTACCCGCCTATTCTTCTCAAAAACGCATCCGCCAGCGCCTCGTAGAGCGCCACCGGGCAGACGAGGCGCGACACCTGGTAGG
>CBFGUK010000121.1:0-14292 GCA_965651925.1 uncultured bacterium | reverse complement strand
CGATCCGCCGCGCGTCGTGCGCACGCTGCTGGTCGGCGACGAGCCGCGCGACATCGTCTTCGCCGGCAACGGCCGCGCCTTCATCACCACCGCGCACCGCGGCCAGCACCGTACGCATCCGTCGCTCGCCGGGGTGCCCGGCGCCGGCGATCCGCAGCTCACCACGCCGGGCGTCGGCCGCGCCGACGTCTGGGTGTTCGACCCGGCGGCGCTCGGTTCGTCGATCGGCGGCACGCCGCTCGCGATCCTCAACCTGTTCGGCGACACGCCGCGCGCGCTGGCGGTCACGCCCGACGGCTCGACGGTGTATGCCGCGGTGTTCAAGTCGGGCAACCAGACGACGGTCCTCTCCGAAGGCGTGGTCTGCAACGGCTTCGACGCCGCCGGGCCGTGCGTGGTCGACGGCGTCGCCATGCCCGGCGGCCTGCCGCCGCCGTCGACGAACTTCGACAACGAACAGGCACCGGAAACCGGCCTGATCCTCAAGTACGATCCGGTGAATGACGAGTGGCGCGATCCGCTCGGGCGCGACTGGAGCGCGGCGGTGCTGTTCGACCTGCCCGACGAGGACGTGTTCGCGATCGACGCTGCGACGCTGAACCAGACGGCGGTCTACAACAGCGTCGGCACGACGCTGTTCAACATGGCGGTCAATCCGGCGAGCGGCGCGCTCTACGTGTCGAACACCGAGTCGCGCAACGAGGTCCGCTTCGAGGGCCCCGGCATCTTCGGCGGCAGCTCGGTGGTCGGCCATCTCGCCGAGTCGCGCGTCACCGTCATCACCCCGGGCGGCGTCTTCCCGCGCCACCTGAACAAGCACATCGACTACAACGTCTCGCCGGCGCCGGTCGGCACCAAGGCCCACAGCCTGGCGACGCCGACCGAGATGGTCGTCTCGCCCGACGGCGCGACGCTCTACGTCGCGGCGTTCGGCTCGAGCCGCATCGGCGTGTTCGACACCGTGGCGCTCGAGGGCGACACGTTCGATCCGACCACCGCCAGCGCCGACTACATCGCGGTCAGCGGCGGCGGCCCGAACGGCCTCGTCCTCGATGCGGAGCGCGAGCGCCTGTACGTGCTGACGCGCTTCGACAACGGCGTGTCGGTCGTCGACCTCGCGGCCGGCACCGAGATCGCGCACCAGATGCTCTACAACCCCGAGCCCGCCAGCGTCGTCGCCGGCCGGCCGTTCCTCTATGACGCGGTCGCGACGTCGAGCAACGGCGAGGCGTCGTGCTCGAGCTGCCACATCTTCGGCGACAACGACGAGCTCGCCTGGGATCTCGGCAACCCCGACGCCGCGGTGAAGCCGAATCCGATCCCGGTGAACCTCGGCATCGCCATCACCGCTGGCGTCTTCGTCCTGCCGGCGCCGATCAACGGCACCGGCAACATCAACGAGTTCCATCCGATGAAGGGCCCGATGACCACGCAGACCCTGCGCGGCATGCTCGGCAGCGGCGCCATGCACTGGCGCGGTGACCGCGCGACGCCGCCGGGCACCCCGGCATCGGCGTTCGACGAGGAGATCTCGTTCAAGAACTTCAACGAGGCGTTCCCCGGTCTCGTCGGCCGCGACAGCGAGCTGAGCGCCGCCGAGATGCAGGCGTTCACCGACTTCATCCTGCAGGTGCAGCTGCCGCCGAACCCGATCCGCGCGCTCGACAACGTGCTCACTGCGCAGCAGCAGGCCGGCCGCGACTTCTTCCTCGGCCCGCGGCTCTCCGACGGCATCCCGGGGGTGATTTTCGGCCAGCCGCTCGGCTTCACCTGCGAAGGCTGCCATCGCCTGCAGCCCGAGCTCGGCCACTTCGGCACCGACGGCCGGGCGAGCTTCGAGAACGAGCAGCAGATCATCAAGATCCCGCAGCTGCGCAACCTGTACACGAAGGTCGGCATGTTCGGCGCCCTCGACGTGCCGTTCGTGCGGCCGCTCAACACGCCGCATCAGGGCCCGCAGATCCGCGGCTTCGGCTTCCTGCACGACGGCAGCATCGACACGCTGTTCCGCTTCTTCAACGCGACGGTGTTCAGCGACGATGCGATCGGCGGCCCGAACGTCGGCTTCCAGAGCGACGCGCAGCGGCGCGCGGTCGAGGCGTACATGCTCGCCTTCGACACCAACCTGGCGCCGATCGTCGGCCAGCAGACCACGCTGACGGGGCTCAACGCCGGCACCGTCAACGCGCGCCTCGACCTGCTCGTCGCGCGCGCCGCGGCCGGCGAGTGCGACCTGATCGTCAAGGGCACCGTCGACGGCCTCGCCCGCGGCTGGCTGCGCGGCGGCGACGGCCAGTTCGTCAGCGACCGCAGCGCCGAGGCGCCGCTGAGCGACGGCGCGCTGCGCGCCCTCGCCGCCACCGCCGGCCAGGAGCAGACCTGGACGTGCATGCCGCCGGGCTCGGGCACGCGCGCCGGCATCGACCGCGACGAGGACGGCTTCCTCGATCAGGACGAGCGCGACGTCGGCTCCGATCCCGCCGACCCCGCGAGCACGCCGCTCACCGTGCCGGTGTCGATCAGCACCGCGAAGCTGCTCCTCAAGGACGACGCCAAGCCGCCGCTCGATCCGGCGAAGCGCAAGGTGACGTTCAAGGCCAAGACCGCCGGTGCGCCGCCCGAGCAGCGCATCGCGCCGCCGCTGCCCGGCAGCGCCGGCGATCCGACGCTCGGCGGCGCGACAATCGTCGTCTACAACAGCGCCGGCCTGACCGCCGACGTGGCGACGTTCACGCTGCCGCCCAGCGGCTGGAAGGCGCTCGGCTCGCCGGCGTCGCCGAAGGGCTGGCGCTTCCGCGGCGGCCCCGGCGCGACCGTACGCAAGCTGGTGATCAAGCCCGACCAGATGACGCTGACCGCCAAGGGCAGCGGCATCACGTACTCGCTCGACGAACCGGCCCAGGGCCGCGTCGCCGTGCGCGTGCAGCTCGGCAGCGATGCCGGCTGGTGCGCGGATACCGCCGCGACACCGAAGGGCAATCCGCCGACGACCGCGAAGACGGATCGGCCAGGGACCTTCAAGGCCACGGCCGGCGGCCCGGCGCCGGCACTCTGCCCGGCGCTGCCGTAACGCAGTACCCGGCGGGCGGGCCGCGGCGGGCGGCCCGCCAGCGGCGCTCCTTCCCGGAGCACCGCCCCACCTCGGACCGAACCCTCCCGGGACCGCGGGCGTCCCCGCCCGCAGCGCAGCGGGCGTCCTCGCGAGACGCGATGGGATGACGCCTGCTCGCGTAGCGCGGTTCATTGCAGGCGGGCCGCCCGCGCTCCCGGGCGCGTCCTGCTCGCCGGCCGGACGTATCGCACAACGCGTCGTGCGCCACCGCCCTGCGCTGCGGGCGAGGACGCCCGCGGTCCCGGGGGGCGTCTCGTCGACGGCGCCGGTCCCGACAGGCCTGTCAAGGTCAGAACGAGGCTTGCTCGCGGCGATCGATTGGGCTTATGGTGCGTCGCGCAGAGCAGGAAGGACTCGGGACCGTCGCCTTGTTCGCTGCCTTCAGAGCCCTCGCCATCTTCGCGCTCGTCGCGATCGCCGGATCGGTGCTGTACGCGGCGGCGCTCGCGATCCGCTACTGGCCGGGGATCGGGGTCTAGGCGCGCCGCATGACCCGTCGCCAGACCCGGCTGTTCGCCATCGTCTCGACCGCCATTGCGGTGGTCGTCTTCATCGGCCTGACGATCGACAGCCACCGGCAGTTCCCGGAGCTGACCAACGAGGCGGGCCTGACGCCGGAGGTCATTGCCGGCAAGGACGTGTGGCACCGCTACAACTGCACGAACTGCCACACGCTGTTCGGTGAGGGCGCCTACTACGCGCCGGATCTGACCAAGATCACCAACCAGCGCAGCCGCGACTACCTGCGCGCGTTCCTCAAGGATCCCGGCGCGTTCTACGACGAGCAGCGCTACCGGCGCGTGATGCCGCGCCAGAACCTCAGCGACCAGGAAATCGAGGACGTGATCACGTTCCTCGGCTGGACCGCCTCGGTGAACACGCAGGGCTGGCCGCCGCGCCCGATCCTCGTCTCCGGCGGCTCGATCCCCGGCACGCAGCTCGTCAGCATCGAGCCGAAGCCGGCCGGTCCGGGCGTGCCCGGATCGGTGCTCGGCGACTCGGCGCCGATTGCCTCGGTGCCGTCGGACGAGCCGGTGGCGCAGGGCCAGGCGCTGTTCAACGCGCCGACCTCGACGTGCTTCGCGTGTCATTCCATCGCCCCGGGCGTGAACCTCGCCGGGCCGAGCCTCGCCGGCATCGGCACCCGCGCCGCGGCGCTGGTCACGGATCAGTCGTACACGGGCACGGCAACCGACGCCGCCGGCTACATCCGCGAGTCGATCACCAACCCGCACGCGTATCTCGTCGCCGGGCCGACGTACTCCGCCGGCGGGCGCTCGTTCATGCCCGACAACTTCACCACCACCCTGACGCCCGAGCAGATCGACCAGATCGTCGCCTACCTGTCGACGCTGCACTAGGAGCTCGCATGCGTTACCGCTCGCAGGCCGTCGCGTACTGGTATTTCGCACTCGCCATGGTGCTGTTCGGCCTGCAGATCGCGTTCGGCCTGCTCGCCGCGACGAAGTATCTCGGCCCCGATCCGCTGCTCGACATCCTGCCGTTCGACGTCGTGAAGATGATCCACACGAACCTGCTCGTCGTGTGGGTGCTGACCGGCTTCATGGGCGCCACGTACTGGCTCGTGCCGGAGGAGTCGCGCGGCGAGCTGTACAGCGTCCGCCTCGCCTACATCCAGCTCGGCCTCTGGACGGTGATGGGCGTGACGGCGGTGATCGGCTACCTGTTCCGCTACGGCACCGGCACGAAGCTGCTCGAGCAGCCGCTGCCGCACAAGATCGTCATCGTCATCGTCATGCTGATGTTCCTCTACAACATCATCATGACCATCCGCGCCGCCGGCCGCTTCACCACCACCGAGGGCGTGCTGCTCGGCGGGCTCGGCATGGCGGCGGTGCTCTACCTGCCGGCACTGATCAACTTCGACAACTACAGCGTCGCGACGTTCTACCGCTGGTGGACGATCCACCTGTGGGTGGAAGGCGTCTGGGAGATGATCCAGGGCAGCCTGCTCGCCTATCTGCTCATCCGCCTGACCGGCGCCGATCGCGAAGTGATGGAGAAGTGGCTGTACGTGATCGTCGGCCTGGTGTTCATCGCCGGCATCCTCGGCACCGCGCACCACTACTACTGGATCGGCGTGCCGCGGTACTGGCTGCCGATCGGCGGCATCTTCAGCGCGCTCGAGCCGGTGGCGCTGGTCGGCATGGCGATCTACGCCTACACGGCGCTGCGCCGTTCGGGCTTCGCGCATCCGAACACGCTGGCGCTGCACTGGGCGGTCGGCAGCGCGGTGTTCACGATGTTCGGCGCCGGCCTGCTCGGCCTCGCGCACACCTGGCCGGGCGTGAACAAGTGGACGCACGGGACGCTGATCACCGCGATGCACGGCCACGCGGCGTTCTACGGCGCCTATGTCATGATCGTGCTGGCGATGATCACCTACGCGCTGCCGTCGCTGACCGCGAACCGCGTCGAATCCGACGCGGCGATCGAGGTGCCGGGCGAACGGCCGCGCGCCCGCCTCGGCTATCTCGCGTTCTGGCTGCAGCTCGCCGGCATGTTCGGCATGACGCTGGCGTTCGCCACCGCCGGCATCGGCCAGGTCTATCTCGAGCGCATCCTCGGCGTCGGCTTCCTCGAGACGCAGCTGAAGATCCAGGTGCACTTCCTCATGCTGCTCGGCGCCGGCGCGATCTTCGTCGTCGGCTGCGCGCTGTTCATCTGGGACTTCTTCCGCACGCCGCCGAAGCTGACCGTCGACCCGGCGCTCGCCGAACACCCGCCCGACGCCCCGCTGCCGCGCGGCGCCGCCGCGTGATGGGTGGCGGGCCGGCGGCCCCGTCGCCGCCGGCCGCGGCGTCCGGCGCGCCGCCGCGCGAGCCGTACTACGTGCCCGCCGGCGACGAGGTCGGCCTCTTCGAGCACTGCCACCGCCATCGCCTCGCGGTGCTGCTCAAGGGGCCGACCGGCTGCGGCAAGACGCGCTTCGTCGAGCACATGGCGTGGCGGCTCGGCCGGCCGCTGATCACCGTCGCCTGCCACGACGACCTCAGCGCCAGCGACCTCGTCGGCCGCTTCCTCGTCCAGCACGAGTCGACGGTGTGGCAGGACGGGCCGCTGACCCGCGCCGTGCGGCTCGGCGCGATCTGCTATCTCGACGAGCTCGTCGAGGCGCGCCAGGATACGACGGTCGTCATCCACCCGCTCGCCGATCACCGCCGCCTGCTGCCGATCGACAAGACCGGCGAGCAGATCGAGGCCGCCGAGGGCTTCCAGCTCGTGATCTCGTACAACCCCGCCTACCAGCACGCCCTGAAGGACCTGAAGCCGAGCACGCGCCAGCGCTTCGTCGCGCTCGACTTCGACTTCCCGCCCGCCGAGCGCGAGGCGGCGATCATCACGCATGAAAGCGGCGCCGCGCCCGGCGACGCGGCGGCGCTCACCACGCTCGCCGCGCGGCTGCGCGCGCTGCGCGACCGCGGCCTCGTCGAGGTGCCGAGCACGCGCCTGCTCGTCGCCGCCGGCCGCCTGCTCGCCAGCGGCGTCGCGCCGCGGCGCGCCTGCGAGGTCGCCGTCATCGCGCCGCTGTCCGACGATCCGACGCTCGTCGCCGCGATGCGCGACATCGTGCAGTCGGTCTTCCCCTGACGACTCGGGGCCGATGGCGGCGGAAGCCGAGGAGGTCATCGTCGATGCGGCGCGGCACGTCACCGCGCGCGTCCTCGCGCTCTGGCAGCGGCGCGCCGCCGGCGCCACCGCCGCGCCGGGGGTCGACCTCGCCGCCCTGAAGCCGCGCCTCGAGCTGCTGCTCGCCGCCTCGCTCGGCACCGCCGTGCCGCTGCGCGTCGCCACGCCGCATCCGCCGCCGACGCTGCTCGCGCGGCTCTTCCGCCGCCGCGCCCGCCCGCGCTGCGCACACGCCCTGCCGGCCACCGACGGGCTGAGCGTGTTCCTGCCGGCGGCGGTCGACGCCGGCGACGCCGCGGCGTGCCTCGACTGGTATCGCGTCACCGCGTTGCACCAGGCACTGCGCCGCGCACGCGGCATCGCCGCCGCGTATGCCGCCGCCGGCTCGACGCTGGTCGAGGATCTCCTCCTCATCAGCGAGCTCGCCGCCGCCGACGCGGCGCTGGCGCGCGACATGCCCGGCCTGCGCGCCGCCTGCCGGGCGCTGCGCGCGGCCTCGCTCGCCCGCCGCCCGCAGACCGACCCGCCCGGCCGGACCAGCGCCGCCGTCGAGGCGCTCTACCGCGCCGTGCTGCGCGGCGAAGCGGGTGTGCCGTTCGCCGCCGATGCGGAGGCGTCGCTGCGCTGGGCGCGCGCCACGGCGGCGCGGCTCGACGACGGCGCGCCCCATGACGGGCTCCTGCCCGACGACAGCCTCGGCGAGGTGCTGCCGCCCGACGCCGCCGCCGGCGGGCGCCTCGCCGATGCCGCCGGCGTCGAACGGGGCGGCACGCAGGCGCCGCGCAGCGCATCGCTGGCGCGCCGGCCGCGCGTGCGCCAGGCCGCGGACGACGAGGACGATGCGTCCTCCGGCATCGTCATGGTGCAGCCCGGCCCGCCGAGCGAGCACGTCGAGGATCCGCACGGCCTGCAGCGCCCGGTGGATCGCGACGAGGATGCGGATCTCGGCGGCACCGCCGAGTCGCTCGGCGACCTCGAGTCGGCGCGCCTCGTCTCCACCCCGGGCACGCCGCGCGAGGTGCTGATCGGCGACGCCCCGCCGCCGCCGCGCCCGCCGGCCGCGGCGCGACCGGCCGTCGCCGCCGATGCCGTGCTCGCCTATCCGGAGTGGGACTGGGTGCGCCAGGCCTACGTGCCCGGGGCGGTGCTGGTGCGCGAGCGGCGCGCCGACGACGGCCCGGCGGCGTGGGTCGAGGCGACGCTGGCGCGCCATCGCACGACCCTCGCGCGCGTACGCCGCCGCTTCGAGGCGCTGCGCGCGCGCCGCGCGGTGCTGCACCGCCAGGCCGACGGCGACGATGTCGACCTCGACGCGTTCGTCGCCACGCTCGCCGAGCGCCGCGCGCGACAGCCGCGCAGCGACCGCCTCTACGTCGCGACGCGGCCCGCCCGCCTCGATGTCGCGCTGCTCATTCTCCTCGATCGCAGCGGCTCGACCGATGCCTGGGTGCACGCCGGGCAGCGCATCATCGACGTCGAGAAGGAGGCGCTGCTCGTCGTCGCCTCCGCGCTGCAGGCACTCGGCCTCGACAGCGCCATCCAGGCCTTCAGCGGCCACGGGCCCGCCGACGTGCGCGTGGCGTCGCTCAAGCGCTTCGACGAGCGCATCGACGCGGCGCTCTGGCAGCGCATCGCCGGCCTCGAGCCCGACGAGTTCACGCGCCTCGGCGCCGCGGTCCGGCACGCCACCGCGCAGCTCGCGCGCCAGCCGCGCCGCCATCGCCTGCTGCTGCTGCTGTCGGACGGCAAGCCGAACGACTGCGATCAGTACGAGGGCCGCTACGGCATCGAGGACGCGCGTCAGGCGCTCGCCGAGGCGCGCCTGCAGGGCGTGGCGCCGTACTGCGTCACCGTCGCGCGCGACACCTCGGCGCTGCTGCCGCTGCTCTTCGGCCCGCACCACTACACCGTCGTCCGCGATCCCGCGCGCCTCGCCACGGCGCTCGTCGACTGGCTGCGCAGCGCGGCGCTCGCCGCGCGCTGACGGATGCCGGCTCGCGGTCGCCGGGCACGCGCGTGCCGCCTGCTGCTCGCCATCGTCGGCGCGCTCGCCGCCGGCGCCTGCGAGCCGCGCCCGCCGGCCGCGTCCCCGCCGCTCGACCGTGCCGCGCTCCGCCGCACCGTCATCGAGCAGCATCTCGCGCCGCTGCTCGCCGGCGACGGCGCCGGGCGACGGACCGACGCCCTGCGGCCGACCGGGACGGGACGCCTGCTGTTCCTGCTCGCCGCCGGCGACACGCTGACCGGCGATCCGCGCTACCGCGCCGCGCTGCGCCGGCAGGCCGATCGCCTCGTGGCGCACGGCATCGCCGCCGACGGCGCCGTGTTCGAGCACGTCGCCGCCGACGGCACGGTCCGCGACGCACGCAACCGGCTCTACGGTCAGGCGTTCGCGCTGTTCGGCCTCGCGCACGCGTTCCGCATCACCGGCGAGGCGCGCTACCGCGACGCCGCGACGAAACTGTGGGGCCACGCCGAGGCCCGTCTGCACGACGCGTCGGGCGCGATGCACCTGCCGACGGATGCGCGCGACGCCGCGCCGGACACGCCGCGCAGCCAGAATCCGCTCATGCATCTGTTCGAGGCGCTGCTCGCCTGGTTCGTGGCGACCGGCGACCGCGCGTGGCGCGTGGAGGCCGAGGCGATCGCGGCCTTCGTGCACGCACGCCTCCTCGTCGAGGCGCCGTCCGGGCGCTGCATCCCCGAGCTTTACGACGCCACCGGCGCGCCGCTGTCCGCCGCGCACGGCGGGTACGTCGACCTCGGCCACCAGGTCGAATGGGCGTCGCTGCTGTCGGAAGGCGCCGAGCACGGCGTGCGCACCGCCAGCGTCGCAACCGGCGCGGCGCTGCTCGACTACGCGCTCGCCGCCGGCTACGACGGCGCCCGCGGCGGCCTCATCTGGCGCGCCGATGCGGGCGACGCGCGCGCCGGCGAGAAGATCGACTGGGTACAGAGCGAGCTGCTGCGCGCGCTGCTGCGCTACCGCGTCCGCCACGGGCGGCAGGATCTGCGCCCGCCCTACGAGCAGACGCTCGCGTTCGTGCAGGCAGAGTTCGTCGATCCCGTACACGGCGGCTGGCACGCCCGCCCGCGCGCCATCTGCCGGCAGCGCGGCTGCCCGGCGCAGCACGGCGAGGCCGAGTATCACGTCGTCACGATGTACCTCGACGCCCTGCAGCTCACGCGCTGATCTCCGGACCGCGGGCGTCCCCGCCCGCATGCAGCGCGCATCCAGGCGGCCGAGCCGCCCGCGCTCCCGGTTGCGCCTCGCTCGCGAAGCAGCACAGCCCCGCCGCGCCTTGCGCCGGCGCGGTGCATGCGGGCGGGGACGCCCGCGGTCCAGGTTTGAGCGGTTACGCGCCCTTCTCCGCGGCCTCGCCGCGGCGGCGGATCTCCTCGGGCGAGACATCCTCGATGTGCGTCGAGAAGAACCAGCGATGGCCGTCGGGATCCTCGAGCGTCGCCGCGCGGTCGCCGTAGAACTGATCGGCCGGCTCGCGCAGCACCTTCGCGCCGGCGGCCGTCGCCTGGCGCACGACGGCGTCGACGTCCGCGACGTACACGTGCAGGCCGACCGGCGAGCCGCCAAGCGTCCGCGGACTGACGAAGCCCATCTCGGGGTACTCGTCGGCGAGCATGATCTTCGCATTGCCGATCTGCACCTCGGCATGCCCGATGCGCCCGTCCGGCGACGCGTGGCGCATCAGCTCCCGCGCGCCGAATGCCCGCGTGTAGAACTCGATCGCCGCCGCCGCGTTCGCGCTCGACAGATACGGAATCGCGGCATCGTATCCGTCGGGAATCGGCTTCACTGCCATACAGACCTCCTGCCGGATGGGATGCGTGTCGGCCCCCGGATAGCGCGCCCGGCACAGCGGCGACAAGGTGCGTTGGCCGGCGCCGGCCGTGAGTTGTCCGCATGGCCCGCCTGCGCATCGTCCATCGCCGGACATCCTTTGGAGCATGCGATGCGCCCGGCGCGCGCCGATGGACGTACTGCAGGCAAACGCGCGCGCGACAGCGCGGCAAAGCCGGCGTTCGCACGAATGGGAAGGCCCCCGCAGGTCCCGGCGGGCGGGACAGCCTGCGCACACTGGCATACGCCTTGCGTTTCGGTCTGATCGCACGCCGCGCTGTGTCACCGGAAAAAACGCCGGACGCGGCGCGCGCGGAGCCGCGCGATGCGCTGCTGCCTTCCGACGACCTCTGCCTGCCTCGCGGCGGGCGCCGCCCTGTGCCTGATGTGCGCCACGCCGGCCCGCGCCGACGCGCCGTGTGGCGGCGACTGCGACGGAGACGGGCGGGTGACGATCAGCGAGCTGACGACCGGCGTCGGCATCGCGCTCGGCGCGGTGGACGTCGCGCGCTGCGTTCCGTGCGATGGCAACCGCGACTTCTGTGTCACGGTCGAGGAGCTCATGGTTGCCGTGCGGGGCGCGTTGCACGGCTGTCCGCCGCATCCGGCATCGACGGCCACTTCCGGCGCCGCGGCGAGCCCGACGGCTTCCGCCCGCGCGACGGACACCATTGCCCCGTCGCCCGACACCGCGCTGCCGGCGGCGGACACGGCGACCGCGACCGCCGCGCCAACGGACACCGTCACCGCGCCCGGCGTGCCGACGCCGACCGGCACGGCGATCGCGACATTCAGCGACTCGCCTGCGCCGTCCGCCACGCCGACGGCGACGCTGGCGCCAGCGACCGCCACGATGACGGCACCGTCCACCGCGAGCGAGACGCCGACCGCGACACCGACGGCGACGGCGATCTGGATCACGCCGACGGCGACCGCCACCGTCGACCCCGATCCGATGAGCGAGCGCTGCGCCGATCCGGATCGCGACGTCACCGCGGCCGCCAACAAGATCGCGGCGCAGACGCTGCGCTGGCTGCGCGACTGGGCGAACTGCCTCGGGCGCGCCGGCTACGCGGGTACCGCCTGCGACGTGCGGCTCGACCGCGGACCGAACGCCGACACGGTCCGCGCCCGCACCGGGCGGGCGCTGATCAACGAGCTCGTGTGCACCGACGCGCGCTGCACGCGCGAGCTCGGGCGGTCGCTCGCGCACTGCACGGAGAAGCTGACCTACCAGAACGTCTGTTCGCTGGCGGACTGGGAGAACATGTGGCGCTGGAGCGGCAATCCGCCGCTGCCGCTGACGGGCACGTGCGCCGACGCCTCGCAGGCACCCTGTCTGCACGACGCGGACTGCGCCGGCAGCGGCTGTGTCGCCCCGAGCGCCTGCGACGTGCACCGCTACGCGCCCGAGGCGTGGGAGGCCTGTCGCTGCATCCAGGAGGCGTTCATCAAGCCGCAGATCGATGACTGGCTGGCCGCGGTGCGCACCCTGCCGACCGCGCCCTCTGCAGCCTGTGCCGCGGCGGCGTTCAACGCGATGGGGGAAGCGATCGGACCGCTGATCGAATCCGGCTGCCTGGCGGACACGGACAACTGCCGGCGGCCGCTCACCGCCTGCGCGCGGGCCTGGGAGGCGATCGCGGTGCGCAACCACTGCGGCACGTGCGTGCTCGATGCCGGCGGCCGCTGTCCGGCGCACTGCGATGGCGCCGGCATCCCCTGCGAGACGTGGATGGACTGGTGCGCGACCGCCACGGCGCGCTTCGACCCCCTGCGCCACGGCACGCGCGGCGTCGCCGCGCCCTGACGCCAGCGGCGCCGTCCGGATGCGCTCACCGAGTCCCGTCCACCGGGCGCGATCGGGTGACGACGCGGGCGGCGATCCGGCGGACCGCCGCGGCGCCCGCAACCGCGGTGCCGAGCGCGGCGTAGACGCGGTTGACGGCGCGGAAGCGGCGCAACGCGGCGGCATCGATGCCGCCCGCGTCGAGCGCGGCATCGAGCAGCCGCTCGCCGGCGGCATGGAGCTCGAGGTCGAGCGCGTTGCGGCGTTCGATCAGCCGCACCACGTGCGGGGCGATGCCGGCCAGCGCCGGCCGATGCCGGTTCACGTTCGCGCGGCGATGATACAGACGCTGCCAGCCGAGGCGCTGCCGGCAGACGAGCAGCGATTCCGCGAAGCGCTCGGTGATGCCGACGACCGTCACGTCCTGCGTGAGATGCGCGAGCGCCGGCGCAAGCATGTCGTTCGTCGTCACCGCGCCGTCGCGGCCGGCGAGCATGCGCGTCTGCGCGTCGTGAAACTCCGCCGCGATCTCGCTGGCGATGAACTGCTCGAAGCTCAGCCCTCGCTCGTGCAGGACGCGATGCAGGCCCCATTCCGGCCGGCGCAGCGCGAAGTGGTAGACGGAGAAGAGGCGCGCGACGGGATGGCGGAGAAACGTCATGTAGCGCGCCCCGCCCGGCAGCGCGGCGTGCACGCCGAAGGGCACGTGTCCGTGCAGGAAGCGCAGCCGGGCGCGCACGGCCGCCGGCTGCGCCAGGAGCGCGGCATGGGCCGCATCCAGCGAGCCCGGCAGCCCCGCGATCGCCTCCGCCGCATACTGCCGGCGCGCGATCGCACACACGGTCGAACCGCCGGTCTTCGGCACGTGGATGAAGACGAGCGGCGCGTCGGACATTCCTGTCGGCGTGGTCTCCACCGTGGCTACGCATTCCCGCTCGCACGCGCGGCATGCAACCGGTGGCGGCGGTCGCTCCCGATCACCTGCCGTCGCGCCGCGCGCGGCTACACCGGCCACACGTACGGCAGCCCGGCGTCGACGTCGCCGAAGAGCGGCCCGTAGAGCGCCGGATCCTTGCGCACCAGCGCGGCGCGGTGCGAGCGGTGCAGCGCGCGGTCGCCGAGCCAGGGCGGCAGGAGCCCGGCGGCGCGCAGCGCGCGCTGCGAGCGCTCCGGCGCGCCATGCAGATGCGCGAGCAGCTGCGCCTCGACGGTGTCGCGATGGCCGAGCGCGCGCCAGGCACGTGTCACCGCGAGCCCGTACGCGACCAGCGCCGGCTCGTAGCCGCGCCACATGCGCACCACCGGGTGATGGATCCAGCCGCCGGTCTCACGGTGCAGGGCATTGCACACCTGCAGCGCCTCGACGCGCTGCTTGCCGAGGCGACGCGCGTCGAGCACGCGCGCCGAGCGCGTGAAGTCGGGATACGGCAGGAACGTCTGCATCGGCTCCGATTGTAGCCGCCGCAGAAGCCCCTGTGCGCGTCGCCGATGCCGTGCCCGGATGCACCCGCTGAGCCTCGGGCGCGCCCTCCCGCGCTCAAATAGGGGTTTTCCCGTGACCCGCCGCGGGGTTTTCCCGAATTGCCGGATCGTCACACCGACAATGAGAATGCGCCTCTACTTGTGAAGGAGACTGCTCATGCTGCGTACCCGCATCGCGGCACGATCGTCGGCGCCTTCGCGCTCGACAACGCGCTCCTCACGGGGGGCAATCCCATCAGCTGGGTCGCGATGATCGGAATGCCGTCGGGCAGCCTCGGGTGCGGCAACGGCACGCTCGACCCCAGATGGCGTTCCCTCTCCCCGCCAGGGGAGAGGGAACCGGAAAGGCAACGTCCGTCCGCGGCGCGGCGGGAGCCGCGCCCTCCAACGCGTATCGGG
>CBFGUK010000120.1:0-14435 GCA_965651925.1 uncultured bacterium | reverse complement strand
TCAATGCCGTCGCCCACCCGGCTGCCGGCGGTCTGCGGAGGCGCGGATCGCGTCACACGCCCACCGCTCCGGACGCCTGGTGAACGGCCGCGCGTCGCTCGTTCAACAGGCGCCGAGGGACCGGCGCCCTCCAGAGCGCGTGAGAGGATGTCGGTCTATACCGCGTGAGAAAATGTCCGGCCTATACCGAGAAATGCTTCGAGCGCGGATCGTCGAGCCAGGTGGCGAGCGTCGGCGCCTGCTTGTCCTTGTCGGAGACGATCGTCGGCAACGGCGGCCACTCGATGCCGAGGGCGGGATCGTTCCACAGGATGCCGCCCTCGCCGCCGACGCCGTGCGGGCTCGTGCACTCGTAGAGCACGATGGTGTCGTCCTCGAGCGCAAAGGTGCCGTGCGCGAAGCCGGGCGGCACCCAGATGATCTGGTGGTTGCGGCCGGTCAGCTCCACCGCGGCATGGTCGCCGAGCGTCGGCGAGCCGTGCCGCACGTCGACCACGACGTCGATGATCGCGCCGTGGATGCAGCGCACGAACTTGCCCATCGGCGGCGCCCACTGGAAATGTAGGCCGCGAATGACGCCCCGGGAGGAGTACGTCTGGATGGCCTGGTGGAAGGTGGAGGGAATGCCGGCGGCGTCGAGGTCCGCCTTCACCCACGACTGCAGAAGAAATCCGCGCTCGTCGATGAAGTGCTTCGCCGTCAGCACCTGTAAGCCTGCGAGCTCGCGCCAGTCACGCCGCATGTCCGTGTGTCCCCCTCTCGCCCAATGGGCGCGCGTTATCGTCCACCGGCGCGCGCGGGTCAATCCGGGATGCATGCGGCGTACGCCGCGCGGGGGGCGGCGATGACCCGCGACCGGGTGACGATCATCGTCCTCAACTGGAACCGCGCGCAGGAAACGCTCGCCTGTCTGGCGAGTCTCCTGCGGGCCGACCTCGGCGGCGCGGCGCTGCTGGTGGTCGACAACGGCTCCAGCGACGGCTCGGTCGCGGCGATCCGCGCCCGCTTCCCCGCCGTCGAGGTGCTCGCCCTGCCCGAGAACCGCGGCTACGCCGGCGGCAACAACGCCGGCATCCGCCTCGCGCTCGAGCGCGGCGCCGAGGCGGTGCTGCTGCTCAACAACGACACCGAGGTGGCGCCGGACTTCCTGCAGTTCCTCGTCTGGGCGCTCGACACCGCACCGTGCGTCGCCGGCGTGTGCAGCGCGATCCACCGCATCGACCGCCCGGAGATGCTCGACGTCGCCTACGCCGAGGTGCGCTTCGACCAGCACCACGCGGTGCAGCTGCGCGGCGTCAACGCGCTGCCCGGCCAGGGCTTCGGCGCGCGCGTCGAGATCGGCGTCGCGGTCGGCTGCAGCCTGCTGCTCACCGCCGAGGCGCTGCGCGCCGTCGGCCTGTTCGACGAGCGCTACTTCGCCTACCACGAGGACGTCGACTGGTGCCTGCGCGCCCACCGCGAGGGGTTCCGCTTCCTCTACGAGCCGCACTCGCGCGTCTTCCACCGCGGCTCGGGCACCACCGGCGGGCTCGCCGGCGCGCAGCCGGCGGAACGGCGCGCCATCGGCGACGACGCGCTGCCGAACGCCGAGCCGCTGCCGTGGAATCCGATCCGCACCTACCTCGGCGCCCGCAACCTCGTGCGCCTGCTGCGCACCTACGCGACGCCCGACGAGCGCCGCCGCTTCGCGCTCTCGTGCGCCTACGAGATCCCGCTCACCGCGCTCGCCATCCTGCTCGACCGCGAAGGCTGGCTGCGGCTCGGCCGCTGGGGCTATCCCGACGCGGCGCGCGCCCTGTTCGTCGAGCCGCATCGCGCCCGCCTCGCGCCGCTCACCGGCGCCCGGCGGCTCGCGGCGCTGGCCCTGACGCTGCCGGTCGATCTCGCCTGGCGCGTGCCGCGCCGCGTCTGGCGCGCGTACCGCGCCGGCCGCTTCGACGAGCTGCGCTGCCACCTGCGCGGCCTGTGGGACGGCTGGCGCGACGCGGCGCTGCCGCTCGAGCACCTCGGGCTGCGGTAGCGAGCACGCTGTCAGCGGTCAGCTGTCAGCCATCAGCGGTCAGCCGTCAGCGGTCAGCCAGCCGCTCGACGACCGACGCCGTGCGCCCGTATGCCCTGCCGTCCGCGTGCCGCGCGCCTCGACCGGCTCCGGTGCGGGTGCTAGGACGCAGCGGGCGCGCCGTTCCGCGGCGCGCCCGTTCGACGACTCCCGCATGCGGCCCGACAATCTCGAGCAGTTGAAGGACGATCTCGTCCAGTTCCGCGCCGAGCTCGAGGAACCGGGCGTGCGCGCGGCGCTGCTCGACGCCTGCCTGCCGCGCGTGCTCGCGGTGCTCGACCTGATCCCCGACGCGTACCGCGACAAGCCGATGCTCGAGCTCGGCGCGAGCCCCTACTTCCTCAGCCTCTGCCTGCGGCGGCTGTGCACCGGCCCGCTGCGCCACGGCAACTACTTCGGTCCCGACGCGCGCCACGGCGCCGACCGCCTCGTCCACCAGCGCACCGGCGAGGAGCTGGTGTTCGCCTACGAGGCGTTCAACATCGAGACCGACCGCTTCCCGTACGACGACGAGAGCTTCGACGTCGTCGTCTTCTCCGAGCTCATCGAGCACCTCGGCGTCAATCCGGTGCGCGCGCTCGCCGAGATGCACCGCGTGCTGCGCCCCGGCGGCCTGCTGATCGTCAGCACGCCGAACCGCCTGTCGATGGAACGCTGGGCGACGTTCGCGCGTGGCGGCGCGCAGATGGTCGACCGCTACTCGCCGCTGTTCGGCTACGGCGCGCGCCACAACCGCGAGTACAGCCTCGCCGAGCTGCGCACGCTGCTCGAGGGCTGCGGCTTCGCGATCGAGCACGTCGCGCTGCGCGACCTCGTCGCGCACCCGCCGCGCGAGCGCCTCGAGCGCGCGGTCTGGCGGCAGCTGCTGCGCCGCTATGCCGACGTGCCGCGCGAGGAGCACCTGTTCGTGCGCGCGCGCCGCGGCGCGCGCTTCCGCTGGCACTTCCCGCCCGAGCTGTTCGACAACATCCAGTTCTACACGCTGGTGCGCGAGCCGGTGATGGAGATGGGGATCAACGACAGCATCCAGTGCGCCGCCGGCTGGCATGCGCTCGCGCGCGCCGCCGACGGCACCGAGCTGCGCTGGATCGCGGGCGACGAGGGCCAGGGCTTTCTCAAGACCCCTGACGCCGCGACGCACTTCGGCGTCGAGGTGTTCGCCGCGCCGGCGCCCGGTGCCGGTCCGCTGCGCGTGCGCGCCGTCGTCTGGGACCGCTGGCTCGGCCGCGTGCGCGCCGAGAACGTCTACGTCGACGCGACGGTGCCGGTGGAGCGCGGCCGCTGGGTGCGCCTCGAGCTGCCGCTCGGCGCGCGCCGCCCGAACCCCGGCGACGAGGTCGAGGTGAAGATCCAGCCGCAGCCCGATCCCGCCGACGCGCCGGCGCTCGCCGCCCTGCCCGAGCGCGAACGCGGTCTCGCCGTGCGCCGCTTCTGGTTCGCACCGCCCGGGACGCCGGACTGAGTCGCCCGCGGACCGCGAGCGGCCTCCCGTCAGCGCCCCACCGCGAGCAGCGCGCCGGCGAGCGCGCCGAGGTAGCGCAGCGCGCCGGAAAGATCGGTGACGGCGAAGATCACCGTCGTCGAGAAGAACTGGAACGTCAGCGCGACGCTCAGCGCCTGCGCGATGCGACTGCGGCGCCACCACGCGACGACGCCGGCCGGCAGCAGCCGGCCGGCGTCGCGCGCCAGCGTGCCGACCCAGATCAGGCCGAGCGCCTGGAGCATGCCCCAGACGGCGAAGTTCCACGCCACGCCGTGCCAGACGCCGCAGAACGTCATCGCGACGAGCTGGCCGGCGGCGATCGCGATGCGGTCGCCGCGGCCGCGCCAGCGGCGCAGCAGGCGCCGGCTGACGGGCAGGAAGAGGTAGGCGCGCAGCCAGCGCGTCAGCGTCATGTGCCAGTGCTGCCAGAGCAGCACGAGATTGCGGCGCAGCAGCGGACGGTCGAAGTTCTCGTCGATGTCGAAGCCGTAGACCGCGGCGAGTCCGATGGCGACGTCGCTGAAGCCGGAGAAGTCGAAGTAGAAGCGCAGCGTCAGCGCATACAGCCCGCCGAGCAGCGCGAGCGCGCCGTGCGCCTGCGGCGCCGCGGCGATCGGCGCCGCCCACTCGCCGAGATAGTGGGCGAGCAGCAGCGCCTTGACCAGGCCGATGAGGATGCGCTCGAGCCCGCCGAGCACGCGCACGCGATCGAACGCCGGCTGCTGGTCGCGGAAGTGCTCGTAGGTCTCCATCGGCCCGCTCGGGTAGGTCGGCAGGAACGCGAGCCAGGCGGTGACCGCCGGCAGCGTCACCGGCCCGACGCCGCCGCGGCCGGCCTCGATCAGCGCGCCGGCGGCCTTGAGCACGAGATAGGAGACGCCGAGCAGCACGAGACCGGTCTGCGACGGCAGCGCGCTCGCACCGCTGCCGGCGAGCTTGTTCCACAGGAACAGCGCCGCGAGGACGAGCAGGCCGAGGCCGACCACCGCGGTGCGGCGCGCACCCGGCAGCCGCGCCGCGCCGTGCAGCAGCCCGTAGACGCCGGCGCTGACGGCGAGCAGGAACGGCAGCAGGCGCAGGTCGTACGCGGCGAGCGCGGCGAGGCTCGCGCCGGTCACCGCCGCCCGCCGCCAGCGCGCCGGCACGAGCAGCCAGTACGCCGGCGCCAGGACGAGCGCCGCCAGCAGTCCCACCACCATGCGGCGCCCTTCCTAGCGTCGATCCGGCGATGCGCTCAACGCCGGCGCGTCGGCGCGCCGCCTACTCGATGTAGCCGAGCGCGCGCAGGCGCTCCCTGGTGGCTTCGTCGATCTCCGCGTCCGCCGGCTGCGCATCGCTCGCCGGCGTGGCCGCCGCCGGAGCCGTGGCGCCCGCCGGCGCCGTCGCCGGCGCCGTGGCCGCCGTTGCAGGCGTCACGCGCTGCCAGTACGCCGCCGCATGCCGCTGCAGGGCGGCGGCGACCTCGGGCTTGCTGGCGAGGAGGTTCGTGCGCTCGCCGGGATCCGCCTCGAGGTCGTATAGCGCCGGCGACTCGCCGGCGCGGTCGGTGAGCAGCTTGTAGCGGCCGGCGCGCACCGCGAGCTCGCCTTCGCAATGCACGAACAGCGGCGCGTCGGCGGCGCGGCTGTCGAACCCGAGCCCCGGCAGCGGCCGGCCGTCCATGCCGTCGGCCGGCGGCAGGCCGGCGAGCGCCAGCAGCGTCGGCGCGACGTCGACCGCCGACACCGGCTGCTCGATGCGCCCCTGCGGCGGGCGGCCGGGCGCGCGCACGATCAGCGGCACGCGCGTCAGCGGCTCGTAGGGTCGCAGGCCCTGCCCGTGCCCGTACACGCCGTGTTCCCAGAACGCCTCGCCGTGATCGCTGGTGATCAGCACCACCGTGTGGTCGAGCAGATGCAGCGCCTTCAGCTCGTCGAACAGGCCGGCGACGAGCGCGTCGACGCGCGCGACGAGCTCGTCGTAGTAGGCGTCGATGCGCGCCCGCCGCTTCGGGCCCGGCTCGGGCCAGACGGTGAACGGGCCGAAGTTCTTCGGCCGCACCGGACAGCGGTCGTGCACGTCGTAGGTGTGCACGAAGAGGAAGAACGGGTTGCCGGCCGAGGTCCGCAGCCACTGGCGCGCCTTGCCGAACACCAGCGCGCCGTCGAAGCGTTCCTCGGTGCAGTGCTGGTCGGACGCGAACGGCGGCTGCGGGAACATGTAGAACGTGTCGAAGCCGGTCGTGAAGCCGTAGCTGTCGGACATGTAGCCGCCGCCCGTGAACGCGGCGGTCAGGTAGCCGGCGTCACGGAACAGCTCCGGCAGCGGCACCGGCCGCTGCGGTGCGCGCCGGCGCGGCTGCATCGCCAGCCGGACCGGCGGCACGTTCGCCGGGTAGCGGCCGTAGAGCAGCGCGGCATGCGAGGGGTAGGTCCACCCCGAGGCGCTGTAGGACTGCGCGTACCACGTGTGCTCGCGCGCCAGGGCGTCGAGCGTCGGCGACCGCGCGCCGGCATGGCCGCCGATGCCGAGGCGGTCGGCGCGCAGCGTGTCGAGCGAGATCAGCACCACCGACGTCGCCGGGCTCGGATCCGCCGGCAGCAGCATCGGATTGGCGAACAGGGCGAACACGAGCCGCTTCGCGTCCTCCGGCGGCACCTCCTTCCGGAACACCAGCGATGCACCGTCGAGCTCGCGGCCGGCGAGGTCGACCTCGACATCCTCCCAGCCGGTGCGCGACAGCTCACGCGTGACGAGCTCGCGCCGCGTCCCCTCGGAAGACTGCAGGAGCATCGTGAAGCGGGCGCGTGCCGGCGGGGTCTGCGGCGGCTTCGGCGCGAACAGGCCGAGCGAGACGCGCAGCCGCGGCTGCGGCGGCCAGGTGCCGAGCGGCACGACCACCTCGGCGCGGTTGGCGGGGAGAATCCGCTTCCACACGCCGTCGATCACGCGCGCGCCGCCGTCGAGCAGCGGCGCCTGCTCGATGAACTGCACCGGCCGCGCCGGCCCCGCCGCCGCACCGGCCGCCGCCGCGAGCGCGAGCAGGACGAGCCCGGCGCCGGACGCGCAGAGCGCGGCGCGGCGGCGGCGCACCCCGGCGGCGTCCCCGCGCCGGGCCGGACGGCGTGCGTCGCTCGCTGGTGCCGTCACCCCGCCTTCCGGGCGCGCGCGACGAAGAAGATGCCGCCGCACGAATGCCAGATGCCGAGGCGGCGGATGACGCGCGCCACCGACTCGCCGAAGCGGCCGAACTCGTACGGCGGGCGCGGCTCGTAGCCGAGGAAGCAGCCGATGTCGCACACGTCGCAGAACAGGCCCTTCGACCACGGCGGGTAGAAATCGTCCGGCCGCACGCTCTCGATCTCGAAGTTCGTGCGCCGCAGGAAGCCTTCCATCTCGGCGCGCGTGTAGCGGTACTCGGTGAACGCCAGGCCGCGGCCGCGCCACTTCCAGATCTGCCAGAACGCCATCAGGATCGGATTGACGACGTAGCGGCGCAGCGTGTTGTTGTACGGCACGACGACGAACAGCAGGCCGTCGGGCTTGAGCACGCGGTGGATCTCGCGGAACAGCTCCTCGGGCCCGTCCTCGAAGTGCTCGGCGACGTAGGACGACAGCGCGGCGTCGAACGAGTTGTCCTTGTACGGCGTCTCGAGCGCGTTGCCGCGCACCAGGCGCATGTCGGGATCGTGGCGGCGCGCGACGGCGAGCGGCCCGGGGCTGTCGTCGATGCCGTACGCCTGGTTGCCGAGCTGCTCGAAGAACGCCATCCAGCGCCCGGTGCCGCAGCCCGACTCGAGGATCCTGCGGCCGCCCTGGCTGAGATACTCGCGGAACATCGGCACGGCGCGCTCGTGCTGCTCGATGGTCGACAGGTGCAGGTCGTAATAGGCCTTGCCGGGGTGATTCTTCTCCCAGTCCTCGACCTTGTAGGTCTCATCCAATCCCGCCGCGACCTCGGCGACGAGGTACTGTTTGAAGCTCATTCGGGCCTTGTTCCATGCGCGACGGCCGGACGCAACGCGTGTCAACGCAGAGGCGCCGAGACGCGGAGGCACGCCGAGAAGAATCCGTCAATCCTGCTCTGCGTTGCTCGGCACCTCTGCGCCTCTGCGTTGACGCCTCACTCCCCGTAGCCGAGCGCGCGCATCCGTTCGCGCGTCTGCTCATCGAGGCCGGTCGCGCCGCCGCTGGCGGCGTGCTCGGCGAGCGCGGTCAGCCAGCCGGTGAGCATCCCCTGCAGCGCCTCGCGGCGCTCGGGCGGCAGGCCGTCGGGGCGGGTTTCGCCGCCGTCGGCGGCGAGATCGTAGTACTCGCGCTCGCCGTCGACGCCGGCGATGAGCTTCTCCGTGCCGGCGATCAGCGCGTGCTGGTGCGGGCTCGTCCGCGGCCGGTCCGCCGGCCGGATGAGCTCGCTCAGCGCCGGCGCCGGCGGCGGCGGGCCGGTGACGCGGCGCCACGCGGCGCGCAGCGCGCCGGACACGCCCGGCGGCGGCAGCACGGAGTCGGTCAGCGCCTGCCCCTCGAAACGCGGCGGCACCGGCAGCGAGGCGAGCGACAGCAGCGTCGGCGCGACGTCGGCGAGCGTCACGGTGCGCTGCACGTCGACGCGTGTCTGTTGCCCGGGCAGGTGGATGAGGAACGGCACGCGGATGACTTCCTCGAACAGCGTCTTGTTGTGGCCGACCTGGCCGTGCTCGTTGAACTCCTCGCCGTGGTCGGCGACCAGCACCACCACGGCGTCGTCGAGCACGCCGCGTGCGCGCAGCCCGTCGAACAGCGCGCGCAGGTCGGCGTCGAGGCTCGCCACCTCGGCGTCGTAGAGCGTCTCGATCGCCTCCAGCCGGTCGGGCGCGGCGGCGCCGAGCTGCACGACCATCGTCGCGTTGGCGCGCCGCCGGTCGGGCATCGGCCGTCCGGCGAGCACGCGCTCGAGGATCGGCTGCGGCGGGTCGTACGGATTATGCGGCTCCATGTAGTGCAGATAGAGGAACACCGGCGGGCGCTGCCCCGCCGCGCCGAGGCCGTCGAGCCAGCTGAACGCCTCGCGATTCAGGCGCTCGCCCCGCGCCTTGCTCCAGTCGGCGCCGGCGTAGGTCCGATAGGCCGCAAAGCCCTGATCGAAGCCCGCCCCCGCGCGCAGCAGGACGTTCGCGATGAACGCGCCGCTCGCATAGCCGTGTCCGCCGAGCACCTCGGCGAGCGTCAGCTCCTCGGCGTCGAGCACCGAGTCGAACCACAGCACGCGGTGCTGCGACTGGAAGCGCGAGGTGAACAGCGAGGCGACCGACGGGTTGGTGAACGAGCTCTGCGCGTACGCCTGGTGGAAGACGTAGCTGCGCGCCGCGAGCTCGTCGAGAAACGGCGTCAGGCCACGCGTGCTGCCGTACGCACCGAGGCGGTCGGGCCGCAGCGTGTCGACGAGGATGACGACGAGATCCGGCGTCCGCGACCCGCCGCAGGCGGGCAGCAGCAGGGCGAGCAGCAGCGCGGCCGCAAGGCGGCCGCACCCGATGCGGCGGCGCACCCGGCGCGGCCCGGCGAAACGGATCGGCATCGCGCGACTGTACCGTGTGCGCCGCAAACGATGCCAGCGAGGAGTGCCGGCCGACATTGACTTCGACCGCCGGTCGGCGGACGGTGAGCGCCCGAGGCGGTCCGCTCGTGATGTTCACGGGCCGCGCGCGTCTCCGGGACCACCGGAGGTACCATGGCAACCGCCTCGTCCCGCGACTGTCCGCACTGCAAGAGTCCGCTCACCTATCTCGAAGGCCTGAGCGGCTCGACGCTGCGGCCGCGCTGCCCGCGATGCTGGAAAGAGGTCGAGGTGAAGGTGCCGACGTTCCTGTCGGCCGACTACTCGCGCCCGCGCGGACTGATCCGTCATTGATGCGGCACCGCGGCGCCGTCCGGCCAGCCCGCCAGACGGCGCCGGAGCCGTGAAGCATCCGTCGGCGCCTCCGGAAAACGGACCAGGGTAGTCGCGGCCGCGGCGACGGGTGGGCGTATCCGAATCCGACGCCTGCCGGCCGACTCCGCGGTTGAGTCACTGCACGGAATGTGCGCACACAGGCGGGACACACAGAACGGGGTTCGCGCCGCGTCCGCCGCCACCGGCGGGGCCGTGGGGACGGCCGCGTCGCAAAGCGGAGTGACAGTCGAGTCATGTATCTCGTTACCGGAGGCTGCGGGTTCATCGGCAGTGAAGTGGTCCGTCAACTGCTCGCCGCGGGCAAGCGCGTCCGCGTCGTCGACAACCTGAGCAAGCCCTCGAGCCGCGTGCCGGAGGGCGTCGAGTTCCAGCACGCCGACCTCGTCGACCGCGAGGTGGCGCGCGCCGCGATGCGCGACGTGCGCATCTGCATCAATCTCGCCGCGAAGATCGGCGGCATCGGCTACTTCCACAAGCTGCCGGCGACGATCCTCAGCGAGAACAACCTGATCTACTCGAACACGTTCGAGGCCGCCGCCGAGGCGCAGATCGAGCGCATGGTGTTCATCTCCTCGTCGATGGTCTTCGAGTCGGCGACCTCGTTCCCGAGCCGCGAGGAGGACCTGCGCACCATTCCGCCGCCGTTCACCGCCTACGGCTTCAGCAAGCTGATCGGCGAATGGTACTGCCGCGCGTTCTGGGACCAGCACCGGCTGCCGTACGCGATCTGCCGGCCGTTCAACGCCATCGGGCCGGAGGAAGAGGCCGGCGAGCAGGTCGGCGACGCGCACGTCATCCCCGACCTGATCAAGAAGATCGTCGGCGGCCAGCACCCGATCGAGCTGCTCGGCGACGGCCAGCAGACGCGCTGCTTCACGCACGTGCGCGACATCGCGCGCGGCATCCTGCTCGCCGCCGAGCATCCGGGGGCGCACAACGAGGACTTCAACATCGGCAACAGCGAGGAGATCACGATGCGCGAGCTCGCGCGCCGCATCCACGCGCTGTGCCGGCCGGGCGAGCCGTTCGCGATGTCGGCGGTGCCGGGCTTCCCGTCCGACGTGCGCCGCCGCGTGCCCGACGGCAGCAAGGCGAAGCGCCTGATCGGCTGGGAGCCGGAGATCGACTTCGACACCGGGCTGCGCGAGTGCATCGCGGCCGAGCGCGCCCGCCGCGGGAGCTGATCCATGGCGCAGCGGGTCGCCGTCATCGGTCTCGGGCGCGTCGGGCTGCCGTTCGCACTCTTCCTCGCCAGCCGCGGCTGCACGGTGCGCGGCATCGACACGAACCCGGTCGTGCTCGAGGCGCTCGCCGCCGGGCGCATGCCGTTCCGCGAGGAGGGCGGGCAGGAGGCGCTCACCGCCGAGCGCGGCCGCCGCTTCGAGTCGGGCAGCGATCTCGCCGTGCTGCGCGAGGTCGACACCATCATCATCACGCTCGGCACGCCGGTCGACGAGTTCAACAACCCGATCTTCCTGCCGATCGAGACCCTGCTGCGCCAGGCGCTGCCGCACCTGCACGCCGGCCAGCTGCTCGTCCTGCGCAGCACCGTCGCGCCGGGCGCGACCGAGCACCTCGGCCGCCTGATCGAGCGCACGACGGACTTCCGCATCGGCCGCGATCTCTTCCTCGCCTTCTGCCCGGAGCGCATCGCCGAGGGGAAGTCGTTCAGCGAGCTGCCCGAGGTGCCGCAGATCGTCGGCGGCATCGACGCCGCGAGCAGCGCCCGCGCCGCCGAGTTCTTCCGCCTCGTCACGCCGACGATCCACACCGTGGACGCGCGCAGCGCCGAGCTCGCGAAGCTGTTCTGCAACATGTACCGCTACATCGACTTCGCGGTGGCGAACGAGTTCATGATGATCGCCTCGCAGCACGACCGCGACATCTACCCGATCCTCACGGCGATCAACCGCGGCTACAAGCGCGGCGGGCTGAAGTCGCCGGGCCTGACCGGCGGTCCGTGCCTGTACAAGGACGGGTTCTTCCTCACCGGCAAGATCCCGTACAACGAGCTGATCTCGAGCGCCTGGAAGATCCACGAGACGACGCCGGCGTTCCTCGTCGAGCAGGTGCGCGCGCGCCGGCCGATCGACGGCAGCCGCGCCGCGATCCTCGGCCTGTCGTTCAAGAAGGACATCGACGACACGCGCAACTCGCTCGCCTTCAAGCTGAAGAAGATCCTCCTCGCCGAAGGCGCCGAGGTGCGCCTGCACGATCCGCTGATCCCCTCCGAGCCGCTCGAGGACGTGCTGCGCGGCGCCGATCTCGTCTTCCTGGCGATGAACCACGACGCGTTCGGCGTCATCACCCCGGCGTTCCTGCGCGAGCGCGTGCAGGCCGACGCGGTCGTGTGCGACATCTGGAACCTGATGGGCACCGGGCAGATCGTCTTCGGCCTCGGCGAGGCGTGAGCGCCGCCCGCGCCGTGCTGCTCAGCATCGTCATCCCCGTCTACCGCGAAGGGGAAGCCGCCCGCCCGGTGATCGCGGCGGCCGCCGAGCGCGCGCCGCAGCCGCACGAGATCCTCGTCGTGCACGACGAGCCCGACGACCCGACCGTGCCGATCGTCGCCGACCTCGCGCAGCGCTACCCGCAGGTGCGCGCCGTGCTCAACACGCTCGGCCGCGGCCCGGCGCGCGCCATCCGCGCCGGCTTCGCCGCGGCACGCGGCGAGGCGGTGCTGGTCACCATGGCCGATGCCTCCGACGATCCCGCCGACTTCGCGCGCATGCTGGCGCACATCGAGGCGGGCAGCGATCTCGTCGCCGCTTCGCGCTACATGCCGGGCGGACGGCAGATCGGCGGCCCGGCGGTGAAGAAGGCGCTGTCGCGCCTCGCCGGCCGCTCGCTGCACCTGCTCACCGGCCTGCCGACCTCGGATCCGACCAGCGCGTTCAAGATGTACCGGCGCGCGATGCTCGAGCGCCTGACGCTGGAGAGCGAGCGCGGCTTCGAGCTCGGCCTCGAGATCACCGTCAAGGCGTATCTCGGCGGCTTCCGCATCAGCGAGGTGCCGACCACCTGGCGCGACCGCACCGAGGGCACGTCGAACTTCAAGCTGCTGCGCTGGCTGCCGCAGTACCTGCGCTGGTACGGGCTCGCCCTGGCGAAAGGCTTCCCGCGTGGACGCATCCGGGCTGTACGCGCACCGCTTTGACCCCGAGGAGAAGCGCGCCAAGGCGCGCATCTGGGCGGTCCTGTGCCGCGACTTCTTCCAGCGCTACGTGCCGGCGCAGAGCGCCGTGCTCGATCTCGGCGCCGGCTTCTGCGAGTTCATCAACCACATCGCCGGCGCGAGGAAGTACGCGCTCGACGAAAACCCGCAGGTGCGCGAGCACGCCGCCCCGGAGGTCGAGGTCCATCTCGGCCGCGCCGACGATTTGAGCTGGCTCGCCGCGCACTCGCTCGACGTCGTCTTCGCCAGCAACTTCTTCGAGCACATGCCGACCAAGGAGGCGCTGCTCGCGACGCTCACCGAGGTGCATCGCGTCCTGCGCCCCGGCGGCCGGCTGCTCATCCTGCAGCCGAACATCCGCTTCGCCTACGACGTGTACTGGGATTTCATCGACCACCACATCGCGCTCAGCGACCGCTCGATGGTCGAGGCGCTGGCGCTCTCCGGCTTCCGCCCGCTCGAGGTGCGGCCGCGCTTCCTGCCGTTCACGACCAAGAGCGCGCTGCCGCAGTGGCCGATCCTCGTGCAGCTCTACCTGCGCGTCCCGCTCGCCCAGCGCCTGCTCGGCAAGCAGATGTTCATCGCCGCCGAACGCGTGTGACCTCAACGCGGAGACGCGGAGACGCGAAGGGGTCCTACGGGGCGAGGAGGATGCGGTAGGGGCCGACGTCGATGCGGGTGCGGCGCGCGTCGTCGAGCACCGGCGCGACGGCGGGGAACATCGCGCGCAGCCGCTGCGCGCCGGGCGCCTGCGGCGCGTCGACGAGCACCGGCGCCGCCGCCAGTGCCGCGGCGAGCCTCTGCTCGTCGACGAGGCGATGCGCATCGGCCGGTTCGATGATGTCGGCGACGACGAGATACAGCGCGAACTCCTGCGCCTCGACCACCGACGGCCGCCCGGCGAGCACGTAGAGCATCTGCTCGCCGCTGGCGACGAACATCGGCGTTCCGGCCGGCGCGACGGAGTCGAGCCGCGCGATCAGCGCCGCGACCTCGTCGAACTTCGGTACCGGACCGCTGATGCCCGGCGCCCGCTCGAGCGCGATCGGCGGCGCCGGCCGGCGCCGCGCGGCGACGAGCTGGTCGACCGACGGCGCGGCGAGCGCCAGCGCCAGCGCGCCGAGTGCCGCCGCGGGCAGCCAGGCGGGCGCTCCGCCGCCGGCCGGCCGCGTCGCGTAGCGTTGCACGCCCCACGCCGCCACCGGCACGACCGCCGGCAGCAGCATGACGACGTGCCAGAAGTCCGCCGCCGGATAGAGCCACAGCATCGCCACCGCGGCCTGGCAGGCGACGAGCCGCAGCGCGTCGCGCTCCGCGCGCGCTCCGGCGCGCAACGCGACCGCCGCCGCGCCCCAGCCGAGCGCGACGAACAGCAGCGACCAGAGGTTCGCCATCTCGCCGTGCCACCAGCCGGCGCGCGCGTACGCGGCGATGCCGAGCGGCGCGATCCAGACGCGCCAGAACACCACCGCCGCGGCGATCGCGACCGCGCCGGCGACGAGCCCTGCCGGCCACGCGCGCCGCGCGCCGGCCGCGGCGGCCGCCGCCCGCCGGGCGGCGACGAGGGCCGCCGCGACTGCAACCGCCGGCACCAGCACGCGCGCGTCGGGCACCGGGAAGGCCGTGAACCAGCGCACCATCTGCGGCAGGCCGGCGACCATGTTGAATGCCAGCTCGGGCAGCAGGCCGTGCGCGGCATAGCACGCGACCAGCACGAGCAGCGGCAGCGCCATGCCGAGGCCGGCGCACAGGAGCAGCGCGATGGTCGCGCGCAGGGCGGCGGGGGCGGCGCGCAGCGCGACGGCAG
>CBFGUK010000119.1:0-14827 GCA_965651925.1 uncultured bacterium | reverse complement strand
CCGAGCTGTCTCAGGCCATGGCGGCCGCTCGACATCGCCTCGTGCCCGTCGCGGAGGATGGCCGCCTGCGCGGGCTCGTCGGCGACGGCGGGACCGCCTACGCGCCCGGCGACGGCCCGATGACCCTGCCGGCGCGTGCCGCGCGCGCCGGCGTGCTGCTCTGCGTCGAGGCGATGGCCGGCACGCTCGCCCGCCGCGCCGTCGACGACGGCGCCGCCCTGCTGGTCAATCTCTCCAACGACGCCTGGTTCGGCCATCCCGATGCCGCGCGCCAGCAGTTGCACATCGCGACCCTGCGCGCCGTCGAGACGCGCCGCTGGCTGGTGCGCGCCGCCGCCACCGGGTTCTCGGCAATCATCGACCCGCATGGCCGCATCACCGCGGCCAGCGGCTTCGATACCCACGAGCTGCTGCGCGGGCGCGTGTCTCCCGCGCTCACCCGCACCGTCTATCAGCGCTGCGGCGACGCGTTCGTCTGGCTGGTGATCGCCGCCGTCGCCGGCGTGTCCGTGTTCCGCACCCTGTCCCCCACGAGGAGGTTCCCATGCATCAGCACATCGTCATCGCCGCGCTCGCGATCGGCCTGATCGCCGTCGCGCCCGACCGCGGCTCCGCCGGCGCCCCGCAACCCGAACAGCGCGCCGGCGACTTCGCCCACGTGTGCAAGGGCGGTCCGAACCGCGGCCTCGCCTGCACGGTGGCCAGCGAGGCGAGCGACTGCCCGCGCGGCAGCTGCGTCGTCGAGGCGCTCAGCAAGACGATCAAGGGAACGCTGACGCTGATCGCGCATGACACCGTCACCGACTGGGCGACCGGCACGGCGACGCATCAGGCGCTGACCGTGCTGCTCGAGGTGAAGGCGCCGGGCGGCGCGAAGCACCTGCTCGCCGCGACGTACCAGAACATCACGACGCCGACCCTGCCGCCCGCCGCGCCCACCAATGTCGTCGCGATCGACATGGACGAGGCGGCGCTGCAGTCGCTCGCCGCGGCGGTGACCGGCCTCGCCTTCGCGCAGCCCGAAGCGGCGTTCGCCGAACAGCTGCAGACGCTGTTCGGCTCGACCGGCACGCCGGCGATCGTCGCCGTGCTCGACCGCAAGGTCGACGCCGCCGACCACACCGGCGATGCGCTGGCGACGGTGCTGCGCTTCAAGGTGAAGCTGCAGTTCCTCGCGCCGTTGTAACGCGCGCCCGCGCGGTCGGAGACGGAGCGCATCATGCGGACCCTGCGCGGCGGCGAGCTGCTGCTGGTGATCGCGCTGGTGTCGGTGTGGGTCGTCTGCACGACGCTGCATGTCCAGCAGGTTGCCGCCGGCCAGCTCGCCTGGGTCGGTGTGTACGTCACCCCCGCCGCGGCGGCGGACGGCTACCCGGCGGTGCGCGGCTTCTGGCCCGGTGCCCGCCACGCCGACGCCGGCGGGCTGCAGCCCGGCGACCGCGTGCTGCGCGCCGGCACCGAATCGCTGCGCGGCGTCGGCCGCATCGGCTTCGCCGCCCGGGTGTACGAGGCCGCCGCCGCACGCCGCGACCTGCGCGTCCCGATCACCTACGCGCGCGACGGCCGCATCGCGCGCACGCGCCTCGCGCTGCAGCCGGTCGCCTATCCGTGGCGCGTCCTGCCGCTCACCGGCACGCTGGTGGTCACCGCCGTGCTGGTGCTGGCGCGGCGGCCGGACACGGCCATCGCGCGCGGCTTCCTGCTGCTCGCCGTCGCCTACGCCCTGCACTGGACGTTCTTCTTCGGCGGACCGCGCTGGCAGACCTACGTCTGGGTCGGCGTGTTCTTCGTCGCGTCGCTGCTGATGCTGCCGCTCATCCTGCGCACGGCGCTGCAGTTCCCGCCCGAGGCGGCGCCGCCCGACGGCCGGCTGCCGCACTGGCCGTGGCTGTTCGCGCTGTTCGGGCCGATCTCGCTCAGCTGGGTGTTCGGCGTGCCGCTCGCGCCGGAGATCGGCTTCCGCGCCGCATTCCTCGTCAACGTCGCGTTCATCGCCACGCTGCTCGTGGTGCTGACGCGCAACTTCCGCCGCGCCGGCGCACACGGGCGGCGCCAGCTGAAATGGGTGGTGCTCGGCATGTACCTCGGCACGATGCCGGTCCTGCTCGCCGACGTCGTCGGCGCGGCGGTCCCGGCGCTCTGGTGGCTGCACGAACCGGCGGTGATCGCGGAGATCCTCATTCCGTTGTCGGTGCTGGTCGCGATCGTGCGCGCCAACCTGTTCGACGTCGATCGCCTGATCACCGGTGCGGCCCTCTACACCGTGCTCACCGTGCTCGTGCTCGCGGCGCTGCTCTCGGCCGTGCCGCCGGTCACCGCTGCGGTGAGCGCCGCCGGCGATCTCGATCCGCGCTGGGTGCAGATGCTGCTGTCGCTCGTCGCCGCCGCGGCGATCGTGCCCGCGCAGCGCCTGCTGCGCCCGCGTCTCGAGCGGCTGCTGTTCCGCGAACGCCACGCCCTGCACACCGGCATCGAGGCGCTGCTGCGCGCGCTCGCCGCCGCGCCCGGGGCCGACGCGCTGTTCACGCTCGCCGGCGAGCGGCTGGCGGCACTGCTGCGGCCGCGCGCCTGCGTGATCTACGCGCCGCTCGGCGCGCAGCTCGTCCCGCTCGTCGCGCCGGTGGCCACCCGCGGTGCGCCGCGCCCGTTGCCGGTGGCGGCGGAGCTGGCCGCGGCGCTCCGCCAGCGCACGACGCCGCTCGACCTGCGCGCCTGGACGCCGGTGCAGGCGCTCGACGCGGAGGAGCGAGCGGCGCTGACGGCGCTGGACGCCGCCGTCGCCGTACCGGTGCATCGCGGCGGCGAGCTCGCCGCGGTCGTCGTGCTCGGGACGAAGTCCTCGGGCGACGTCTACACGCCGACCGACCTCGCGCTGCTCGCCGCGGTCGGCGAGACGCTGTCCGGTGCGCTGCGCCGGTTCGACGCCGCGGTCATCCTCGAGCAGGAGCGCGCGATGCGCGAGGCGCTGCGCCGCTACGTGCCCGAGCCGGTCGCGGCGCGACTGACGCGCGGCGAGTCGCTCGATGGCGGCGAGCGCGACGTCTCGGTGCTGTTCGTCGACATTCAGGGCTACACGACGCTCTCCGAACAGCAGGCCGCCGACGCCGTCTTCGCGCTCGTCAACCGCTACACCGAGGCGGTCTCGGCGGTCATCCAGCGCCGCGGCGGCACCGTCGTCGAGTTCCTCGGCGACGGCGTGATGGCGGTCTTCGGCGCGCCCGATCCGATCGCCAATCCCGCGCGCGCCGCGGTGCGGGCCGCGCGCGAGGTGATCGCAGCCGTCGACCAACTGCCGGCGCCGGCCGGCGGCGCGCCGCTCACCGCCGGCGTCGGCATCGCCAGCGGTCGCGCGTTCGTCGGCAACGTGCGCACCAACGACCGGCTGGTCTACACGGCCGTCGGCGACGTCGTGAACCTCGCCTCGCGCATCGAGCGCCTGACGCGCGAGCTGCCGGCGGCGGTGGCAATCGACGCGGCCACCCACGCCGCGGCCGGCGCCGCCGCGGCGCACTTCCGGCGCCACGAGAACGTCCGCATCCGCGGTCGGGTCGAGCCGGTCGACATCTGGGCGCTCGACGCGCCGGCAATTGGCCACAGAGGTGGGGAGGACACGAAGTCGAATATCCAGTCTGATCAATTGCCATGAATCACCAGGGTTCCACTCGACTCGGTGTCCTTTCGCCCTCTGTGGCCAGTGTTCTGCCCACACCTCCCATCCGGGCTTCGCGTCCTCCGCGCCTTCGCGGCCCGCTCGTCTCGCCCTTGCGCGCGCGCCGGCGGCCGTGCTTGACACGTCGGGTTGCGGCGATGACCGCCGCGGCCCTCCATGGCGCAGCACAGAAGCGGCATCCTGTTCGGTGCCTATCGGCTCGACGCCGAGGCCGGGCGGCTGTGGAAGGGCGAGGAGCCGGTCGCGCTGCAGCCGAGGCCGCTCGCCGTGCTGCGCTATCTCGCCGCGCGCCCGGGCGTGGTGGTCAGCGCCGACGAGCTGCTCGCCGCCCTGTGGGGCGACGCGCACGTCACCCGCGCGGTGCTGAAGGTCGCGGTGCGCGCCGTGCGCGAGGCGATTGGTGACGACGCCGACGCGCCGCGCTTCCTCGAGACCGTCGGCCGCGAAGGCTACCGCTTCATCGCCGGTGCC
This sequence comes from uncultured bacterium, assembly GCA_965651925.1. Lineage (GTDB taxonomy): Bacteria > Desulfobacterota > Binatia > HRBIN30 > CADEER01 > CBFGUK01. Next base: position 10,686 of record CBFGUK010000119.1, on the reverse strand, counting down.
GACGCCCCGGCGGTGCCGCGCGTCGGCGCCGCGGCGGCGGCGGTGGCGATGGTCGGCCGCGACGTCGATCTCGCGCGCCTGCACGCCGCGTTCGGCCGCGCGCTCGGCGGGCGGCGCGCGATGGTGCTGGTCAGCGGCGAGGCGGGCATCGGCAAGACGACGCTGATCGATCATTTCGTGCTCGAGGCGGCACGCGCCGACGGCGTGCGCGTCGCGCGCGGCCAGTGCCTCGAGCAGTACGGCGAGAGCGAGGCGTACCTGCCGATCCTCGAGGCGCTCGGCGCGCTGGCGCGCGATGATGCCGACGGCACCGTCGCGGCGGCGCTGCGCCACCACGCGCCGAGCTGGACCGCGCACCTCGCGGCGCTCGATCCCGGTCGGCCGTCGCGCGCCGGCACCGGCAGTGCCGCGGCCGCCCTGCCGGCGCGGATGATGCGCGAGCTCGCCGACGCGCTCGAGGTGCTGACGCAGGAGCGCACGCTCGTGCTCGTGCTCGACGACCTGCACTGGAGCGACCGCTCGAGCGTCGACCTGCTCGCCTGCCTTGCGCTGCGCCGCCAGCCGGCGCGCCTGCTGGTGGTCGGCAGCCTGCGGCCGGCCGACATGAAGGCCGCCGATCATCCGTTCCTCGCCGTGCAGCACGACCTGTGCGCGAAGGGGTTGTGCGAGGACATCGCGCTCGCCCTGCTGTCGCCGGCCGACGTCGCCGCCTACCTCGAGGCGCGCTTTCCCGGCGCCTCGCCGTCCGCGCTGCGCCAGCTCGCGCGCCGTGTCCATGCGCGCAGCGAGGGCAACGCGCTGTTCATGATCAACATGGTCAACGACCTCGTCGCCGCCGGCCTGCTCGCGTGGCGCGACGGCCAGTGGCGGATCGACGGCTCGGTCGAGGGCGCGACCGAGCGCATCCCGACCGGCCTGCAGGCGCTGCTCGACCAGCGCCTGCGCCGGCTGCCCGCAACAGCACGCCGCGTGCTCGATGCCGCCAGCGTCGCCGGCGAGGAGTTCGTCGTCGCCGCGGTCGCCGCTGCGCTCGGCGCCGATGCGAACGACGTCGAGGCGATCTGCGAAGAGCTCGCCGCGCAGGGCACGCTGATTGCCGACGCCGGCCTCGCCGAGTGGCCGGACGGCGCCGTGTCGGGCCGCTACCGCTTCCGGCACGCGCTCTACCGCCATGCGCTCTACGAGGGCATCAGCGCGGCGCGCCGCGTGCGCCTGCATCGCGCCATCGCCCGTCGTCAGGAGGCGGGGTTCGGCGCGCAGGCCGATGGGCATGCCGCCGAGCTGGCGATGCACTACAGCCGCGGCTGCACACCGGCGCGCGCGCTGCACTTCCACGAGCTCGCGGTCGCCGCGGCGCTCGACCGGCACGCCGCGCACGAGGCGGTCGTGCACTGCACGGCGGCGCTCGAGGCACTCGAGCAGATGCCGGAGCGCGCCGCGCGGCAGCGCCGCGAGCTGCCGCTCGCCGTCACCCGCGCGACGCTGTTGATGGCGCTGCAGGGCTACGCGGCGCCGGCGACCGAACGGGCCTGGGCGCAGGCGCGCCGGCTGTGCGATGCGCTGCCCGCCGGCCCGCAGCTCTATCCGGTGCTGCGCGGCCTGCTCTCGTTTCACCAGGTGCGCGCCGAGCTCGACGTCGCGCGCGATTACGGCGACCAGCTCCTGCGCCACGCCGCGCGGCGCCCGCGCGACACGCTGCTGCGCGTGCAGGCGCACTACGGCGCCGGCACGACGTGTTTCCATCGCGGCGAGCTCGCCGCGGCGCGCGCGCATCTCGAGGCGGCGCTGGCGGCGTACGATCCCGCCAGCCATCGCCGCCACATCCTCGTCTACGGCGGCTACGATCCCGGCGTCGCCTGCACGCTGTGGCTTGCCTGGACGGTGAGCATGCAGGGCGAGGTCGCCGCCGGCGCGGCGCACACGCGTGCCGCGCTCGCCCTCGCGCAGCAGCACGGCGACGCGTTCACGCTCGCCTGGGCGTTTCAGGCGGCGAGCAACTCACACCAGCTCTTCGGCGACTGGCCGGCGGCCGCGGCGACCGCCGCCGAAGCGATGCGCCTCGCCGAGGAGGAGGGGTTTCCGTTCGTCCTCGGCATGGCGACGATCGCCGGCGGCTGGGCGCGGCTGATGCTCGGTGAGCGCGCCGCCGGCATCGCGCTGCTGCGCGACGGCGTCGCACAGGTCGAGCGCACCGGCGCGGCGCTGATGCATCCCGCGGCCCTCGGCATGCTCGCGGCTGCCGACGTGCTCGAGGGCAACGCGCGCGGCGCGCTCGGGCGCATCGAGCAGGCGATCGCCGCCATGGAGCGCAGCGGCGAGCGGTTGCTGGAAGCGTCGCTGCTCGTCCAGCAGAGCCGCCTGCTCGTCGGCGCCGACCGCAGTGCCGGCGCCCGAGAGGCGGCCGAAGCGAGCCTGCGCCGCGCGCTCACCGTCGCCGACGCGCAGGGCGCGCGCCTCCTCGCGCTGCGCGCCGCGCTCGCCCTGCTGCGCCACTGCCGCGGCGGCAGCCGCGAGGCCGACGCGCGCACCCATCTCACCACCGCCTGCGCCTGGTTCGCCGAGCGCGGCGAGGACGTTCCCGAGCTCGACACCGCGCGCGCCCTGCTCGACGGGCGTTGATTCACGCGCAGACGCGGCGGCGCGGAGACACGGCATCGCCGTGCTCCGCGTCTCCGCGTTTCCGCGTGAGAAAGTGGCTTCGTTGATCACGCGCGACCCGTCGCCGGCCGCGGCGCGCGGCGGCGCAGCCACTGCGCGGCGCGGTGCAGGCCCGGGATCAGCATCGGCACGCGCTCGCGGTAGCTCGCGTACTCGCGATGGCTGGTGACGAGGTCGCGCTCCTCGAGCTGGATCGCGACGAGGATGTAGGCGGTGGTCATCAGCGCGAAGAACAGGTGCGCGACGGTCATCGTCGGCGTCGCCCAGAACGCGAACAGCCAGCCGACGTAGAGCGGATGGCGCACGTGGCGGTACGGGCCGGGGGTGGTGAAGCGCAGCGGACGGTACGCCTCGCCGCGCAGGAAGAACCACACCTGGCGCAGGCCGAAGAGGTCGAAGTGGTTGATGAGGAACGTCGTCACCAGCACGGTCAGCCAGCCGAGGGCGAACAGCGCGTAGAGCAGCGCGGCGCCGACCGGATTCGTCACCTCCCAGACGACGCCACCGATCGGCTGCCACTGCCAGAAAAGCAGCAGCAGTGCCGCACTCGAGGCGAGCACATAGGTGCTGCGCTCGGCCGGCTGCGGGACGAAGCGCGTCAGCCAGCGCTTGAAGGCCGGGCGCGCCATGACGCTGTGCTGCACGGCGAACAGTGCCAGCAGGAGCGCGTTGATCAGCAGCGCCTGCCACACCGGCAGCGCCGGCGGCGAGTCGATCGAGCGCGGCACGACGAAGTTGCCGACGAACCCGAGCGCGTAGAGGAACGTCGCGAAAAAGATGGCGTACGCGACGATACCGTAGGCGAAGACGGCGATACGTGTGACCATGAGATCCTCCCGTGGGGCGATGAAGTTGCGGTGCTCTTGAGCACGAGGCGTGCCGACACCCCGGCGCGGTGTGCCGCGACCGCTCGATCAGATCGCCTGCTAACAAGACCGTGCCCGCGCTAATCCGATTGAGCGCCGCGCGGAGTTCACACACGGAGAAGAAGTTCACACACGGAGAAGCGAAGGATCGGAGACATGGAATCGGCCTTGCCCGTTCTCATTCCGGACCTGGCGGTCCTCGTCGTCCTGGCGGTCATGCAGCAGTACGGTCTCCGCTTCTCCGATTCTCCGTGTGAGATTCATCGGCCAATTGCGCTTGCCCCTCGGTGTGCGCCCGGTACGCTGCGCCGCATGGCGACGATCGACATGCGGCACCAGCCACCGCCCGAGCGGCGCGAGGCGATCGCGCGCGCCGGGCTGGCGAGCCTGCTGGCGGTGGCCGGCGCGGACGGCGCGCCGAGCGCGCGGGCGCTCGCGGTCATGCGCGCGCTGCGCGATCACCTCCTCAAGGTCGACATCGACCTCGACACGCTGACGCCGATCGACGCGCCGGCGCTCGCCCGGGCCGTGCCCGAACCCGAGTGGCGCGCGCGCATCCTGCGCGGCATGACCGTGCTCGCACTGCTCGACGGCGCGCCGAGCGCGACGCGCTCGGCACTCCTGTCGGCGACCGCCGCCGCCCTCGAGCTCGATCCGGCGCCGGTGCGCACGTTCCAGAAGGTGCTCGACGAGCGCTTCCAGCTCGTGCGCCTCGACGTCGCGCGGCGCAGCTTCGTCCGCCAGGCGGCGAAAGGCTACGTGCGCAACGAAGGCGTGCGCGGCGTGCTCGACACCGTCGCCGGCGTGCTCGGCCTGCAGGACCCGAAACTCGCGGCGCGCTATCACCAGCTCGACACATACCCGCCCGGCACCTTCGGCCGTGCGTACGCCGACTTCATCGCCCGCAACCGCTTCGCGTACCCCGGAGAGGTCGGCGGCCCGCCGCCGCCGGTGATGCGCCACGACTGCTGCCACGTGCTCGGCGGCTACGGCACGACGCCCGCCGAGGAGTGCGCCGTGGTCGCGTTTCAGGCCGGCTTCGAGCGCGCCGATCCGTTCTACGTCCTGCTGTTCGCGCTCGTGCAGTTCGAGCTCGGCATCGGGTCCTCACCGTTCCTGCCCGGCATGCACCACCAGGCCGACCCCGACTCGATCTTCGCCGGCCTCGAGCACGGCTCGCACGTGGCCGTCGATCTCATCGGCGACCCGGCATGGGATCCGTGGGATCACTTCGCCGCGCCGCTCGACGCGGTGCGCCGCACACTCAACATCCCGCCGCGCGGCCGCGACCCGATCTACCCCGACTTCGACGCGGCGAGCTGATCCGCAGATGACGCAGATGGATTCTCCCCTATCTGCGTCATCTGCGGACTCCGGCTCACGGCTCCGTCAGCTCGCACCCGTCGAGCGCGGCGGCGACGGCGGCGAGCAGCTCGTCGATCGTCACCGTGTCGCTCGCGTCGCGGTCGAGGTTGCGGCATCCCGCGACATCGCGCTCGCCGAGCGCGATGCGGACGCCGAGGATGAGCTCGTCGATCTCGATCACCGAGTCGCGGTTGCAGTCGCCGGGGCAGCCGAGCGGCACGACTGTCGGGGTGGCGGTCGGGCTAGCGGTCGGTGTGACGAGCGAACCCGGCGTGCTCGACGCGTCGGCGGGGTCGGTGCCGGCGTCGAGCTCGTCGCGGTCGTAGTGCCCGTCGCCGTCGCGGTCGAGCGCCAGCCGTTCGCCCTCGCCGGGCGGCACGCAGGTCCACGTCAGCGCCTGGCCCGGCGCGGTGGCAAGGGCGCGCAGCGCGGTGGCCTCGAGCGGCGCCTCGCTGCGCCGGTCGCTGTGGTAGCGGCCGTCGCCCGCGTCGAGCAGCCAGCCGCGCGCGATGCCGTCGGCGACGCCCTTCACCACCAGGTCGCATTCACGCGCCTGCGGCTGGTCGACGAGCGCGAAGCTGGTGCGGGCGCGCGCGGTGAGCAGGTCGATGCGGGGGCCGGCGGTTGCCGCCGTCGCCGCCGAGAGCGTCACCTGCTGCCCGACGATCGGCGCGAAGGTCGTGTCGAAGGCGAGCACGAATGACGCCATGTCGGCGCGCTCGCCCTCGTCCATGAAGAACACCGTCGCGTGCAGGAAGTCGCGCACGGTCGGAATGCTGCCGTCGTGCAGGTAGCCGAAACCGCGGATCTGCTCGCCCTGGTGCGCGCGGCTCGAGCTCGGGAGCGCGAGGAACGGCACGTCCGGCATGCCGAACATGCCCACCTTCGCGTAGGCGTTGCGCAGGTGTGCGACCTTGAACTCCTGCGGCTCGTTCTCGAAGGTCGTCTCGCCGCTGCTGCCGAAGAAGCCGCTCGAGGGATCGAGCGTGTGGCAGCCGTTGCAGTTCGCCACGCCGTCGGTGGGGCGCCCGAAGTAGAGGTCGCGTGCCCGCGCCTGCGCGGGCGTGAGCTGATTGTCGAGTGCGCGCACCGGATTGGGCGGCAGCTGCACGGCGAGGATGAAGTCGGCGAAGCGGCGCATGTCGTCGGCCGGAATCTCGCCCTCGTCGCGGCCGAGCAGGCCGTCGAAGGCGACGTTGAACGCCTCGAACGCGAGCCGCTCGTCGAGCGCCGCCGGATCGCCGCGGAACGTCCCGCCGGTGCGGTCGCCGCGCCAGTGCATCGGCCCGCCGTGCGCCATGCCGCGCAGCGTCTGCGTCGTCATCGGTCCCTTGAGCGGATGGAACGGCGCCCCGCCGCCGATCACGCCGATCGGGTTGGGATTCGGCATGACGACGTCGTCGGGGTTGCCGAGATCCCAGGCGAGGCTGTCGAGGTCGGCGAACACGTGACAGGCGGCGCACGCCGCCTCGCCGCTGCTCGAGCTGAGGCGCGCATCGTAGAGCACCGGCCGGCCGTCGCGCACCGCTGCCGGCTCGGCGTCGTGCAGCGGGTGCTGCGCGATCTCGGTGCCGGCGGTGGTGTCGATCACCTTCACCGCGTTGTCGAAGCGCGTCAGCGCGTAGAGCCGCTGGCGCGCCTCGTCGAGCACGAGGCCGCACGGGCCGCCGCCGCTGACCGCGATCGGGGTCGCCGCGTCGGGCGCGAAGCTGTCGTCGCGCAGCGCCGCGACGCTGAAGCGGCCGATGGCGCTCGAGCCGAACGCCGCGACGTAGACCGTGCCGTCGTCCGCGACCGCGAGGTCGAGCGGCGTCGCGAGGCTGGCGTCCTTCACCCCGGCGGGCATCGGCACGCTGCGGTAGCCGTCGGGCAGCGCGGTGATGTGCTTGTTCAGGTGGCGCGGCAGGACGGCGTCGCCGTCGATCACCGTGATGCGCGCGCGGTGCAGGTCGCCGCGCACCGTGGTGGCGCTGCTGCCGGGCCCTTCGAAGCGCACCTCATTCGCCGCTTCGGTGTTGCTGACCAGCAGCATGCCGCTGGCGGGATCGACCGCCATGTTGAACAGCACCGTGCCGACGTGCGCGAAGGCGGCGCGCTCGGCGGGCGGATCGGCGAGCGCGTCGATGGCGAACACGTCGCGGTCGGGGAGGTCGAAGCGCACCGCGTTGGTCCAGTTGCGGCCGAGCCCGTCGAGCCACAGGCCGCTCGCCGCATCCTGGCGGACGATCAGGCCGGTCTCCGGACCGGGAATGCCCTGCGTGTTCGCGTTCGGGGCCGGCAGGCCGCCCGGCACGCGGCCGTTCGGCAGGCCGCCCGGCACCTGGATGCCGTCGAGCGCGCACGCCTGCGCCGCCGCGCCGCCATCGCAGACCGCGCCTTCGGAAACGGTCGTGGTCTGGTTGCCGGAGTGGAAGATCGCGGCGTAGACCGTGGCGCCGTCGGGCGTCGCGGCGAGCGCGCGCGGCGTGTCGCCGAACAGCTCGACGATCGTCTCCGGCGAGCCCGCGGCATCGAGCGCCGTGGCGTCGAACACCCACACGAGCGCGCGCGGCGTGCCGGGCGTCTCCAGCGCCGCCGACACGGACGCCGGCAGGTGCTGGCCGCGGCGCGCCGTGGTGACGAACGCGCGCCGGAAGGCGCCGTCGACGCGCGGGCCGGCGAAGACGATGTCGCGCGGCTCGTCGCCGACGAGCAGCGTGCGCACGACGCGCGGCGGCGCGGCGGCGACGTCGACGATGCTGACGCTGTCGGAGAGGTGGTTGACCACCCACACCTCGCTGTCCGTCCGCGCCGCGACCGCCACCGGCTCGAGCCCGACCGGTACCGCACCGACGTGCGTCAGGCCGCCGTCCCCGACGGCGAAGATCTCGAGCCGGCCGTCGGGGATGTTGGCGACGAAGAGCCGCGTGCCGTCGGGCGACAGCGCCACGGGCCGCACCGGCCCGCTCTCGAAGGCGACGAAGGCGCGCGCCGGCAGGGCGGCGGCGAGCGCGGCGAAGAGGACGAGGAGACGACGTGTGCGCACGCTCTCCGAGCTAGTGCAGCGGCAGCGCTAATGCCACCGTTCGCGTGACGCCCGCAGCGCACCGGCTATCGGCCCGGAGGTGCGTTGGGTCACAACCGAGGGCGCCGCGCTCTCCACGGGATGAGCCGTGCGCGAGACGCGGATTCCGGTCCGGTCTCACTCCGGTGCGAGGCACCACTGCACGAGCCGCCCGGCGTCACCGGCGACCCGGTCGATGACGCGCAGTTGCCACTGGCCGGCGAGTGCGCCGCCCGCAAAGACGGCCAGCGGTTCGGCCGGGCGCAGGGCGCCGCGCAGCGCGGCGACCGCCGGCTCGCACTGCGATTCCGCCGGCGTGGCGGACGCGTCGGTGAACTGGCAGATGATGTCGCTCGCATTGCAGCCGAACGGCGAGTCGGGGTAGCCGGGGCGGTCGACCAGCAGGGCGGTGGCCGGATCGTCGAGCCGCGACAGCGACACCTCGAGATCGCCCACCCAGGGATGATCGATCCAAACGGTGACCTGGAGGCGGTCGAGCGGGCGTGGGTCGGCGACCGCGAGCACGCTCACGACGCCGAGCGGCTCGCCGTCCGGAATGTCGAGCGGATCGGCGAGCGAGGAGCAGATGTAGACGGTGGTGCCGGGCGTCGGCGTCGGCGGGTGGTCCGTCGGCACGGGCGTCGCGGTGCGGGTCGGCGTCGGCGGAGCGATCGGGCAGCCGTCGAGCGCGACGGTGACCGCCGCGATCAGCTCGCTGGTCGACACCGTCCCGTCGCCGTCGCGATCGACGGCCGGGCACTGCGCCAGCGGGACAGTTCCCAGCGCGATGGCGATGCCGGTGATGAGCTCGTCGATCGACACCGCGCGGTTGCCGTTGCAGTCCCCGGCACAGTCGACCGCGATGTCCAGCGACACCGGCGCACCGGCGGCCGGCGGATGCGCGGCGCGCCCGACCACGTCGTGCGCGAGCGCGAGGATCACCAGCCCGACCGCCGCGGTCATCCCGGTGCGGCGGGCGCCCGCGGGGCGCGCGCTGTGCATCTCGGCCTCCTCCGCGGTCAGTTGGTTCCGGCCCCGGCCGGTCGCTCCCCGCGTTCCGGTGAGACCTGCTGCAAGGCCCGCGCCCCGGGGCATCCTCGTTCAGGCGACACGCCGATCCGCCGGGCCGTTCCCGAACGTGCGACGCTCCGCGACGCGCGTCGCGCGCGGATGCGACCGCCGCCGCGGCGGTCTGCTGTATTGCGCGGTTCTCTCAGGTCCTAACCGCGGAGCCGCGGTCGCGGAGCCTCACTCCGTGCCCTGCGCGTCATCTGCAAATTCCGTCAGCCGCCGCTGGCACCGGCGGTGGGGGGCAGGTCAGGAACTGCCGCCACGGACACGTCGCGCGGCCGGCGGCGCGCAGCGGTATCGGCCGCCAGGCGCGCCGCTCGCCGGATCGAGTGCGATGAACAGGACGGGGCGGCGCAAGGCGCGCGAGGACGACCTCGCTGTAGTCACGCCGCTCAGCCGGCGTGTCTGGGGCAATCTCCGGCCCGTGCACGACGTGCACCCGTCCGCCTCGGGCCAGGCAAGCGCCGCCTCCTCGACCTCCGATTCGGGGAAGGGTGATCTGCCTGCGATCCGCGGCGTCAGACCGATGGCTGAGAGTTGCGGCGGGGGACGTGGGTCATGAGGGGGTGGTTCACGACTATGCCTGCCGTGTTGCAGCAGCGCACGGGCATCAGCCAGAGTGCAAACTGCGACGAGCACGGGACCGTGAATTGCCGGTGAGGATAGAAACCATCCTTGGTTCACTCGGGCTTCGGACCGGATGAACTGGATCCATCAAGAGCCGCTCGCCGCCCGCAAGAGGTGCAATGCCGCACTCGGAGCGGCTGATCTGCAGAAATCGTCCGAAGAGCGCCGGAATACGCCGGAATGCGCCGGAATGCGCCGGAATGCGCCGGAATGCGCCGGAATGCGCCGGAATGTGACCGCCCCGCAGATTCCCCCGACCCAGCGACGCCATCGAGCCAGAGCAGGGATGAAGAATTGGGCCGTCATGGCATGCGCGGCTTCCACCTCGCCCCTCGGCCGCGTCCGCCGGGGACGGCAAGCCCGAGAACGCGCAGCGTGGCGAGATCGTCGCGTACCTGGCGTTCAGTCGCGTCGCCCGCAAGGCGGGGATAAATCTCGCGAAGGGGCAGACCAGATCCGGAGGCATGCAGGATCGCGAGAATTGTCTGCTGGCGTGGGGTCAGATCTCGTCCGACCCGCTGCGGCGGCACGTACGTGGTCGCGCGGAAGCGAACGACAACGGCGCCCGCAATCACTTCGATGTCCGGCCGCGGCAGGCCCGAGCGCTGCGCCAGCTCAGCCATCTTCAGCGTCCCGCGTCCCCAGGTCTCGATGATGCCGCGGCGGTAGAACACGCTCGCGATCAGGGGATTCCACGGCAGCGACTCGTGCGGCTGGAACAGGGCGGCCGGCGTCAATCCGAAGTGCAGCGTACCGGAGGACGAGACCTCAAGGCGGTCGTCATACAGCGCGATGCCGATCGAGCCGCCTCCGATGGAGTAGTCGCGATGGCAGATCGCATTCGCCAGCGCCTCACGGACCGCCAACGGTGGGTAGAGCGGTTCGTCCAGGCGTTCGAGCCGACCGGATACGATGCGGCTCGCAACGGGAACATGCTCGAGAAGAAATCGCTGCGCATGAACCAGCAGGTCGAACGCGTGCCCACGGAACTGCCGGTTGTCGATGAACTCCGTCTTGTCCGTCCCCTTGAAACGCGCAACCCGCAGCAGGCACTGC
>CBFGUK010000118.1:0-15037 GCA_965651925.1 uncultured bacterium | reverse complement strand
CTCCAGCGCGTGATGGGGCACGGGCATCGCCTCGAAGGCACACCGCGCATCCCGCGGGACGCGCTGGAGGGCGCGGCTCCCGCCGCGCCGCCAATGGACGCCGCCTCATGCCGGGCCGCCGGGTGCCGCGTGCATCTCCGAACGGCGCGGCTGTTCATGATCGTCCGCTCAGGCGGCGCCCGGCCGGTCAGGCATCGCACCAGCGGCTGGCACACCGCTTGCCCTACCCACCTCCCAGAACATGGTGGGGGAGCCGACGATGCAGGTGATCGCGACGGGGAAGTGGTCGAAAGCGTTGAAGCGCTGGCAGATGGTGGTCGCCATCCGGCGGCCGGGGAAGGACGCGCCGGCGCGCCGCGCCGCGACCCGTCCGGCGCCGCGGCCGGCGAAGTGAGCCGCCCCGCTACAGCGGGGTGACGTAGGCGCCGGTCGTCCCGCCGTCGACGAGGAAAGTCGCGCCGTTGACGTACGACGACTCGTCGGAAGCGAGGAACAGCGCCGCGTTGGCGACCTCCTCGGCCTCGGCGAGGCGGCCCATCGGCAGGTGCACGAGACGGCGCGCACGCGCCGCGGGATCGGCGAGCAGTGACTGCAGCAGCGGCGTGTTCACCGGTCCCGGGCAGAGCGCGTTGGCCCGGATGCCCTGGCGGGCGAACTCGACCGCGATCTCGCGCGTCAGCGCCAGCACGCCGCCCTTCGAGGCCGTGTAGGCGCTCTGCGAGGTCGCCGCGCCCATCACCGCGACGAACGACGCGGTGTTGATCACCGAGCCGCCGCCGCCACGCAGCAGCGCCGGGATGCCGTACTTGCAGCCGAGGAACACGCCCTTGAGGTTCACGGCGATGACGCGGTCGAACACCGCCTCCTCCGTCTCGGTCACCGAGCCGTCCTCGTCGGGGAAGATGCCGGCATTGTTGAACAGCACGTGCAGCGCCCCGTAGCGCTGCTCGGCGAACGCGATCATCGCCTGCACGTCGGCGGCGCGCGTCACGTCGCCACCGACGACTTCCGCGTCGCCGCCGGCGGCGCGCACCTGCGCCACCGTCTCGTTCCCGGCCGCCGCGACGGCATCGGCGACGACGACCTTCGCCCCTTCCGCCGCGAAGCGCTTCGCCGCCGCGCGCCCGATCCCGCCGCCCGCGCCGGTAATCAGCGCGACCTTGTTCGCCAGTCTCATGCGCGGGAGAACAACCACAGATGGCCACGGATGACCACCGAGGGCCACGGAGAGCGGATCTCCCGGTGGCCATCCGTGGTCATCTGTGGCCCTCCGTGGATCCAATCAGCGCGCGGAACAGCCGCTCCTGCACGGGATCCTCGAGCTGCATCTCCGGATGCCACTGCACCGCGAGGCACCACGGGTGATCGACGTGCTCGACGGCCTCGATGACGCCGTCGGCGGCCCAGGCGACCGGACGCAGCCCGTCGCCGAGGCGATCGACCGCCTGGTGATGCCACGAGACGACCTCGCACTCGGTGACGCCGAGGATCGCGGCGAGACGGCTGTCGGGATCGATGCGCACCGGGTGCGCGGTCGGCTTGCGCTCGGGACGGCGGTGGTCGATGGCCGCGCCGACCACGTCCGGCAGGTGCACGTGCAGCGTGCCGCCGCAGACGACGTTGAGCACCTGCAGGCCGCGGCAGATGCACAGCATGGGCACGCGCATGTCGGCGAGCGCCGCGCGCGCCAGCGCGAACTCGAACCGGTCGCGCTCCTCGCACACCGAGTACACCGTCTCGTGTCGCGCGCCGCCGTATGCGCCGGGATCGATGTCGCCGCCACCGGAGACGATCAGCGCGCCAAGCGGCGCGAGCAGCCGGCCGGGGTCCGGCTCGCCGACCGGCAGGATGATCGGCACGGCGCCGGCCCGGCGCACCGCATCGACGTAGCCGGTCGGCAGCGAGAACGCGCGCACCTCGGTGCCGGAGCGCGCGTACGACGAGATGCCGACCAGCTGCAGCCCACAGGCGGTGTCGCGCGCGATCGCCCCGGCCGTCCCCACCCGTGTCATGTGTTGCCTCCCGGCGCCGCGGCGCCCCTGCCTTGTGTCTATGCGCGTTCGAAGTAGCGCCGGCGCTCCCAGGTCGTGACCGTCTCGTCGAACTTGCGCTGCTCGGTGCGTGCGAAGTGGACGAGGTGCTCGACGACCTCGCTGCCGAACGCCTCGCGGAACATCTCGGAGGCTTCGAAGGCGGCGATCGCCTCGGGCAGCGTCGCCGGCACGCGCGGCAGGTCGGCGGCCGCATAGGCATCGCCGTCGAAGCGCGCCGGCGGCTCGATGCGGCGCGCGATGCCGTCGAGCCCGGCGGCGAGCGTCGCCGCGAACGCGAGGTACGGGTTCGCATCGGCGCCGGGGATGCGGCATTCGACGCGCAGCGAGCGACCGTGGCCGACGACACGGAAGCCGGCGGTACGGTTGTCGAACGCCCAGGCGATTGCCGTCGGCGCGAACGAGCCGGCGCGGAAGCGCTTGTAGGAGTTGACCGACGGTGCGAACAGCAGCGTCGCCGCGCGCGCGTGCGCCATCAGGCCGCCGAGCCACCAGCGGCACAGATCGGGCAGCGCGCCCGCCGCCGCCGGCGCATCGAACGCGGCGCGCACGCCGCCGTCGGCCCACAGGCTCGAGTGCAGATGCATCGAGCTGCCGGCGAGCTGCTCGTCGAGCTTCGCCATGAACGTCACCGCGCAGCCCTGCGCGACCGCGATCTCCTTCGCCGCCTGCTTGTAGATCACGTGGCGGTCGGCCATCTCGAGGAACGGCGCGTACTGGATGTTGAGCTCCTGCTGGCCCGGGCCCCACTCGCCCTTCGACGACTCGACCGGCACGCCCGAGGCGGCGAGCGCGCGGCGGATCGCGCCGACCAGCGGCTCGACCTTCGTGCCCTGCAGCGTGTGGTAGTCCTCGATGAACCAGCCGGCGGTCTCGAGGCGGTCGAAGCCCTTCGCGTGCGCCTGCTCGTAGCTGTCGCGCAGGATGAAGAACTCGAGCTCGGAGGCGCCCATCGGCACCCAGCCGGCGACCTCGGCACGCGCGACCTGCCGGCGCAGGATGCTGCGCGGGGCGACGTCGACCAGCGTGTCGTCGGTGTCAGCGTGCACGTCGCAGAGCACCAGCGCCGTGCGCTCGAGCCACGCCGCGCGGCGCAGGGTCTGCCCATCGGGCCGGCAGCGCACGTCGCCGTAGCCCTTCTCCCACGAGGTGAAGCGGTAGCCCGGCACCGGATCCATCTCCATGTCGCAGGCGAGCAGGTAGTCGCAGGCATGCATGCCGTGCGCCGCCACCTCGGCACAGTAGAACCCCGCGTCGTAGCGCTTGCCGACCAGCCGCCCGTACAGGTCCGGGAAGACGACCAGCACCGTGTCGATCTCGCCGCGCGCGACGAGGTCGCGCAGCTCGGCCTCGGTCAGAAGCCCGGCCGGCCGCTGCATGTGCATGCGTGGCGCGCTAGCACGATCCGAAGAGACGAGAAAGCGGAACCGGTGACGACCGGCGACCGGTGACCGGTGACCGGTGACCGGTGACCGCGTTCAAACACGACGTCAACACCTGCACGCCATCGCTCCATTTCAACTGGCTCTGGAGGGCGCCGCTCCGTCGGCGCCTGTTGGATGGAGCGACACGGCCCCATCCAACAAGCGCCGACGGACGGGGCCCGCCAGAGATTGTTGAATCCAAGACGTGTCGCCGACGGCGGTGCGCGCGCAGATCGTGCCGCCTCTCGGCACCGGCGGCGCATCGCGCCGCCGACCGGTCACCGGTCACCGGTCACCGATCTTCATCGCGTCAGCTGGTCGATCAGCTCGTCATCGAACGCCCCGGGGGCGCGGTAGAACGCGTTGCGGAACGCGTCCGCGAACGGCGTGCCGGTGCCGAGATTGGCGAGCAGCTCGCGCATGCGGCGCGCGCCGTGGCGATCGAGCAGCGTGCGCACGGCAAGGTAGCTCTGCGCGTAGGCGACCGGCACGCGCGCGGCGGGCAGCGCCGTGAACGGGCCTTCGAGCTCGGTGAGGCGGAAGAGCTCCTCGCCGGCGAGCGTGCGATGCGCCCAGTCGGTGCGGTCGCCGGGCTCCTGCTCCTCGGCGGCGATCGCCAGGCCCTCGTTCAGCCACACCGGGCAGCGGCTGCGCGACAGCAGATGCACGAGCACGTGGCCGTACTCGTGGCGCAGCGTGCGCTCGAGCACGTCGTGATCGCTCGCCACGAGGCCGCCGACCGGCAGCTTGATGCGGCCGTCGTACACGCCGGCGGTCCAGCTCGGCGTCTGTGTGACGTCGTGGAAGTCCTCGCTCGCGTACAGCACCACGGCAATGCGCTCGTCGGGATAGACGTCGAGCTGCGCACCGACGTGGAAGTACGCGTCCTCGAGACCGCGCGCGACGAGCTCGGCGGCGGTGTTGCTGTCGCGTTCGCCGCCGGCGAAGCCGATGGTGAAGTGCGCGCTGCGCGTCTCGGCGAAATCCCACTCGGCATCGAGCTCGCGCTCGAGCCGGGTGACCAGGGCGTCGAACTCCGCGCCGCCGGCGCCCGCCTCGCGCGCGCGGTGCAACGCCTCGACCGCCGCGGCGCGGTCGCCGAGCTGGCGGCAGGCGCGTGCCAGCGCGGTGAGCGTCGCCGGGTTCTCGGCACCGCGCGCGGCGGCGCGCTCGAGCAGGTCGCGCCCGGCCGCATACTGGCCCTGGCCGACGCGGGCGATGCCGAGCGCGCTCAGCACCATCGCATCCTCCTCGATCGCCAGCGCCTCCTCGAGCAGCGGCACGGCGGCGTCGGGGCGGTCGGCGTTGAGCTCGGCGATGCCCCAGTTGAGCAGCACGACGCGCAGGTTGCGCTGCAGGGCCGCCTCCTGCGGCGCCTCGGCGACCGCCTCGCGCAGCCGCTCGGCGGCATCGCCGAACTGACCGGCGGCATTGAGGGCTACGGCGTCGTTGTTGAGGCGCTGCGTCAGCGCCGCGGTGCCGGCTGCCTCGAGCGCCTGCCGCGACCCGTCGCCGCGCGGTGGCCGCGGCTTCTGCAGCGGCAGCAGGTAGAGGATCGCGGCGCCGACGAACAGCAGAAACAACACGCCGAGCAGCGGCCGCGGCGCGTCGGACGGGCGGGCGCGCGGCGGATCGGCGGCGCGTGCGGCTGGCGGCGCGGTCGCGGCGGCGGCGCCATCCGCCGCCGCGACGAGGCGCACCTGCGCGCCGTGGTCGCGCAGCACCCCGACGAGCTGCAGGCCCTGCGCGTGCGGCAGGCCGGCGGGCAGCCGCTGCGGCAGCGACGTCTCGCGTGCCACGGCCGGCAGCGCGGCGGTCTCGGGCAGGGTCCGCAACAGCGCCAGCACGCGCTCACGCGCCAGGTCGTTGCGGTAGCCGAGCAGCTCGAGGTCGAACAACGGCTCCGCCGGCATGCCGGGCCATGGTACCGGGCAGCGGAGGTGGGTCAAATTGGGAATGCGACTCGGGGAAGGCTGTCAGGCGGTCAGGGGGGCGGACACCCGGGACGCGGGCGTCGCCCCGGGACCGCGGGCGTCTCGCCCGCAGTGCAGCGCGCCGGGCGATTGGCGGCTTCAACGATGCGGGCCGCAGGCCCGCGGCCCGTCAGTGCCGGCAACGGCGAGGTGATTGGGCAGCGCGCTCGCGCCAGCATCGATGGGTCGCGGGCGTTCCGCCCGCGTCGTTACAACCCTACGATCGCCCGCGCTGCTCGGCGGGCGAGACGCCCGCGGTCCCAATCCGACCCCTCACAGCGTAACAGCGTAACAGCCTAACAGCCTTCGCCACCCGCCGCCTGTCGGCGCGCGAACCACCAGTAGAACGGCAAGCCGCTCGCGGCGACGAGCAGCGCGATGGCGCATTCACGCGGGCGGCCGGCGAGCAGCGCCGCGGCGATCAGCGCGTTGGCGACGAGGTAGAGCGCCGGCAGCACGGGATAGCCCCAGGCGCGGTACGGGCGCGAACGGTCGGGCTGGCGCCAGCGCAGGGTGTAGAGGGCGGTGGTGTCGGCGATCGTCGCCAGCACGATCGCGAAGGTCGTGTAGTCGAGCACGCTCGGGAAGCGTTCGAGCACGACGATCAGCGCGATCGCCGTCGCCGCCTGCGCGACGATCGCGACGTGCGGTGTCGCGTGCGCCGCGTGCACGCGGTCGACGCCGCGGAAGAACAGGCCGTCGAGCGCCATCGCGTACGCGATGCGCGGGCCGACGAGGATCGTCGCGTTGAGGCAGCTGAAGATCGAGGCGAGAATCAGCGCCGCCGCGAAGGCGCCGCCGGCGCCGCCGAAGAAGACCTGCGCGGCGGCCTCGCCGACGCGCGTCGTGGTGCGCATCACGTCGACCGGCAGCGCGGCGAGGTAGGCGACGTTGACGACCAGGTACACCAGCATGCAGATGCCGAGGCCGGCGAACAGCGAGCGCGGCAGGTTGCGCTGCGGATCGTGGATCTCGCTGGCGACGTACACCGACGCGTTCCAGCCGAGATAGCTGAACAGCACCGGCGAGAGCGCCAGCCCGGCCGCCGACCACGAGAACGTCGCGCCGGCGGGCTGCAGCGGCACCAGGTTCGCGAGCGTCGCGCCGCCGACCAGCGGGCCGACCCCGGCGAGCACGACGAGCGCCGCGAGCTTGAGCCAGGCGGTGAGGTTGTTGACGCTCGCGCCGAGCCGCACGCCGGCATAGTTGATGCCCGAGGTGACGAGCGTCACCGCCACCGCGATCGCCAGCCGGCCGCCGCCATCGAGCGGCACGAAATGGCCGAGACCCTCGGCGAAGCCGACGGCGAGCGTGGCGACGGTGCCGGCGTAGATGACGAAGAACGTCAGCCAGCCGACGAGGAAGCCCGCCGCCGGGTGGTACGCCTCGCGCAGATAGACGTAGTCGCCGCCAGCGTGCGGGTACATCGCGCCGAGTTCGGCGTTGGCCAGCGCGCCGGCGAGCGACAGGGCCCCGCCGAGCACCCACGCGGTCAGGATCCAGCCCGGCGCCGGCAGCAGCGCCGCGATCGTGCCCGGCGTGAGGAAGATGCCGACGCCGATGACCGACGACACGACGAGCATCGTCGCGTCGGTGAACGACAACGCGCGCCGCAACCGGTCGCGCGGATGACGCGACGGGAGGTCGGCGGACGAGCCTGACCGGTGACCGGTGACCGCTGCCCGGTCGTCAGCGCGCGACTCACGCATCACGCATCCGGCGAATCGCGAGCCACCGAGGTGGAGAGGACACCGAGTGGAATGTGCATCGAGAGAATGACGCGGGCGCGAACCGCTTCATCCAGGGACAGCACACGTCTCATCCCCATCGGCGAATGGCTTCCGCCATGAACCATCCGCATGAGCGATCGGCGATACGCGACCATGCAAGGCCGATCGCTCCGAACGTCCTGAACCCCTCCACTCGGTGTCCTCTCCACCTCGGTGGCTACATCCACCGGTCACCGGTCACCGTCTCAGTGCGTCAGCCCCGGTACGTCGGTGGTTTCCTCGATGATCCCGAAGCTCTCCTCATAGCGGCGCAGGTTCTCCTGCAGCGCGCGCAGGATGCGCTTGGCGTGCTCGGGCGAGGTGATGACGCGGGCGCGCAAATTGGCGACCGAGGCGCCGTGTGCGTGGCGCTGCGGCTGCAGGAAGAGGAAGTCGAGGACGAACTCCTCCTTGCGATGGCTGATCATCATCAGGTTCGAGTACACGCCCGGCCCGACGTGCGGATCGACCTGGATCTGGATCTGCTGTTCGATGGGTTTTTCGTCGGCCATGCGCGGCATGTTTCACGCGCGCGCCGGCAGGGCAACCGAGTCCGGTGCGCGCGCACACGAACGCGGAACGGCGGCGCACGAGGCCGCCGCGCGCGCACCGCGCACTACTGCGGCAGCTGCAGCGGCTCGCGGCGCGCAACGCGCGCCCGGCTCTCCGCCACCCAGGGATCGCCGGGGTCGCGGCGCGCCAGCTCGGCGAGCACCGCGTCGGCACGCGACCAGTCGCCCTCGGCGGCGGCGACGACGGCCAGCGCGCGACGGGCGGCGACGAGATTCGGCTGCAGCTCGAGCGCGCGGATCAGCAGGTTGCGGGCGGACGGCGTCTTGCCCTGCGCGGCATAGCGCAGCGCCGCGCGGTAGTCCGCCTCGGCGGCCGGCGCCGCGAGGCGGCCGCGCAGGCGCGGGTTGGCCTGCAGGGCGGCGCCGTAGTAGCGCGCCGCGTACACCCAGCGGCCCTGGCGGGCGTAGATGCTGGCGAGCTGGTGCGACAGCGACGACCACTGCGGGCGCAGCGCGAGCGCGCGCCGCAGGGCCGTCGCGCTGCGGTCGAGCTCGCCGCGCGCGTGATACACGGCGGCGAGCTGCTGGTGCGCGGCGGCGACGACGCTCTCCTCGCGCAGCGCGGTCGCCGGCTCGAGCACGCGCTCGGCATCGGCCCAGCGGCGCTGGCGGACGTAGATCGAACCGAGCGTGACGCGCGGGGCGCCCTGGCGCGGATCGAGGCGGATCGCCTCCTCGAGCGCGGCGACGGCCTCGTCGGTGCGCTCGGCACGCAGCAGCGCGTCGCCGTGCTGGAAGTGCACGCGCCAGTGGTGCGGCGCGCGTGCCGCATCGACGGCCGCGAGGCGCAGCGGCTCGGCGAGCACGGCATTGCGCTGCACGGTGAGCGCGACGAGCAGCGCCACCCAGGCGAGCGCCGCGCCGGCGGCGAGGCGGCGCAGGCCGGCGAGCGACCAGCCGCGCGCCGGCGCGACGCGCGCGAGGAGGTCATCGAGGCCGACGACGAGCAGCCACGCGAGGCCGATCACCGGCAGGTACATGCGGTGCTCGAAGGCCGCGTCGCGCAGCGGCACGATGCTCGACGACGGCGCGAGCGTGATGAACACCCAGCCGAGACAGAACGTCGCCAGCGGGTAGCGGCGCCAGGCGGCCACCGCGACGGCGGCGATGGCGAGCAGCACGGCGAGCGGCGCGAGCACCGCGAACGTCCACGGCGAGTCGGCGAGCGGCCAGCCGTAATCGAAGACCTGCCCGACGGGCACGGCGAACAGGCGCAGATACCAGACGATCACGCCGAACTGCGTGAGCAGGTACTGCCACGGGCCGACGCCCTCGAGGCCGAAGCCGGCGGTGGGGATGAACAGCCACGCGCGCGGCGCGTCGGGGTCGGCGTCGGGCGTGCCCGGCAGCAGGTAGTGCCGCGCGAGGACGAGTCCGTAGACGAGCGGCAGCGACAGCAGCGCCAGCACCGCGAGCCGCCGCCACCATGCCGGCCGCTGCGCGCCGGCGCGGAAGCACTGCCAGTAGAGCGCCGCGGCGAGCGGCACGGTGGCGACGATCTCCTTGCTCATCACCCCGAGCAGCGCGCTCACCCCGGCGAGACCGAGCCACGCGAGGCGGCGGCGCGGCCGCTCGGCGCCGGTGCCGTACGCGAAGAGCAGCAGCGTCAGCAGGTAGAACAGCGCCGCGAGGCTCTCGGCGCGCTGCACGAGGTAGGTCGCCGCCATGGTCTGCAGCGGATGGGCGACGAAGATCAGCGCCACGAGCAGCGCCAGCCACTCGGCGCGCGGCGTGTAGCGGCCCGCCCAGCGCGGCAGGCGCAGCGTGTAGCGGACGAGCGCGAAGACGAGCAGCGCGTTGGCGAGGTGGATGCCGACGTTGACGAGGTGGAATCCCCACACGTCCAGGCCGCCGGCACGGACGTTGAGGACGAACGTGAGGAACGTGAGCCCGCGCGAGCGCGTGAGGTAGCTGCCGAGCGGCTCGAGAATCCGCACGCGGGGGTTGTCGACGATCTCGAAGTAGTCGTCGAACAGGAACGGCACGGCGAAGCTGTTCGCATAGGCGAGCAGCCCGACGGCGACGATCGCGAGCGGCGCGAGCCAGACGAGCAGTGCACCCGCTGGCCGCGGGCGCGGCGTGCGGCGCACGGACGGCGACGCCGGCGCGCTGCCCGCCGCGGGCTGCGCCGGCGGGGCCGCGTCCTGCTTGCGTCGCGATGCTCTGCCCATGCGTGTCTGTGCTCTAGCGCGCGGCGCCGGGTTTTTCACCGCAGAGCGCCGCTCCTACGCGGGGAGGCAGCGCCGCGTGCGCAGCCAGGCGGTGGCGGCGGTGACGATTTCGGCGATGACGTCGGCGCGGGTGCGGCCGGAGCGGGCGCGGACGCCGAAGGAGTGATCGGCCTCGGCGACGACGTGCAGCGTCGCCTGGGGCAGCCCGGCGAGCACCCGGCGCAGGTCGGCGAGCGGACAGAGCGCGTCACGGCTGCCGGTGACGAACAGCAGCGGCGCGGCAATGCGCGGCAGATGGGCGCTGCGCGTCACCGCCGGCCGGCCGGCGGGATGCAGGGGATAGCCGAGCAGCAGCAGGCCGGCGACCGGCTCGCCGGCGGCCGCCAGGTGCGTCGCCATGCGCCCGCCCATCGATGCCCCGCCGATCACCACCGGCGTGCCGGCGCATGCCGTGTCGGCGCGCAGCGCGGCGAGTACCGCGCGGTAGCACGCCTCGAGCACCGGCGCGCGGTCGGGGACGCGACCGCCGCGCTCGCGGTACGGAAAGTTGAAGCGCACGGTCGCGGCGCCCGCGGCGGCGAGCCCGTCGGCGACGCCGACGAGCACCGGTGCGGCGAGCGTGCTGCCGGCGCCGTGCGCGAGCACGACCGTGCACGCGGGCGCTGCCGTCGCGGGCAGCGTCAGGACGCCCGAGACCGCGCCGCCATCGTCGGCGAGCGCGAAGCGGCGCGCGAGCTGCCGCACGGATCCCGCCGCGGCGTCGGCGTCAGACGCTGGCGGCGACCGGGGTGTCGGCGCCGCCCTCGAGCAGGGCGCGCATCTTGGCGGCGAACTGCGGGCCGCGCGCCTCGTCCTCGTGCTTGAAGTACACGAAGACGTCGGACCAGCCGGCGGCCGCCTGCTGGATGCGCTCCGCCCAGGCGGCGAGCTCGGCATCCTCGTACGACGGCTGGCGGAGACGGAAGTAGCCGAACGGCGCGGTGACCTCGAACGGCACGGTGCGTTCCGGCGCCTCGACGATGCACAGCGCGACGTTGAAGCGGCGCAGCGTCTCGAACACCTCGTCGACGAACCAGGTCGGATTGCGGAACTCGAAGACGACGCGGCACCCCTCGGGCATCTGGTGCAGGAAGTCCTCGAGGCGCGGCGTGTCGCGCTTGAGGAACGGCGGCAGCTGGAAGAGCAGCGCGCCGAGCTTGTCCTTCAGCGCCCGTGCCGTGTCGCAGAAGTCGACGGCGAGATCGGCGGCATCGCGCAGGCGCAGGTCATGCGTGATGCGGCGCGGCGCCTTGAGCGCGAACGAGAAGTGCTCCGGCGTCTCCTTCGCCCAGCTCTGCAGCTGGCGCACGGTCGCGGAGCGGTAGAACGTATAGTTGATCTCGACGGCCGCGAAGCGCTCGCCGTAAAAGCGCAGCATCTCGGCGTCGGGCAGCCCCTCGGGATAGAAGGGCCCCTTCCACTGCTTGTAGGCGTAGCCGGACGTGCCGATCCAGAACCGGGCCATCGCCGGTCAGGTGTAGCACGCGGACGGAGGGAAACCCAACCGCCGTCCGGAATCGGGGACGTCGGGCCGCATGACGGCCATCCGGTGCACCCGGCCCGACGTCCGCTGGTGCGTCAGTTGAGCTCCTTGCTCGTGTAGCCGAGGATGCGGCGGGCGACGATCATCAGGTTGATCTGCTGCGTGCCCTCGAAGATGTCGTTGATCTTCGCATCGCGCATCCACTTCTCGACCAGCAGCTTGCGCGAGTAGCCGAGCGGGCCGAGGATCTCGACCGCCTTCTGGGTCACCTGGGTGACGGCGAGGCCGGCCTTGGCCTTGCACATCGAGGCCTCGAGGTTGTTGTGCATGCCGCGGTCCATCATCCACGCGGCGCGCCAGGTGAGCAGGCGGGCGGCCTGCAGGTCGGCCTCCATGTCCATGAAGTCGCGCTCGAGCGCGGTCAGGCGGTGTGCCGGCGCGTCGTAGCGGATCTCGATGCCGGCCTTGGCGAGTGCCTCGCGGACGAAGTCGATCGCCGCGCGGCCGATCCCGATGGCGCTCGCCGCCACCGCCGGACGGGTGGCGTCGAAGGTCGCCATCACGCCCTTGAACCCCTCGCTGCCCTGCGCCTTCACCTCCGGGCTGCCGAGGATGTTGTCGAACGGGATGCGGCAGTCCTCGAAGACGATCTGCGCCGTGTCCGAGGCGCGGATGCCGAGCTTGTCCTCGCACTTCGTCACCGTCGCCCCGGGCGTGCCGTGCTCGACGATGAACGCCTTGATGCCGGCGCGCCCGGCGGTCTTGTCGACCACCGCCCAGACGACGACGAAGCCCTCGGACTGCTCGAGCGCGCGCCAGCCGCTGGTGCAGAAGATCTTCGTGCCGTTCAGCACCCAGTGGTCGCCGTCGCGCGTCGCCGTCGTGGTGATCGCCGCCGAGTCCGAGCCGGCGCCGGGCTCGGTGATCGCCATCGCCGCCCACTTCGGCTTGCCCTCGGTGAAGCGCTTGAGGAAGCGCTCGCGCTGCTCGGGCGTGCCGGCGGCCGCGACGGCGGCGCCGCCGAGGCCGGCGTTGGGGATGCTGAGGTAGAGGCCGGCGTCGCCCCACGACAGCTCCTCGATCGACACGCAGCTCGTCAGATTGCGCTCCGACGGCCCGTCGCCCTTCTTCGACTTGCCGCCGCCGAACGACACCGGGCTCTGGTTGGACACGTTCCACATCAGCTCGTGCCACTCGGTCGGCGACTCGTGCTCGCGCTCGTCGTACTCGCGCGAGATCGGCCGCATCGTCTGTTCCGCCATCATGTGGATCATCTGGCGGGTGTTCTCGATCGCCGGAGAGAGCTCGAAATCAATCATGGGGACCTCGCTTCGCTCGGTGGCTGTCAGCCGTCAGCAATCAGCTGCCAGCCGGAGCGTCGGTGATGGTGTCAGATTCGTCATTGCCGTTTCTGGCTGACAGCTGATGGCTGACAGCTGACCGCTCTCACGCAATCGCCAGGCCGTCGAGCACGGCGAAGCTGCGGGCGTTGCGCAGGAACAGCTCGACGAGGTGATCGCGGATGTAGCCGTGGCCGCCGAGCACCTGCACCGCGTTGTCACTGACCTGGAGCGCGACGTTGGCGGCATAGCGCTTCGCGAGGCACGCCTCGCGCGTCGCCGGCTCGTTGCGGTCGATCTTCCACGCCGCCTCCCAGGTCAGCAGCCGCGCCGCGTCGATCTCGATCGCCATCTCGGCGAGCATGAACGCGATCGCCTGCTTCTGGGCGATGAACTTGCCGAACGCCTTGCGTTCCTTGGCGTAGTCGCGCGCGTACTCGAACGCGGCGCGCGCCACACCGACCGCCATCGCGGCGCTGGCGACGCGGGCGCGGTCGAGCAGCGGGGCGAGATCGCCCTGCAGCTGGTTGGCCGCCGGAACGACGCAGTCGGCGAACTGCACCTCGTACGTCGCCACGCCCTTGTAGCCCATGTTCTTCTCGCGCTCGCCGACCGTCATGCCCGGCGTGTCGCGCGCCACCAGCACGGCGGTGAGCCCCTGCTCGCCGCGGCCGTAGACCAGCACGCGCTCGGCCTCGGCGGCGAGCGGTACCGCGCACTTCGCGCCGGTGATCACCAGGTCGCCGTTGCGGCGCGCGATCGTCGTCTGCATCGCCTGCGGGTCGAAGTTGAACGACGGCTCCATGAACGCCGCCGTGCCGGCGGTGAAGCGCGGCCCGGTGTAGCGCGGCAGCACGTCCTGCTTCTGCGCGTCACTGCCGAGGTCGAGCACCGGCTCGGTGACCAGCCGCGGCGCGAGCAGGTGCGTCGCGATCGACAGGTCGGCCCACGCGAGCTCCTCGCAGAACAGCGCGCTGGTCACGGCCGAGTGCGACCCGCCGTGTCCGCCGTACGTCTCGGGGATCGCGTTCTGCACGATCCCGAGCTCCCACGCCTGCTGCACGAGGGCCTCGGGCACCACGCCGCTCTCGTCGGTTTCGCGCGCCACCGGCCGGATCTGTTCGGCCGCGAACGTGCGGGCGGTGTCGCGGATGAGCTGTTGCTCCTCGGACGGTTCGAAACTGACCATGGTTCAACTCCTGTTGGCGCGCGGCGGCGGCGCGGCGAGCCAGGTGAGATAGGAATCGAGGAACGTGCGCAGGTGCTCGCCGAGGTCGACCGCGGCGGGATCCTGGTAGTACTCGATTTCGGCGCCCATCACGGCGCCAGCATAGACGCCGGCCGCCGTGGCGGCACTGACGTCGCGGCGAAAAACGCCCTGCTGCTGCCCGACCTCGATGATGCCGTGCAGGAAGGCGCGGAAGCGCTGCATCATCTCGCGGAACAGCGCCGACAGCCGGGCGTTGGTGTCGAGCGCCTCGACCATCAGCCGGACGATCAGGCGGCGGTGATTGCTCTTCGTCGCGTGCTCGAGACAGACCTCGGTGACGCGGCGCAGCGCGCCGACGGCGTCGGAGACCGGCACGAGATCGCTGATCACGCGTCGCTCGAACTGGCCGACACGGTTGCGCACCGCTTCCAGGAGCAGCTCTTCCTTGTCCTTGAAGTGGTAGTAGATCGCGCCCTTGGTCAGGCCGGCGGCGCGCGCGATGCGGTCGATCGACGCCCCCTGGTACCCGTAGCGGGCGAAGCAGTCGATCGCGATGTCCATCAGGTCCCGCCGCCCGTTCTCCGCGCGTGCGGGCCGTACCGACCCGGCCATACTGAACGTTCAGTATGTGAATCGTACTGGTTGGTCAAGAAGCGTGACCGGTGACAGTGGCGAAGAGCGTGACCGGTGACCTGACCGGTGACCGGTGGGTCGGGCCGCGGCTCGGGCGGGGACGATGGGCAGGAGCCGAGCGACGACCTCGCATTGGGGACGCGTCCGGGAGCGCGGGCGGCCCGCCCGCAGGGGCGAGGGTGGGAGAATGCAGTGCTGACGTGTTGACGTGCTGACGTGCTGACGTGGGGAGGACGGAACCGGAGCGCGGGCGCCCTCGCCCGCATGCAGCGCGCCGGCGACGACAGCGTCGAGCCGTCACGCAGTACCATTGCGGGCGGGCCGCCCCCGCACCCGGACGCGTTGTCGCGTGCGGAACGGTCCGCACGCCCG
>CBFGUK010000117.1:0-15072 GCA_965651925.1 uncultured bacterium | reverse complement strand
CGCAGCGGACGCGACGTCGAGTCCATTCGGTCAGATCGAATCTGTCAGACCCAATCTGATGGATCAGCGACTTGGCGTCCTCGTCCCCCTCGGTGGCCGATCCCTTAGCCCGTCACCACCACAGCCCCCCTTCACGACACCTTTTGCGACCGAACGGGGGCCTGCTAAGGCCCCTGCATGACAACCTTCGATTCCATTCCGCAGCGTCTCGAACGGCAGGCCGCGCAGCGGCCGGACGCCCCGGCGTATTTCGTGCGCGAGAGCAGCGGCTGGCGACCGACGGCGTGGCGTGAGTACGCGGCCGAGGTGCGGTGCGCCGCCAGGGCCCTGCTCGCGCTCGGCGTGCCGCACGGCGGCCGCATCGGCATCATCGGCTTCAACCGCCCGGAGTGGACGATCTTCCACATCGCCGGCATGCACATCGGTGCCGCACCGGTCGGCGTGTACACGACCAACTCGCCGACCGAGGTGCGCTACATCCTCGACCACGCCGAGGCATCGGTCGTCCTGCTCGAGGACGCCGGGCAGTGGCAGAAGATCGCACAGGAGCGCAGCCGGCTGCCGCACCTCAGGCACGTGGTGATGATGCGCGGCGCGCCGGCGATCGACGATCCGCTGGTGCTGAGCTGGGAGGCGTTCTGTGCGCGCGGCGAGGAAGGCGATGACGCCGAGCGCGCACGCCGGCTCGCCGCCATCCAGCCCGACGATCTCGGCACGCTGATCTACACCTCGGGCACCACCGGACCGCCGAAGGGCGTGATGCTGACGCACAACAATCTCGCCTGGACCGCCCAGGCGGCGCTGCGCATCACCGACGTGCGGCCGACGGACGTGACGCTGTCGTACCTGCCGCTGTCGCACATCGCCGAGCAGATGTTCACCATCCACGGCGCCGCGACGGTCGGCTACGCCGTCCACTTCGCCGAATCGATCGAGCGTGTGCCGGACAACCTGAAGGAGGTACAGCCGCATCTCTTCTTCGGCGTGCCGCGCATCTGGGAGAAGTTCCACTCGGTGATCAGCGGCCGCCTGCGCGAAGCCACCGGCATGAAGCGCCGCCTCGTCGACTGGGCGATGTCCGTCGGCCACCGCATCAGCGCCGCGCGCTGCACCGGCACCACGCCCGATCCGCTGCTCGCACTGCAGTACCGGCTCGCCGACCGCCTCGTCTTCTCGAAGCTCAAGCCCGCCCTCGGCCTCGCGCGCGCACGGCTGTGCGTCACCGGCGCCGCGCCGATCTCCCCCGAGGTGCTCGAGTTCTTCGCCGGACTCGACATCGTCATTCACGAAGTCTACGGCCAGTCCGAGGACTGCGGCCCGACGTCGTTCAACCTCCCCGGTCAGACGGACTTCGAGACCGTCGGCAAGCCGATCCCCGGCGTCGAGGTGCGCATCGCCCCCGACGGCGAGATCCTCGTACGCGGGCCGAACGTGTTCGCCGGGTACTTCAAGGATCCGCAGGCGACCGCCGAGACCCTGGTCGACGGCTGGCTGCACTCCGGCGACCTCGGCACGCTCGACGAGCGCGGCTATCTGCGCATCACCGGCCGCAAAAAGGAGATCATCATCACCGCCGGCGGCAAGAACATCGCGCCGGTGAACATCGAGTCGGCGCTGAAGGAATCGCCGTTGATCAACGAGGCGACGGTGATCGGCGACCGCCGCAAGTACCTCTCGGCCCTGCTGACGCTCGACCCCGACGCCGCCGCCGCGTTCGCCGCCAAGCACGACATCCAGAACGGCGACGTGCACCGCCACCCGCGCCTGCTCGCCGAGATCGAGCGGCACGTCGCCGAGGTCAACGAGCGCTTCGCGCGCGTCGAAGGCATCAAGCGCTTCACCGTCCTCGAGCGCAACTTCACGATCGAGCACGGCGAGCTCACCCCGACCCTGAAGGTGAAGCGCGCCGCCGTGGCGAAGAACTTCTCCACGGTGATCGAGGCGATGTACGAGGGGAGTGGTGAGCAGTGAACGGTGACCGTGACCGGTGCGATGACCGGTGACCGGTGACCGGTGCGGAAGAACGGCGCCACGGAGGTGGGGAGGACACGAAGTCGAAGCGGATGCGTCACTCCGATGCCGATGCAGTCGACTCGGTGTCCTCTCAGCCCGCGGTGGCCGATTCGTCGGAATTGATCGGCGCGCTGCTCACTTCACCACGCGCGCCCGCTGCAGCATGCCGCGGAAGGCGAGGCGCTGCGGCGCCAGCGTCAGGTCGGGACCGGTCGCCTTGAAGAACCACGGACCGCCCTCGCCTTCCACCACCGCGCCCATCAGCCGCGAACCGGGGATCGGCGTCCGCGGCCCCATGCCCATGCGATCGCCGCGCAGCGTGCCCTCGGCATCGACCCACGTGATGCGGATGCCGCCCATGCCGTCGAACAGCTCCCGCCGCGGGCTCGTGCCGGCATCCGGCGCGATCTGCCCGAGCCAGCGCTGGATGTTCGCTTCCGGATCGCCGCCCTCGCCGATACCGAAGTGAAAGACCGTCAGCTCCGCCGGTCCACCCGGACCGGCGATCACCGCCTGCGCGGCGCGCATCGGTGACGTCGGCTGCACCGGCGTCCACCCCGCCGGCAGCTCGATCGCCAGGCCCTTCACCTCGATCGGCGTTCCCGGCGCGGCCGGCTGCGAACAGCCTGTAAGAAGGACAATCGCGAGTGAAAAAACGTGCCGAAGCGACATCGATCTGCCCCCGTTCAGTGGGAAAAATTCCGGCCCGTCCGACAGCCGTTCCGGAACACTTCTCCACTGTATTGCAGTTTTGTGAAGCAAATTGAGCTTGTCTTCGCCATGGGCACCCTGCGAGTGAGCTATCCGTTTTAACCGGCTGTTTCTACGAGGATTTCCGACACTGCGGCGTTGCCCAATTCGTTGGCAAACCAAGTCTGCGCCTACGCAGAACGGCCTCAGCGGCGCATCATCAACAGGTTATCCACAGAAAGCTGTGCGCAACTGGCGACCCGGCCCGGACGCCGGCCTGACTGCGCCGACTCGCCTACGGGTAATCCCTTACAAACGGACGAAAGACTTACACGCGCAGTGCGCGCGGCGAGCGAAGACCTGGCCACCGAGGCGTGGAGGACACGGAGTTGAGACGATTCGGTGCTGACCATTGGCGATGAGGCATCTCGCTTTCGCCGCTTGCTGCTTCCGGCCGAACCGCGCGGCGCGAACGCGCGGGGCGCGGAGCCGACGAGCTGAATCGTTCTTCAGCTGTCGCGATCGCGGAAGAGGCCCAGCGCGCTGGTGTAGCCGTGCAGGAACGTCGTGCCGTGCACGGGGCCGATCTCGCCGTTGCAGAAGAAGCCGCCGAGCGGCAGGTCGCCGAGATGGCGGCGGATCATCTCGGTATCGTGATCCGGCCGCCCGTAGAGAAACGCGCCGCGGCCGAGGCATGAGAAGAGCAGCGCGCCCTGCGGCGGCGGCAGCTCGGTGTCGCGGTAGCGGCGCAGCATCGCCTCGAGATCCTGGGCCGACGTCTCGGCATCGCGCAGGTGGAACTGGACGATGGCGTTGTGCTCGACGAGACCGCCGATGGCGAGCGCGCCGGTGCGGGCGTCGATGCCGACCAGGTTGCGGATCAGGAAGTCGCCGTGGTGGTACTCGACGCGGTCCTCCTTCATCACGATGCCGAGGAAGAGCGAGTGCCGCGCCAGCTGGCGGTCGCGCGCATCGAGCTGATCGTGCAGCTGCTGGAGCACCGCGAGCGGCGGCCGGCCGTCGAGCGCGCGGATCACGTTGCGCTCGCAGCCGGTGACGAACATCGGCTCGCCGATCGGTCGGCAGCCCTGCGCGACGATGGTGTCGATGGTGACGTTGCCGGTCAGCGCCGCGCCGACGAGCCCGCTGGTGAAGTGCTGGTCGGCGAGGAAGAGCGTGTTCGCCCCCGCCTGCCGCCCGCCGCTGGCGAGCCCGCCGATCGTCGTGCTGCCGGGATACGCGCCGTCGATGCCGCGCAGCAGGGTCTCGATGTCGAACGTGAACGGATCGGGCAGCAGCAGGAAGTGCGACGCGCCCTCGGTCTCGGCGCCGATGAGGCGCTGCCACGGCGCGGGATCGGCATCCGGCTCGGGCAGATCCTCGTTGTGCAGGCGCAGCGGGCGCAGCGCCACCCCGGGCAGGTAGGCGGCAACGAGCGCGACGCCGGGACGCTGCTCGATCTCGTGGCCGCCGCCGATCACGCCGCCCGCCGAGCAGCCGAGCAGCAGGCCGTCGCCGAGCGCGTCGCGCAGCAGCCCGGCGGCGCGCGCGGACGCGCCGGCGTGATGACTGGAGACGAACGCGACGATCAGGTCGGCCGGACACTCGCCGAGCTGCCGCCGCACCACCGCGGCCGCCTCCTCGATCGCCGTCGCGAGATCCGCCTGCTCGCTCGCCGCCGACGCCCACTTCATGTGCGCCGCAGTCTACCCCAATTCCCGGGGTGGATGAGCCCCCCCAGTGCGATCATCCGCAGATGACGCGGATGACGCGGATGGGGCGCGTCACGCCCTTCTGAGGGTCTTCCTCCTCCCCCGTACACGTACTCGTGCACGTACTCGGTCGTATCCTCGTTCCACCGGCTGCCGTCATCGGAACGCGCGCCTTCGTGTACGCGTACGCGTACGGGGCTCCGAACCCATCCGCGTCATCTGCGTCATCTGCGGATGTCCTTCACCCGGCTGGCGGCGGGCGACGACCTGGGCTACCGTCGCGCGTTTAGCCGAAGGAGGATCGCCGTGCCCGAGTTCGTCTACACGATGTACAAGCTGCGGAAGGCGGTGGCGCCGGACCGCGTGCTGCTCGACGACGTCACCCTCGCCTTCCTGCCCGGCGCGAAGATCGGCGTGCTCGGCCCGAACGGCGCCGGCAAGAGCACGCTGCTGCGCATCATGGCGGGCATCGACACCGAGTTCACCGGCGAGGCGAAGCCGATGCCGGGCGTGACGGTCGGCTTTCTGCCGCAGGAGCCGCAGCTCGACCCCGCCAAGACCGTGCTCGGCAACGTCGAGGAAGGCGTCGCCGCGACGCGCGCGCTGCTCACCGAGTTCGAGGCGGTCTCCATGCAGCTCGCCGAGCCGATGGACGACGAGCAGATGCAGAAGCTCCTCGACCGCCAGGCGGCGCTGCAGGACCGCATCGACGCGGCGAACGCGTGGGAGCTCGACCGCCAGCTCGAGATCGCGATGGACGCGCTGCGCCTGCCGCCGCCGGATGCCGACGTGACGACGCTCTCGGGCGGCGAACGGCGCCGCGTCGCGCTCTGCCGCCTGCTGCTGCAGAAGCCCGACCTGCTGCTGCTCGACGAGCCGACGAACCACCTCGATGCCGAGTCGGTCGCCTGGCTCGAGCGCCACCTGCAGGAATATCCGGGCACGGTGGTCGCCGTGACCCACGATCGCTACTTCCTCGACAACATCGCCGGCTGGATCCTCGAGCTCGACCGCGGGCGCGGCATTCCGTTCGAGGGCAACTACTCCGCCTGGCTCGACAAGAAGCGCGAGCGCCTCGAGCGCGAGGAGAAGCAGGCCTCGGCCCGGCAGCGCACGCTGGCGCGCGAGCTCGACTGGATCCGCATGTCGCCGCGCGCCCGCCAGGCGAAGAGCAAGGCGCGTATCAGCGCCTACGAGCAGCTGCGCGGCGAAGAGGAGAACCGCCTGCCGGAGACGGTCGAGATCGCCATCCCGCCGCCGCCGCGGCTCGGCGACGTGGTCGTCGATGCCGAGCAGCTCAAGAAGGGCTACGGCGACCGCCTGCTGATCGACGACCTCTCGTTCCGCCTGCCGCCGGGCGGCATCGTCGGCGTCATCGGCGCGAACGGCGCCGGCAAGACGACGCTCTTCCGCATGATCATCGGCCAGGAAGAGCCCGACGGCGGCACGCTGCGCGTCGGCGAGACCGTGCAGCTCGCCTACGTCGATCAGTCGCGCGACACGCTCGACCCGAACAAGACGGTGTTCGAGGAGATCAGCCAGGGCGACGACCGCATCAAGGTCGGCAAGCGCGAGATTCCGGCGCGCGCCTACGTCGCGTCGTTCGCGTTCAAGGGCTCCGACCAGCAGAAGAAGGTCGGCACGCTGTCGGGCGGCGAGCGCAACCGCGTGCAGCTGGCGAAGATGATTCGCCGCGGCGGCAACGTGCTGCTGCTCGACGAGCCGACGAACGATCTCGACGTCGACACGCTGCGCGCGCTCGAAGACGCGCTGCTCGGCTTCTCCGGCTGCGTCGTCGTCATCTCGCACGATCGCTGGTTCCTCGACCGCATCGCGACGCACATCCTCGCCTTCGAAGGCGACAGCCACGTCGAGTGGTTCGAGGGCAACTACCAGGACTACGACGCCGACCTCCACCGCCGCCGCGGCACCGATGCGGACCAGCCGCACCGGATCAAGTTCAAGCCGCTGCAGAGATGATGGGACCGCGCGTGTCGGCTGCAACGCGGCACAGGGCTGTTGGCTGTCAGGCTGTTACGCTGTTAGGGGCCGGAGCGCCGTCTCGAACACGACCGTTCGCGAGCGCTCGCAGCGCTGGTCGCAAGCACTCACTCCGACCCCTAACAGCCTAACAGCGTAACAGCCCAACAGCCTCCGCGATGATCCTCGTTTTCACCGACGGCGCCGCCCGCGGCAATCCCGGACCGGGCGGCTGGGGGGCGATCGTCGCCACCGACGAGCGCGTGCGCGAGCTCGGCGGTGGCGCGGCGCACACGACGAACAACCAGATGGAGCTGACGGCGCCGATCGAGGCGCTGCGCGCGCTGCGCGGCGTGCCGGGCTGCGCCGAAATCCACGCCGATTCGACGTACGTCATCCAGGGCATCACGCAGTGGATCCACGGCTGGCGGCGGCGCGGCTGGCGCACGGCGGAAGGCGCGCCGGTGCTGAACCGCGAGCTGTGGGAGGCGCTGGCCGCGGAAGTCGCGGCGCGCGGCCGCGGCGGCGTGCGCTGGCATTACGTGCGCGGCCACGCCGCCGTGCCGGGCAACGAGCGCTGCGACGAGATCGCCGTCGCCTTCAGCCACGGCCGCCGTCCCGACCTCTACGACGGCCCGCGCCTCGGCTATCCGATCGCGATCGACGAGATCCCCGACGACACCTCGGTGCCGAAGCGCACCGCCGGCGGCGTGAAGGCAAAGCCCGCCGCCGCGTACTCGTATCTCAGTTTCGTCGACGGCGTCGCCATGCGCCACGCCACCTGGGCCGAGTGCGAGCGCCGCGTGCGCGGCGTCTCCGGTGCGCGCTTCAAGAAGGCGATGAGCGCCGCCGACGAGCAGGCCATCCTCACCGCCTGGGGCGCGCGGCTCTGACGAGATCTCACCGCGATCCTGGAGGGCCGCGCTTCCGCGCGGCCGCACCCGCAGCGTGCGCGGCGCCGCAAAGCGGCGCCCTCCTGGCTGTCCGTCTGCGGCGCGCGACGCGCATTCGCCAGCAGACGAATGCAGATCACTTCGCGTCGCCCGGGCACGGATCGAGGCGCAGGGCGGCAGCGGTCTCCCGCGCCTCGCGGGGGTAGAGCCCGATTGCCGCCGCGCCGCGGGCGGCGGCGTACTTCTCGACCTTGAGGGCGTGAATCGCCCGCACCGTCGGGCGGTCGTCGTGCAACACCGGCACGACGCAGCGGATCTCGCCGTTGCGCAGCATCTGCAGGCGCGCGCCATCGAGTGCGTGCTCGACCGCCTTCGCCCGCGCCATTCCCACCCATGTGCCGTCGTCGCGATCGACGATCCACAGGCGCAGCTCCGCGGGCGCGCCGGCACTGTCGGTGGCGTAGAGCGACACCGTTTCCTCGAGCTCAGCGATCGTCGCGTAGAGCGCGAAGAAGAGCACCACCGGACTCGCCGCCAGCGCCAGCCAGCGGAGCACGCGCGGCGCCCCGCGCCACAGCAGCACGCCGCCGAGCAGCAGCGCGCCCGCCCCGCCGAACAGGTTCGCGCCGCGCGGCATCGCGTAGGGCCCCTCGTGCAGGAGGCGCACGGCAAAGACAGCGACGCCGAGGAGTACAAAGCCGCAGCCCGCAATGCGCCGGACCGTCGACGACGAGCGCGGTTCCCTCACCGGGAGATCTCTCATCGCGCCCGTGTATCACCGATCGCGATTGGTTCCATGGCGCGCAGCCTGATCGCCGAGAAATCTCGCAGCCCCCTGGAGGGCGCCGGTCTCTCGGCGCCCGTTGGATCAGGCGCGCGTCCCCGGTCCAACAGGCGCCGAGGGACCGGCGCCCTCCAGAAGGCGCGTAGCTCCGCGCGCTCCGCGCCCTTTCCTTGTCAACGCCCTGCCGCAGAGTGACGCGTTGGCGCCTCTCTCGGAACGTGCGGGTCATGGGCGCAGCGTGGCACCGGCGTTGCTGCGTCCGTGGCGTGCGGGTGATGCGCGGGAGGCGTGACATGCGGGGTGTGGTGGCGATCGCTGCGCTGGCTGCGGCAGTGCTGGTCGCGGAGGCGGCGCGGGCGGTGGTCGACTACGACATCGTCTACGTCCGCCAGCCGCGTTTCGGGAACGACACGAACACGACCTGGCCCGAGGTCGCGCATCCGGCGCGGCTCGATCCCGGAGCCGACCTCATGCTGCTCCATCCCGACGGCAGCGAGGAGGTGCTGGTCGCCGGCGGCATCGGTGCGGTCACCGACCCGTTCGTCTCCTTCGACGGCGAGTGGGTCTACTACAGCTACTTCTACGACGTCCGCCCGCAGCAGGGATACAACCCGCAGCGCGGCCTGCCGTGGCAGGGCGCCGACATCTTCCGCATCCACCTCGGCACGCGCGCGATCGAGCAGCTGACGTTCCAGGAGTTCACGCCGAACACCGGCGCCGGCCGCTTCGACGAGTCGAACCCGGTGAACCCGCCGTCGTCCTACGACCGCCTCGGCTACGGCATCCTCAATCTCGGACCCGCGCCGGTCGCCGGCGGGCGCATCGCGTTCACCAGCAACCGCAACGGCTTCGTGCCGCCGCGCGGGCTGACGAACCCGACGCTGCAGCTCTTCGTCATGGACGCCGACGGCGGCAACGTCACGCCGATCGCGCCGATGAACATCGGCAGCGCGCTGCACCCGACGCCGCTGCGCGACGGCAGGCTGATGTTCAGCACACTCGAGTCGCAGGGCCTGCGCGACGGCCGCATGTGGGGCATCTGGTCGATCTGGCCCGACGGCCGGCAGTGGAATCCCGTGGTCAGCGCGTTCCGCAGCGGCCAGGCGTTCCACTTCATGACCCAGCTCTCGAACACCGACCTGGTCGTCGTCGACTACTACAACCTCAACAACAACGGCTTCGGCGCGCTCTACCGCCTGCCGGTCGCGCCGCCCGCCGGGCAGCCGGCGTTCCACGGCGCGTTCCCCGCCGACAACCCATCGATCGCCCAGACCGTCGGCGGCGGCTTCCGCTACGACTTCCGCATGCCGTTCACGCCGCGCGGCCTCTACTCGATCACGCCGTTCACGCACGGCAACGACGAGGCGGCACCGATCGGCGGCAGCGGCACGCGCGTCGGCAAGTTCACCCACCCAAGCGCCGCGCCGGACAACGACCTCCTCGTCGTCTGGTCGCCCGGCCCGTGCAACGACCTCAACCGCCCGACGACGATCCCGTACTACGACGCCGGCCTCTACCTGATCCCCAGCGGCGATGCGGTGAACGGGCCGAACGATCTCGTCCTGATCAAGAACGATCCGAATTACAACGAGGCGTGGCCGCGCGCCGTCGTGCCGTATGCGGCCGTGCACGGCGTCGCCGAGCCCGCCGCCCTGCCCTGGCTGCCGAACGACGGCGCGCAGCATGCGCTGCTGCCCGCCGGCACGCCGTACGGCCTGGTCGGCTCGAGCAGCGTGTACAAGCGCGAGAGCTTCCCCGGCTGGGTGACGTCGTGGTCGAACACGTTCGACGGCCTCGACGCGTTCAACACGCTCGAGAACGAGCAGAGCAGCAACTGGTTCACGCAGGGCGCCGACGCCGGCCGCTACGCGAACAGCGACATCTGGGCGATCCGCATCGTCGGCATGGAGCCGAACACGCACCGCAGCTACGGCCCGAACGGCGGACCGAGCGGCGGGCCGCGCTTCTTCAGCCACGCGATGGAGCGGCTGCGCATCCTCGGCGAGATCCCGCTGCGCAAGCCGGACGGCACTGGCCAGCCGCTGCTCGACGCGGAAGGGAATCCCGACACGAGCTTCCTCGTCAAGATCGCCGCCGACACGCCGTTCACGTTCCAGACGCTCGACCGCCGCGGCATGGTGCTGAACATGGCGCAGACCTGGCATCAGGTGCGCCCCGGCGAGATGCGCGCCGACTGCGGCGGCTGCCACGCACACAGCCAGCAGCCGCTCGACTTCGCGACCACCGCCGCGGCGCGCCCCGACTACGCCGTGCCCGATCTGACCACCACGACACCGCTGCTGTCCCGCGATCTCGCCGGCGACCCGACGCTGCACACCGTCGACGCGCCGCTGGTCACCGTCGAGTTCCTGCGCGACATCCGCCCGCTGCTGCAGCGCAGCTGCGTGCCGTGCCACCAGGGCGCGAACGCGCCCGGCAACCTGCGCTTCGACGACACGAGCCTGGTCGACGGCCGGCTGCCCGGCGACTACGCGCGCCTCGCCGACGACGCGGGCTACCGCTGGGGCTATCCGCCGGTGATCGGCTTCGGCTGGCGGCAGAGCAACGCGAGCCGCTACGTGCGCTCGTTCCAGAGCCGCCGCAGCCTGCTGATGTGGAAGCTCTACGGCGAGCGCCTCGATGGCTGGACGAACGCCGACCATCCGACCGAGAGCGTGCCCGGCGATCCCGCCACGCTGCCCACCGGCGCCAACCCGAGCGCCGCCGATCTCGACTTCACCGGCCTGATGATGCCGCCGCCGGGCAGCGGCGTGCCGCCGCTCAGCGAGGACGAGAAGATGACGTTCGCGCGCTGGATCGATCTCGGCGCGCCGATCGACTGGGACGAGAGCGCCTACGGCTGGTTCCTCGACGACCTGCGCCCGGCGCTCGACGTCAGCCTGCCGCGTCCGGGGATCAACGACGCGCCGCTGACGATGCTGCGCCTCGGCGCCGCCGACGCGCATTCCGGCATCGACTGGTCGACGCTGTCGATCACCGCCGATTTCCCGCTCGCCGGCCGCGCCGCCGGCGCCGAGCTCGCCGACCTCGCCACCGCGGCCGGCGACGGCATCCGCGTCGTCGCGCTGCCGACGCCGCTTGCCGGCGGCGGCACGCGCACGCTGCACGTCGCGATCGCCGACCTGCAGGGCAACATCACACGCGTCGCGCGCCGCTTCTCCGTGCCCGGCAGCGTCGCGACGCCGACCGCGACCGCGGCGCCGCCGACGCCGACGTTCACGGCAACGATGCTGCCGCCGTCGCCGACCGCGAGCACAAGCGCCACGCCGACCAGCGGCCCGGCGGCGACGATCGCCGGACAGGTGCGCTACTGGAGCGGCGATCATCCGGTGGCCGGCGTCGCGGTCGGCGCGACGACGACCGATACGGGCGGTGCGTTCGCGTTCCCCGCCCCGCTCGGCGCGCCCGTGACCGTCGTGCCACAGCGCACCGGCGGCACGGCCGGCGCGGTGAGCGCGCTCGATGCGGCGTTCGTCCTTCAGACCGTCGCCGGCACGCGCACGCTCGATCCGCTCGCGGCGCTCGCCTGCGACGTCACCGCGAACGGCACGCTCAGCGCCCTCGACGCGGCGCGGCTCCTCGAGCTCACCGTCGGGCTGCAGCCGCACGCGGCGTCGGCGGTTGCCTGCGCGTCCGACTGGCTGTTCGCGCCGCTCGCGCCGGGCAGGGCGGGCGCCACAGCGACCGCGCCGGCGCTCGCCGAGGGACTGTGCACGCCCGGCGCAATCGCACTGCCGGCGCCCGCCGGCAATGTCGACGGCCTCGGGTTCCGCGCCGCGGCGATCGGCGACTGCACCGGCAACTGGCAGCCGGCCGCCGGCGCGGCGTTCGCCCGCGCCGCCGCGCCGCGCGTCACCGTCGGCCGCACGCGTGTCGGTCACCGGCAGGTGCGCGTGCCGATCCGCGTCCGCGCCGCCGGCGCGCTCGCGCTCGAGCTCGCGCTGCGCATCGACCCGGCACGGCTCGCGCTGCGCAGCGTCCGCCCCACCGGGACCCTGCGCCGCGCGCTGACCAGCGCCGCTGTCGACGGCGACACGCTGCGCATCGCCGCCGCGTCCGCCGACCCCCTCGGCTCGCTGCGCGTCGTCGTCATCTTCGACCGCCTCACCGCCGCCGCGTCCGGCGCCGACGTCACCCTCACCGGCGCCACGCTCGACGATCACCCCGTCGTGTGGCGCACGCCGCGCGCGCGGTGAGCAGGATTCGATTTCGCCCCTCCAATTCACCCGGAGACGCGGAGGGTGATCTGCGCCTCCTTTTGTAGCGCTCTGGAGGGCGCCGGTCCCTCGGCGCCTGTTGGATTGGGCGACGGTGTCCTGTTCAACAGGCGCCGAGGGACGGGCGCCCTCCAGAGCGGTTCAGAAAGGAGACGTCAGACTCCGCGTCTCCGCGCCTCCGCGGCGAGTTCCCGCAACGCGCCCACCGTTGCCAGCAGCGCGACTGCGTTCGCCCCGGCCGCGAGGTCGACGCCGGCGCACGCCTCGCCGACCGCCGCGCCGGCGATCAGCCGCTCGATCACCGTCGCCTCATCATGTGTCACGCGCCGGCGAACGATCGCCGCCTCCGGACGACAGACGAGGTACGCCACCTCGCGAGACGGCGGCAGCGACGGCTCAGCGCCGGCCGCCACCGCTTCGATCGCCGGCAGCACGTCATAGGCGCAGCGCACGACGCGCAATGCTCCCGTGCAGCGCACGCGCAGTGCCGGCCATGCCTCCTCGGGCACCTCCGCGAGCGCCGCCGCCGGCAGCGGCGCGCCGTCGTCGGGAGCGTCGTGCACGTCGAGCTCCGCCTGCTCGAACGCAGCCACGTCGGCGCACACCGCCGCCGGCAGGTCGCCGATCGCCGCCGGGCCGCCGGCGAGAAACGACGCGAGCTGCGCACCGACGCCGGTGAACGCGTAGCCGCGCGGCGGGTGATGCGCGAGATACGCCGCGATCAGCGCCTCGAAGCGCGCCGCGCCGCAGAGCGCGGCGAGAGTCGGAAAGTTCGCCCGCAGCCCGCGCGCGATGCGCGCCGGGAACGCGTCGGCATAGACGCGCAGGCCGCGCGCCGGCGACACCGGTGCTGCGGCGAGCGCGGCGAGCGCCGGCGCCGCGGCACCGCCGGTCGCGGCGGCGAAGAACGTGGCTTCCCGGATCGGCCACGCGGTCTCCGGCGCGCCGGCGGCGACGGACGGTGAATGCACAACGTGCTGACGTGCTGACGTGCTGACGTGCTGACGTGGGGCGGCCGGCGGCGATGCCGGGGCTGCCGCGTGCTCGCGGCGCGCGCGCACCAGCTCGTCGAGCAGCGCCGGGAACGGCGGCAGCCGGTCGTCGCGCTCGAGGATCGTGCCGGCGTCGGGGAAGCGCGCGCAGGCGGCGCGGTACAGCGCCCACACCGGATCGGGCACCGGCTCGTCGTGCGTGTCGATGCGCACGTCGGGCAGCACGGTGTGCCCGGCGACGTGGAGATACGCGACCGCGTCGCGCGGCAGGCCGTCGAGATGGCGCTGCGGATCGCTGCCGAGGTTCGCGGCGTTGACGATGAGATTGTTGACGTCGAGCAGCACGCCGCAGCCGGTGCGCGCGCACAGCGCGGCGAGGAACTCCGCCTCGTCCATCTCGTTGCCGGCGAACGCGACGTACGCCGTCGGGTTCTCGAGGTACAGCCGGCAGCCGAGCCGCTCCTGGACCGCGCCGACGCGCGCCGCGACGTGCGCGAGCATGGCGCGCGTGTACGGCAGCGGCAGCAGGTCGTGCGATTCGCGGCCGCGCCACGCGCTCCACGCGAGGTGGTCGCTCACGACGCGCGGCGCGCAGGTGTCGATCAGCGCGCGCAGCGCGGCGAGGTAGTCGGCATCGAGCGGGTCGGCGCCGGCGATCGACAGGCTGACGCCGTGCAGCGCCAGCGGGTAGTCGGCGCGCAGGCGCTCGAGCATGCGGCGCGTGCGCCCGCCGATGGCGAGGAAATTCTCGGAGACGAGCTCCAGCCAGTCGACCGCCGGCCGCGCGTCGACGAGATCGCCGTAGTACGGCGGCCGGAATCCGAGACCGAACATGGCGTGCTGGAGTGGGTGGCCGGACCGCTCAGCCACAGAGGTGGAGAGGACACCGAGGCGAGGACAGCCGGTCACCTCGGACCCGATGACGAGTCGACTCGGTGTCCTCTCCGTTCCCGCTGGCCCTGCCGTGCTACTCGAGTGAGCTGTGGGCACCGCCGGAGCCGGGGCGCCGGCGGCGCCATCCCTCACATCAGTGCTTCAGCTTCTCCGCTTCGGCGGCCGTCACCCAGGCGCCGCCGGCGTCCGTGCATTCCTTCTCGGATGTGATGGCGTCGACCTTCGTCCCGCCACACGAGCCCGAGTGCCCCTTCACGCTGCCGCCGCAGCTCTTGCGGTAGCAGGCTTTCTCGTCCGCCTGCTGCTCCTCGGCCCTCACCGAGCCGGACAGCGCCACCACCGCTCCGGCCACGAGGGCCGCGAATACCTTGACGTTCATCACGCCTCCTTGTCTGGTCGCGCCCCGCCCACGGGACGCGCACGCGCAACTATGCGATGGATGCCCGACCTCAACAAGAGTGTCGCCGGTCGCGCCATTCGTACCGACGGTCGTGCGCAACCGGTGGAGGGCCCGGCTCCCGCCGGGCCGCGGACGGACGTTGCCTTTCGCATGAGGCGACGCGCGTCCGCGGCCGTGCGGGAGCACGGCCCTCCATCGGTTGTGATCGCGCGCCGTCTCGCGGCACGAGACCGCGCGTCGTGCGCAACCGGTGGAGGGCCCGGCTCCCGCCGGGCCGCGGACGGACGTTGCCTTTCGCATGAGGCGACGCGCGTCCGCGGCCGTGCGGGAGCACGGCCCTCCATCGGTTGTGATCGCGCGCCGTCTCGCGGCACGAGACCGCGCGTCGTGCGCAACCGGTGGAGGGCCCGGCTCCCGCCGGGCCGCGGACGGACGTTGCCTTTCGCATGAGGCGACGCGCGTCCGCGGCCGTGCGG
>CBFGUK010000116.1:0-15226 GCA_965651925.1 uncultured bacterium | reverse complement strand
GCCAGCGACGCCTCGACGTTGCGCCAGCGGTAGCGCAGCAGCAGGTCGAGCAGCGCGTAGCCCTGCGCGGTCAGCGTGCGCGACTCGTTCGCCGGCCGGTCGCCGAGATAGCGGAAGCGCAGCGCGCCGGCGAAGCCGTTGGCGAACTCCGCCGTCAGGCCGCCGTTCATCACCAGCGTCGGCGCGAGCGGGATCGCCTCGCCGTTGCGGAAGCGCGGATCGGCGTACGTCAGGTCGTAGTCGGCGAACAGCCAGTCGGTGAACTGGTACCGGGTCTCGAAGTCGATGCCCCAGCGTCGCGATGCCGGGCCGGGGATGAAGACGCCGGCCGCCGGCTGCTCGGCATCGACGTCGCCGCCGTCGCCGGAGAACACCAGCTCGCTGTCGAGCTCGCTGAGCCACAGCGACGCGGCGGCATCGAGGCGGTCGAACTGGCGCGTGCGCACGCCGGCCTCGTAGCCGTAGCCCTGCACGAGGCCGTCGGTGCCGGTGAGGACCACGCTGCGCGCGTCGTTGGAGTGAAAGCCGTAGCCGAAGTTGAGGTAGTACTCGGTGTCGTACCACGGGCCGAGGACGAGGTTGGCCTTCGGGCTGGCGAGGCCGTCGACCTCGCTGCCGCGGATGGGAACCGCCGCGAAGTTCGCATCCGGGTCCTGGACCGGCAGGTGGTCGCCGACGTTGAAGAAGAACACGTCGCCGCGCACGCCGCCCTCGAAGCGCGCCCACTCGGTGAGGAAGAGCTGCTGGCCCCACCAGCCGCTCACGGACTGTTCGCCGACGCGGACGTCGTTGACGGTGAAGAACGACTGCCGCCGCACCTGCCGCTTCAGCGCGACGTCGATCTGGTCGCGCCGCGTGGCGATGCCGAATTCCGTCTGCATCGGCAGCTCGCCGAGGACCGGCAGGCCGGCGACGGACCAGAAGCGGCTGTAACGCAGGAAGCCGCCGAACAGCAGGCGCGTGTCGTCCTGGCGGATGCCGTCGCCCGGGAGGTAGGCGTCGAGCGCCACGTCCGCCGGCGGCGCGTCGGGGCAGCCCGCGCCGAGGCCGGCGCAGCGGTCGACCACCCGGTTGCTGCCCGGATCGCGATAGAAGCGCAGGCCGGTGTCGCGGAAGAAGGTGAAGTTCGAGAACAGCGTCATGTGGTAGCGGCTGCCCCAGAGCTGCGCCGACCATTCCTCGTCGGGGCTCGGCGTGTAGCTCCACTGCAGGCTGACATTCTCGCGGTCGGTCGTGCCGCCTTCGGTGGGGTCGAGCGAGCCGAAGCGGCTGATCTCGCCCGGCTCGCTGCCGACGACGCGCGCCGGGAGCTGCCCGGAGCCGTCCCAGTCGCCGTAGTAGACCGAGGCGAGCAGCGTGACGCGCTGCTCGGGCGTCGCCGACAGCGTCAGCTTGCCGAAGACGTTGTAGCGCCAGTAGTGCTGCGGATCCTCGAACGGGCCGTTGGTGTTGTACACCTCGGCGGCGAGCAGCGTCTTCGCCCAGTCGAGCGGCACCGAGCCGCCGAGCACGTAGCGCTGGGTGTCGAACGAGCCGCCCTCGGCGAGCGCGAAGTTCTGCTCGAATTCGTCCTTGGTCGTGATCTGCAGCGCGCCGGCGAACGCAAAGTCGCCGAGGCCGACGAAATACGGACCCTTGTAGAGCTGCAGCGTCTGCACGGTTTCCGGGATCAGGTAGTTGATGTCGGCGTAGCCCTGGCCGTGCCCGTGCGTGACGAGGTTGACCGGGATGCCGTCGGTGAACAGCGCGAAGTCGGTGCCGTGGTCGGCATCGAAGCCGCGGATGAGGTACTGCACCGCCTTGCCGCCGCCCTGGTGCTGGACGACGAACAGGCCGGGCACGTTGTTGAGGATCTCCTGCGTCGTCGAATGCGGGCGCAGCGCATAGTCGCGCGCGCGGATGACGTCCGACGACGCCGCGGTGAGCGGGCGGTCGGCCTCGACGACGACCTCGGCAAGGGTCGGAAAGCGCTGCTCGCCGCCGGCGCGCGGGTCGGGTGGCGCGTTCGGTGTGATGCGGTCGGCCGATGGCGGCGCCGGCAGGGCCGCGGGCGCCTCGTCGGGCGGCGGCTGTGCCGCGCCGGGCGTGCTCCACA
This sequence comes from uncultured bacterium, assembly GCA_965651925.1. GTDB lineage: Bacteria > Desulfobacterota > Binatia > HRBIN30 > CADEER01 > CBFGUK01. The sequence goes on along the minus strand of CBFGUK010000116.1, from coordinate 13,131 downwards.
GCAGCAGCCCGAGCGCCAGCCAGGCGCCGGGTATGCGTACGGACATATTCGTTCTCCCCTCCGGCCGGCGAGCGGCCGGAATGCTGTCGTGCCGGGGGGAGGCACACGTGCAGCCCGACCGCGTGCGACCGCGCGCGGCCGCGCCGGGATGCTGCGCCCCCCTGGGTTCGTCTGGATGATCAGCCGAACAGCGGACGGGGAGGGGCGCGTGCCGAGGCGCGCGCGGCGAACACCGCCGGCGCGGGCGCCGGGCGGGCAACAAGGATGCGGCCGAGCGGCAGCGCCCGGCGGATGACGACCAGCGGCGCGAGCGCCGCCGACTGCATGTACTGCCGCTGGTGATAGTGGGCGGCGTCGTGCGCAGCGGTGGCGCGCAGCGCCGGCCGGCCGTCGTCGTCATGCGTGTGGCGATGCGGCTTCGCGTGCGCGAGGTCCTCGAGACCGAGCTCGGCAAGCAGCGCGGCGTCGCGGTGCGCGTGCGTGTGCCCGCCACCGGCGTGCGCGTGCAGGACGAACGCGGCACGCGGTGCCGCGACCTGCGCGGCGAACAGCGCCGCGACGGCGAGCGCCGGCAGCGCGAGGTGGCGGCGGCGCCGGGTCACGGCCGCGTGTACCACCACGCCCAGGCGATGAGCACGACCTGGAACGGCAGCCGCACCCAGTTCATCGCCCCGGCGCCCTCGGCGGCGCCGAACACCGGTACGTTGTTGAGCGCGATGTGCAGGTTGGCCGGGAACACCGCGATGAGCAGCAGGATGATGCCCCACGCCGCCGCGACGCGCAGCGGCGGGATCAGCACCGCGATGCCGAGCGCGATCTCGGCGAGGCCCGAAAGGAGGATCAGCGCGTCGTGCGCGGGCAGGTACGGCGGCATCATCGGCCGGTAGTAGTCGGGTCGCACGAGGTGCATGACGCCGCCGCCGATGTAGAACGCGGCCATCAGGAGGAGCAGCAGGAGTTTGGCGCGCGACATGTGGGTCGCCTTACGAAACTGTGCGCCGAAAGGCCAACCACGGTGCGCCGCGGTGGTCCGCGCGGCGACGTTGACCGAGCGGCGGCGAGCCTGCAGAGTCGCCGGGTGCATTTGCCCTGGTTCGGCCGCGTCGCCGCGGCGCTGCTCGTCCCGGCGCTGCTGGCCGTCGCCGGTCCGGCGCGCGCCGCCTGTCCCGGCGACTGTGACGGCGACGGCGTGGTCGGCATCGCCGAGCTGGTGACGCTGGTCGGCATCGCGCTCGACGGCGGTGGCGTCGAACGCTGTCCGGCGGGCGATCGCGACGGCGGCGGCACGATCGACATCGCCGAGCTCGTCACCGCCGTGGCGGCGGCGCTCGAGGGCTGTCCGGCGGTGTCGACGCCGACGGCGCCGTCCGCGACGGCGACCGCGCCGGAGGCGACCGGCACGGCGACCACGCCGCCGGCGTCGGCGACCGCTTCATCGCCGCCGACCGGGACACCGACCGTGCCGCCGGCGAGCCCCACCGCCACCGCGTCGAACACGCCGCTGCCCGGCGCGACCGACACCGTCGCCCCGGCGACCGCGACGGCCACCGCACTGCCGAGCGCGACCGCGAGCGCCTCGCCGCCGGCGACCGCGACCGCGTCGGCGACCCTGCCGCCGTCGGCGACGGCGACGGCGACCGCACCGCCATCGGCATCGGCAACCAGCACGGGCACCGCCACGGCGCCGCCGACCGCAACGCCGCCGACGAGGACCACTGCGACCGAAGCCACCGCCACGTGGACTGTGCCGCCGAGCGCGACGCACACCGCGACCGTCCTGCCGACCGCCACCGCCTCGGCAAGCGTCACGCGCACCGCGAGCGGGACGCCGACGGCGAGTGCGGTGCCGACCGCGACGGCGACGGCGGCGGCGTCACCGACCGTCACCGCGACGCCGACGCGGACCGGCACGGCGACGCGCACGCCGACGCCGACGCGCAGCGGCACGGCGACGCGCACCGCGACGAGGACGACGACGCCGACGCGCACCGGCACCGCGACGCGGACCGCGACGCCGAGCGTGACGCCGACGCCGTCATTGACGGTGACGGCGACCGCCACGCCCGGCCTCGGCGTGCGCCGCCTGTCGCTCGATCCCGCCACCAGTCGCATCGAGTTCCTGCCCGACGCCGGCAGCTTCGCCGGCTTCAGCGGCTACCTCGATCTTGCCGCCGGCGTTCCCGATCCGGTCACCGGCCTCGCGCGCGTCGCGGTGACCGGCGCCTCCGAGTTCCTGTCGATCGAGCTGCCCGGCGGCCTGATGTTCTGCTTCCGGCCGATCGTGCCGGTCGCCGACGCCGGCGTACTGTCCTGCGCGGCCGGCGTCGATCTCGGCGTCACGGCGCTGCAGGATCACGTCGTCGGCGTCGTCGGCGAGGACGGCTTCACCGCGGCGGACTGCACCGCCGCCGGCGGCGTCGTCGAGCCCGGAGGCGCCACTCATCCCGGCGTGTGCAACGGGCCGGTCGATGTCGGCCCCGCACCCGAGACGGACTCCGGCGCCGGCGCGCTGCTGCTCGCGCCCGACGCGCGTTTCGGCACGCACGGCCTGCCGGTCGAGCTGTCGGTCGCGCCCGGACCCTGCGCGTCGCACGCGCAACGGTCGTCGACCGTGCTCGGGCTGGTCAGCAGCCTGTCGCGCGCGGTCATCCACGACGCGAACGCCGAGCCCGATGCCGTGCTCGAGCACGACGCGCGTGGCGAGGCGTTCTCGTGTCAGGACTGGCGCACGGAGAACGGTCCCGGCCGCCTCGTGCTCGCCGTGCCGGCGGTGCACGGCGCCGGCGCGCTCGACCTCATCACCGTCTACACGTTCGATGACTGAGCGCGTGTCGCGGGCGCCGCGCGGCGCTCACAGCGCCGCGGCGATGTCGGCGGCGAGCGCCGCGCCGCGCTCGTTGTCGAGCGAGCCGGCCGGCCAGCCGATGCCGAGCCCCGCGCCGTCGTCGTGCTTCGGGATGATGTGGAAGTGCACGTGCAGCACGACCTGGTGCGCGGCGGCGCCGTTGTTCTGCAGCACGTTGTACGCGCGCGCGCCGGTGGCGCGCAGGATGGCGCGCGCGAGGCGCGGCAGCACGCGGCCGATCGCCGCCGCCGAGTCGTCGGAGAGCGCATCGAGCGTCACCGCGGGTTCCTTCGGGATGACCAGCGTGTGGCCGCGGCTGAGCGGGAAGATGTCGAGAAACGCGAGCACGTGGTCGTCCTCGTACACCTTGTGGCACGGCACCTCGCCGCGAATGATCTGTCCAAAGATCGTGTCCGCCATGCGTCACCCATATGCGCCGCGCGCCGCGCGCGGCAACCCGCATCGCGCATGACGTCGAAGCTGTCGCTCGGCACGCGGCTCGCCTACGGCCTCGGCCAGCTCGCCGAGGGGGTGAAGACCACCGCGTTCAGCACCTTCCTGCTGTTCTACTACAACCAGGTGCTCGGCCTGTCGGGCGCCGCCGCCGGGCTGGCGCTCGGCATCGCGACGGTGGTCGACGCGGTCACCGACCCGCTCATGGGGTCGATCTCCGACAACCTGCGCCACCGCTGGGGCCGCCGGCACCTCTTCATGTACGCCGCGGTGCTGCCGCTGGCGGTCACGTACACGCTGCTGTTCATGCCGCCCGCCGGGCTCGGGCCGACGGGACTCTTCTGGTGGCTGCTCGGCGGCACGATCGCCGTGCGCCTCGCGATGACGCTCTACGGCGTGCCGCACATGGCGCTCGGCGCGGAGCTGTCGAGCGACTACCGCGAGCGCACCGCGATCGTCGCCTGGCGCAACATCTTCAGCTTCGTCGGCGCGCTGCTCGTGATCGGCGGTGGCTGGGGCTGGTTCTTCCGCAGCCAGCCGGGATTCCCCGACGGTCAGCTGAACGCCGCGCAGTATCCGGTGTTCGGCATCTGCTGCGGGATCGCGGCGGCGCTCAGCGTCCTCCTCTCCGCCGCCGGCACGCACGCGCGCATTCCGCACCTCGTCCAGCCGCGTCACGCGCCCGAGCCGCTGTCGCTGCGCCGGCTGCTGGGCGAGATGGGCGAGGCGCTCACCAACCCGTCGTTTCGCGCGCTGTTCTTCGGCGTCGTGCTGCTGTTCGTCACCCGCGGCATCGAGCAGGGGCTCGGCATCTACATGGCGACGCACTTCTGGCTGATCACGCCGGCGCAGATCCTCGCCGTGCAGGGTTCGAGCCTCGCCGGCCTGTTCGTCGGCACCGTGCTCTGGGTGGTGCTGTCGCGCCGCATCGACAAGCGGCCGGCGTTCCTCGCCGGCGTGACGGTGATGTGCGTCGCCACGGCGCTCACGCCGCTCGCCAAGCTGCTCGGCTGGTTCCCCGCGCACGACAGCGTCGCGTACGTGCCGCTGCTCGTCGCCGCCACCGTGATCGGCTCGATGGGCGCGGCCGCGGGCCTCGTCACCTCGGGATCGATGATGGCCGACATCGCCGACGAGCACGAGCTCGCCACCGGACGGCGCCAGGAAGGTATCTTCTTCGGCGCGCTGCTCTTCGCGGTGAAGGCGACCTCGGGCGTCGGCCAGTTCGTCGCCGGCTGGGGGCTCGACCTCATCGACTTCCCGCTGCGCGCCACGCCGGGCACCGTGCCGGCCGACACCACCGCGGCGCTGGCGATCCTCTACGGGCCGGGCATCGCGGTGGTCGCCGTCGCGGCGATCGTCGTGCTGTCGCGCTACCGCATCACCAACGCGCGCCACGCCGAGATCGCCGCCGCGCTCGCCGAGCGCCACGCGGCCGTGGCCCCGCCGGCGGACCCGCCGCCCGCCGCGGCGCCGCTCGCGGCGGGCGTCACGGCCCCGCGCATCGTCGATGGCTGACGCCGACGGTCGCGAGCGGGTCGCGAAGCTGATGGCGGCGCGCGGCCTGTGCAGCCGTCGCGAGGCGGAACGTCTGATCGAGGCCGGCTGCGTGACCGTCGACGGCGTGGTCGTCGCCGCCCAGGGCGCCAAGGCGCTGCCGAGCGCCGACATCCGCATCACCGGGGCCGCCGACGTGCTCGGCGAGCGGCTGACGGTCGTGCTGCACAAGCCGGTCGGTGTGGTCAGCGCGCTCCCCGAACCGGGACAGACACCGGCGTGGCGGCTGGTGCGGCGCGACACGCGCCGCGGGCCGATCGCCGCGGCCGCCGAGCGGCGGCTGCTCGCCGAGGCGGCGAACCTGTCGGTGGCCGGGCGCCTCGACCGCGCCAGCCGCGGCCTGCTCGTCCTCACCCAGGACGGCACCGTCGCGCGGCGCATCATCGGCGGGCACCAGGTCGAGAAGGTCTATCTCGTGCGCACCGCCGAGCCGGCGACCGACGGCCAGCTGCGCAAGCTCAACGGGCCGATGCGCCTCGACGGCGTGGCGCTGCAGCCGATGCGCGTCACGCGCCACGACGCCGAGACCCTGCGCTTCGTCCTCGTCGAGGGTCGCAAGCACCAGATCCGCCGCTGCTGCCGCACCGTCGGTCTCAACGTGACCGATCTCTTCCGCATCGCCGTCGGCCCGCTGCGCCTCGGCGACCTGCCGGAAGGTTGCTGGCGGCTGGCGACGCCGGACGAGCTGAGGCGGCTCTAGGATTCACACGGAGGCGCGGAGGTGGATCCCTCCGCCCCTGCACAGGGGTATGCTGTTCGTGTGAAGACCGGCGGCGGCATCGGATTGCTCGCGGCAGCGCGACTCATGGCGCTGCTCTTCGCGCCGTGCGTCGCCGTCGCCGTTGCCGCGGTGCCGGCCGCGGCCCGCGAGGTGGCCGGTGTGGCGGTGGCGGACACCGTCGCGGTCGACGGGCAGCAGCTTCACCTCAACGGCGCCGGCCTGCGCGAGCGCTGGTTCGTCGACGTGTACGTGCTGGCGCTCTATCTCCCGGCGCCGGCGCGCACCGCGACGGCGGTGCTCGAGGGCGAGGGGCCGCGTCGCCTCCGCCTCCACATCCTGCGCGCGCTCGATGCCGAACAGATCGCCGAGGCGGTGTCCGAGGGCTTCGCGCGCAACGCCGGCGATGCGCTGCCCGCGCTCCAGGCGCGTCTCACGCGTCTGGAGGCGATGTTTCCCGCCGTCGCGGCCGGCGACCGGATCGACCTGACCGTCGCCGGCGCCCGCACCGAGGTGGCGGTGAATGACGTGCCGCGCGGCACGATCGACGGCGCCGACTTCGGCCGCGCGCTCCTCGCCGTATGGCTTGGCGCCGACCCGGTCGACGAGGATCTGCAGCGCGCGCTGCTCGGGCAGTGAGCGGCTCGCTTACTCGTACATCGCTTCGAGCTGCTCGCGGTAGAGACGCACGCACACCTGGCGCTTCACCTTGAACGTCGGCGTGAGCTGCTGGCCAATCTCGAACTCGTGATCGAGGATGGCGATGCGCTTGAGCGTCGCATAGCTCGGCAGGTCGCGGTTGAGCGCGTCGACGGCCTGCTGGACCTCGCGCGTCACCGCGGGATGTTGTGACAGCGCCGGAAGGTCGGTATCCGCGATGCCGCGCTGGCGCGCCCATGCGGCGGCCGCCTCGGCGTCGAGCGTGACGAGCGCCGTCAGGAAGCGCCGCAGATCGCCGTGCACGACGACCTGGCTGACGATCGGGCTCAGGGACTTGAGCATATTCTCGAGATTCTGCGGCGCGACCTTCTTGCCCCCCGCCGTCACGATGATGTCCTTCTTGCGGTCGGTGATGCGCACGAAGCCGTCGGCATCGATCTCGCCGATGTCACCGGTGTGGAACCAGCCGTCGGCATCGATCGTGTCGCGGGTGTCGGCGTCGCGATTCCAGTAGCCGCGCATGACACCGCGGCCGCGGATCAGCAGCTCGCCGTCGGGAGCGACGCGGATCTCGGTGCCCGGCAGCGGCCGCCCGACGGTGCCGGGCCTGATCGCGTCGGGCAGGTTGATGGTGCTGCCCGCCGACGTTTCGGTGAGCCCGTACCCCTCGCAGACGCGCAGGCCGGCATACTGGAAGAAGAACGCGAGCTCGCGCGACAGCGGGCCGCCTCCCGACACGCAGAAGCGCAGCCGGCCGCCGAGGCGTGCCGCGAGACGCCGGCCGATCTGCCCGAAGACGAGCCGCCGCGCGATCGCCCAGCCCGGATCACGCAGCGGCGTGCCCGCCGCCTCCGCGGCCGCCGCCGCCCGGCCCCGGGTCAGCCCCCAGCGCGCGAAGCGGCCGGCGAGGCCGGGGGTCTGCTCGATGTCCTCGACGATGCGCGCGTGCACCTTCTCGAACACGCGCGGTACCGCGGCGAAAACCGTGGGACGGATCTCGCCGAGATCGTCCAGGAGCCGCTTCTGGTCGCGCCGCCAGAACGCCATCACGTGTCCGGTGGTGAACCACGCAACAGCGAGCGCCTTGGCGAATGCGTGCGCGAGCGGCAGGAAGAGATACTGCACGTCGTCGGGCCCGACCATGCCGACGCCGCGGATCGCCTCGGCCTCGTACAGCATATTGTCGTGCGTCAGCGCCGCGCCCTTCGGCGGCCCGGTGGTTCCCGAGGTGTAGATGATCGTCAGCAGCGACGCCGGGGCGAGCGTCGCGGCGCGCTCGCTGACGGCGCCGGGATGGTCGGCGAGCCACGCCGCGCCGGCGGCGAGAAAGTCGTCCCAGCTCATCTCGCGCTCGCTGTCGCGCTCGACCGCGTCGCCGGTGAAGCAGACGACGGTGCGCACCTGCGGCGTCGCACCGCGGATGCGGCGCAGCTTCTCCAGCTGCGCCGCATCCTCGGCGAACACGACGACCGAACCGGCGTCGTCGAGGAGGTACTCGCACTCCGCCGGCGTGTTCGACTGGTAGATCGGCACGGTGACCGCGGCGGCGCCCATGATCGCCAGATCGGCGATCGCCCACTCAAGGCGCGAGTTGGCGAGGATGCTGACGCGATCGCCGGGCTGCACGCCGAGGCGCACGAGGCCGGCGGCGGCGTGCTCGACGTCGGCGGCGAGCGCGCGCCAGCTGACGTCGCGCCACGCGTCGCCGGCCCAGTGGCGCGCCGCAACGGCCTCGCCACGCGCCGCCGCCGTTTCCCGGAACAGTGCATACACGCTGTCGGCCATGGCACGTCCAGCACGCGCCTCGCGCGCGCCTCCGTCAAGACCGGTCGTGCGTCGGCGGGTGACCGCCCGCGCGTCTCTGCTCAACAACTCGTCTCGCCAGCGTGAAGCGATCCGCCGCAGAGCGCGAAGACACGAAGTCGAGGGCATCCCGGTGCCTCATATCCGATGACCAGCGACGCGGCGTCCGCTTCGCCCTCGGCGGTCGATTCGTTGAACTTGGCACGGCCCGCCCGCGCGACACGCGGCGTCGGAGGTGCTAGCCCCCGGGTGGTCATCCGAGCAGTGCCGCACAGGTTCGCACCGCGTTCATGCGATTCTTCGCCACCACCGCCCGCGCGCTCGACGCGCTGCTTGCTGATGAGCTCACCGCGCTCGGCGCGCAGGAGCTCGAGGTCGGGCGCGCCGGCGTGGCGTTCAGCGGCACGCTCGAGATCGCGTACCGCGCCTGTCTGTGGTCGCGCGTTGCGAGCCGCGTGCTGCTGCCGCTGGCGGCGTTCGATGCCGCGTCGCCCGAGGCACTCTACGCCGGCGTGCAGCGGGTCGACTGGACGCGGCACCTCGCCCCGGGGCGCACGCTGGCGGTCGACTGCCATCTCGCGCAATCGGCGATCACGCACTCGCACTTCGCGGCGCTGAAGACGAAGGACGCGATCGTCGACCAGCTGCGCAGCCGGCGCGGCGCGCGACCCGACGTCGACGTCGAGCGGCCGGACGTGCGCGTCAACCTCCATCTGCACCGCGACCGCGCGACGGTGAGCATCGATCTCTCCGGTGCGAGCCAGCACCGCCGCGGCTATCGCGGTCGCGACGCCGCGGCACCGCTCAAGGAGACGCTCGCCGCCGCGGTGCTGCTCCTCGCCGGCTGGCCGGCGCGCGCTGCCGCCCGCGCGCCGCTCGTCGATCCGTGCTGCGGCTCGGGCACGCTGGCGATCGAGGCGGCGCTGATCGCCGGCGACATCGCGCCAGGGCTGCGCCGCGCCCACGCCGGCTGCGTCGGCTGGGCGGGGCACGACGCCGCGCTATGGGCGCGCCTGCGTGCCGAGGCGGACGAGCGCGCCCGCGCCGGGGCGCGGCGCCGGCCGCAGATCCTCGCCAGCGACGTCGATGCGCGCAGTGTGCGCGCCGCCGAGGCGAGCGCCGAACGCGCCGGCGTCGGCGGCCGCATCCGCTTTGCCGTCCGCCCGCTCGCCGACGTCGCGCCGCCGGCCGGCGCCCCGCCCGGCGTGCTGGTCACCAACCCGCCGTACGGCGTGCGGCTCGGCGAGCGCGAGCGCCTCGCCGCGCTCTACGCCGAGCTCGGCGACGTGCTGCGCCGCCGCTTCCTCGGCTGGACCGGATACGTGCTCACCGGCAGCAGCGAGCTCGCGAAACGCATCGGCCTGCGCCCGGCGCGCCGCATCCCGTTGTGGAACGGTGCCATCGAGTGTCGCCTGCTCGAGCTGCCGATCTCGACCACGCCGGTGCAGGAACCGCACGGCCCGGCCTGGCGCCGCTGACGCGCGGCCGACATCGCCGGAAGACGCGCGACCCGTGACACTCCGCGGTTGGGTGCGCGCGGCTTTTTCCTTTCGGCGGCATCCGTGTCATGTCGCTGGCCTGCACCGAACCACGGCAGCACACGGCACGCGTGACGACGTGCACAGTCCGGGCGACGACACGCACCGCCGTCCGGCCGAACGACGGAGGGACGTGATGCGCACGATGATCGGACTGCTGATGCTCCTCGCATTCGCATTCGCAGGGACGGCCCTCGCCGACGATACCGGGCTGGTCGGTCCGGTCGTGGCCCTGAGCACCAACACCAACTCGGCGGATCAGTACCTGCAGTATCACGGCCGGATGTTCGTCAAGAATACGAACGGCGCGCTCGACGAGTATCGCTGGGGCGGCACGTCGTGCGGCAGCCGCACGCTCACCGAGGCGGAGCTCGCGATGCTGCAGCGCGCGCTCGAGCGCAAGAACATGATGATCGAGCCGCGCAGCCAGGACGGCCAGGGCCAGACGAAGTGCCTCGTCGGGTTCACCCTGGTGGAGAAGAAGAACCTCAAGCTGTTCCCGTAGCCGCGTCACGCCGATCCGCGCGCGAACCGGCATCCGTCGTTGATCGGATCGCCGCGTTCGGGCGCGGTCAGCTGCAGGTGCCGTCGGCGACGAGGCGCTCGGCGTCGGCGCGCGACAGGCCGAGGACCTCGGTGAGCACGGCGACCGTGTCGGCGCCGAGGAGCGGCGCGGGGCCGACGTCGCGCAGCGCCGTGCCGCTCAGCCGCAGCGGCGTGCGCAGGTGGCGCTCGGGGCCGATCTCGGGGTGCTCGACGGTGAGGATCGCGTCGCGCGCCAGCAGGTGCGGGTCGTCGCGCAGATCGTCGGGGCCGAGCACCGGCAGCGCCGAGACGCCCGCCGCCTGCAGCGTCGCCGCGGCCGCCTCGGGCTCCTGCGTCTGCGTCCACGCGCGCAGGCGCGCGGTGATCGCCTTACGCGCCGCGCGGCGCCCGGCGAGCGTCGCGAGCGCCGCATCCGGCGCCCAGCCGAGCGCGCGCTCGAGCCGCTGCCAGGCGGCGTCGGTCGTGACGCTGATCGCGAGCCAGCGATCCGTGCTGGCGCAGGGATAGAGCCCCTGCGGCACCGCATCGGCGAACGCTTCGAGGCCCTGCCGCGGCGGCCGCCCGCTGCACGCCGGCTCGAGGTACTGCTCGCCGGCGAGATAGGCCGCCGCCTCGGTCTGCGCGAGATCGATGTACTGCCCGTCGCCGGTGCGGGTGCGGTGCGCGAGCGCGGCGAGCACCGCGACCGCGGCGAGCCGGCTGGCGAGGTGGTCGGGATGGTTGAGCGCCGTGCCGGCCGGATACGGCGCGCCGGCGTCGCTCCACAGCCAGTGGACACCGGCATACGCGGCGTTGAGCGGCCCGAACGCCGACGCCTCGGCGAGCGGACCCGTGGCACCGAAGCCCTGCGAGCTCAGCCAGATGACCGCCGGCCGGCGCGCCGCGACGGCCTCGTAGGTGATGCCGTGCGCGCGCAGCGCGCCGCCGCGGTAGTTCTCGACCACGAGGTCGGCGCGTTCGCACAGCGCCAGCGCCAGCTCGCGGCCCCGCGGCCGGTTGAGGTCGAGGCAGACGCTGCGCTGGCCGCGCGACGCGTCGTTGAACGTGAACGCGCGGTTCGGCGTGTCGGGCTCGACGGTCACCTGGCGCAGCAGGTCGAGGCCGGCGCGCGACTCGATGCGCAGCACGTCGGCGCCGAGCTCGGCGAGCAGCGTGCCGAGCTCGGGTGCGACCACGGCGTAGCCGAAGACGACGACGCGCTGGCCGGCGAGCGGCGGCGGCTGGCGGACGGGAGCGGTCGCGGTCGGGACGGGCTGCGGCGCCCAGGCCGGCGCAGCGGCGGGTCGCGCCGCGGGCAGGCGCGGCGTGTCGGCGAGCGGCGTGCGCGCGAAGCGGAACGGCGGCGCGGCGATCGGCGCATCGGCGAGCGGCCCCTCGGCGAGGCGGCGGAAGCTGCCGCGCGCCGCCCCCTGCGGGCTGGCGACGAACTCCGCCGGCGTCTGCACCGGCGCGAGCGGCACGCCGCGACGCAGCGCCTCGGCGAACACGTCGGCGCGCGTGCGCCCGGCGAGCGCGTCAGCGGCGATCAGGCGGATCGCATCGCCGTTCAGCATGCGGAAGATCGGCAGGTCCCACTCCGGCGCGGCGAACGCGTCGGCGCGGTCGAGCAGCTCGACGAAGCCGCGCCAGTGTCGCCGGCCGACGGGCAGGATGCGCACGTAGCCGTCGGCGACCGGCAGCACGAGGTAGGTGCCGTCAGCGGCGCGCGGCGGCGCGGTCGGGATCATCGGATAGAGGCGGTGATAGTCGGCGAGCGGAATCGCCCACGGATAGAAGCCGCTGATCGCCGCCTCCTGCACCGACACCTCGACCGTCTGCCCGGTGCCGTGTGCGGTGCGGGCGAGCAGCGCGACGAGTGCGCCGGCGACGCCGAGCACCGCGGCGCAATCGTGCGCGGCGAAGCCCGGCAGCGGACAGGGCGGGCGGTCGGGAAAGCCGCTGGCGAAGAGCGCGCCGCTGCCGGCGAAGGCGACGAGCGGCTCGGCCCGCCAGCGGGCGCGCGGGCCGTCGAGGCCGAAGTCGGCGAGCGCGACGTGCACGAGGTGCGGGTGGCGGGCGCGCACCGCCTCGGGGGCGAGGTCGAGCACCTGGCGGCGGTTGACGCCGAAGTTCTCGATCAGCACGTCGGCGCCGGCACACAGCGCCGCAAAGCGCGCCGCGTCGTCGGCGGCGTGCAGGTCGAGCGCGACGAGCGTCTTGCCGAGATTGCGGTAGAGGTCCGCCGGCGCGCGCGGCGCGGCGGCCGTCGCCGGCCGCTCGATGCGCACCACGTCGGCGCCGAGGTCGGCGAACAGCCGACCGGCGAACGCGCCGCGCAGATCGGTGCAGTCGACGACGCGCAGGTGCGCGAGTGGTCCGCCCATGCGCGGGTTCATAGACGCTCAACGCGACGGCGCAAAGTCGCGACGCCGCCTTCGCGGCTTTGCGTCTTCGCGTTGAAACGATAGGGGCAGCCTCCGAGGAGGAGTCGCATGGCCATCGAAGAGGGCAAGGCGGCGCCGGCGTTCACGCTGCCGGATGCCGACGGCAACACGGTGTCGCTGAAGGATTTCGCGGGGAAGGACGTGATCCTCTACTTCTACCCGAAGGACGACACGCCGGGCTGCACGAAGGAAGCGTGCGGTTTCCGCGACGAATGGAAGACGCTGCAGAAGCTCGGCGTCGTCGTGCTCGGCGTCTCGGCCGACAGTCCCGCGTCGCACCAGAAGTTCGCTGCCAAGTACAAGCTGCCGTTTCCGCTGCTCTCCGATCCCGACCGCACGGTGATGACGAAGTACGGCGCCTACGGCGAGAAGGTGATGTACGGCAGGAAGGTCACCGGCGTCATCCGCTCGACCGTGTGGATCGGCAAGGACGGCAAGGTCAAGAAGCACTGGGCGCGCATCCCGAGCGCCGAGCAGCATCCGGCGAAGGTGCTGGCCGCGCTGCAGGCCGCGCGCGGAAACGCGCGCGGCCGGTGACCGGTGTCCGGTGACCGGTGACCGGTGACCGGGGGGGGCGCGCGCTGCGCC
>CBFGUK010000115.1:0-15300 GCA_965651925.1 uncultured bacterium | reverse complement strand
GCGGTGCCACCAGACGGTCGGGATGGTGTAGGCCTCCTCGAGCGCGCGCGTCTCGAACTCGCGGATCAGCTTCACCCGCTCTGCCTGGTCGGTTGAGCTGCTCTGCTTGTTGTAGAGTTCGTCGAGCTTGCGATCGTTGAAGGGCAGGGTGACGTTCACGCCGAGGAAGTTCGCGATGCGGTCGAAGAGCCCGACGGGCAGGAAGCGGAGGACCGGCACGAGGTGGACGAGCCACGGCAGGATCAGGCGCCGACGGTTGGTGCGGATCGACTCGACGACGCGCTCGGCGACGTAGTCCTCCTCGAGGATCGGCAGCAGGAAGGGGAAGCGCGAGCGCACGCCGTGGAACATGCCGGTGTTGATGTAGTACGGGCAGATGACGGTGGTGATCACGCCCGGCGCGGCGTGGCGCAGCTCGGCGCGCAGCGATTCATCGAAGCCGATCGCCGCCCACTTGCTCGCCGCATAGTCGGCGAGCCGCGCGACGCCGATCAGGCCCGAGGCCGAGGCGATGGTGACGATGTGGCCGCTGTTGCGCGCGATCATGCCGGGCAGAAACGCCTTGCCGGCCCAGAAGAGCGCCAGCACGTTCACCTGGAAGGTCAGCTCGATCTTGTCGTCGGGCAGCTCGAGGAAATCCTTGCCGCTGACCACGCCGGCATTGTTGATCAGAATGTCGACCGGTCCCGCCTCGGCGGTGAGCTCGGCGGCGCGCGCGTAGACCTGCTCGCGGTCGGCGACGTTGCACACCGCGCCGCGCGCCTCGCAGCCTGCGGTGCGCAGCTCGGCGACCACCGCCTCGAGCGCGGTCTCGTTGAGGTCCCAGATCGTCACCCGCGCGCCCCCGGCGGCGAGCTTCAGCGCCATGCGCCGCCCGATGCCGCTCGCGCCGCCGGTGACCAGTGCGTGCCGTCCAACGATGTCCGTCATATCGCGCCTGTGTCTCACGTCGCGCGCCGCGCTGCCAGCCTGTGCGTCGTCCGGCGATCTCGTGCGCGCTCGCCAATGACGCAGCCGTTGTGTAGGCACGGCGAGGGAGGGGAAACCGCATGTCGCGCACTGTCGCACCCTGGCTCGTCGTCACGCTGCTCCTGGTCGCGTTCACCGTCACGCCGCTCACCGCGCAGGACCTGCCGGTGTGTGTCGGCGACTGCGGCGGCGACGGCACGATCACCATCGACGAGCTGCTGCGCGGCGTGCGCATCGCGCTCGGCGAGGATGCGCTCGACACCTGCCCGAGCTTCGACTGCGAGGCGGGCGGCACGGTGACCATCGCCTGTCTCGTGCAGGCGGTCGCCGGCGCGCTGAGCGGCTGCGAGCCGCCGTCACCGGCCGGGCCGCAGGTCGAGGGACCGATCCCCGGCAGTCCGTTCGTCGCCGGCACGGCGTTCGATCTCGCCGAGGTCGGCTACACGCAGCTCGAGTTCTTCGTCACCGGCACCGCCCAGGCGTACGTCAGCGACGCGCCCCTGCCCGCCGACGGCCGCTACGCCGTGCGCCCCGCCGCCGAGGCCCGCTACCGCACGCGCATCCTCGTCTACCGCCCGATCGAGGCGGCGCGCTTCAACGGCACCGTGTACGTCGAGTGGCTCAACGTCAGCGGCGGTGTCGAGGCGGCGCCGGACTGGATCACCGGCCACACCGAGATCATCCGCAGCGGCGCGGTGTGGGTCGGCGTCTCGGCGCAGCGCGCCGGCATCGAGGGCGGCGGCGGCATCGGCGTCATCGCCCTGCCGCTCAAGATGGTGAACCCGGACCGCTACGGCTCGCTCGATCACCCGGGCGACAGCTTCTCGTACGACCTCTACTCGCAGGTCGGCCGCGCGCTGCGCGCCACCACCGGCGTCCGGCCACTCGGCGACCTCGAGCCCGCGCGCGTGCTGGCCATCGGCGAGTCGCAGTCGGCGTTCCGCCTGGTGACGTACATCAACGCCGTCCACCCCCTGGCGCGCGTCTACGACGGCTTCCTCGTCCACAGCCGCGCCGCCAACGGCGCCCCGCTCTCGCAGGCCCCGCAGGTCGACATCCAGGTGCCGGCGCCGACGCTGCTGCGCACCGATCTCGAGGAGCCGGTGCTGACGTTCCAGACCGAGACCGACGTGACGGTGCTGAGCTCGCGCCTCGCGCGCCAGCCGGATACCGACCGCCTGCGCCTGTGGGAAGCGGCGGGCACGGCGCATGCCGACGTGTACACGCTGCAGACCGGCAACTCGGATCTCGGCACTTCGCCGGACATCGACGATCTCATCGTCACCGCCGAACCAATCCCCGGCATCCTCACCTGCGGCCTGCCGGTCAACGCCGGACCGCAGCACTGGGTGCTGAAGGCGGCGCTCGCGGCGCTCGAGCGCTGGGTGCGCGATGGCACGCCGCCACCCACCGCACCGCGCATCGAGCTCACCGACGATCCGGCGCCGATGATCGCGCGCGACACGCACGGCAACGCGCTCGGCGGCATCCGCACGCCGCATCTCGACGTGCCGATCGCGACGCTGTCGGGCGAGGGGCAGTCGGGCGGATCGTTCTGCTTCCTGTTCGGCACCACGACGCCGTTCGACGAGGCGACGCTCGCCGCGCTCTACCCGACGCGCGAGGATTACGTCGTCCCGTTCCTCGCCGCCACCGACGCCGCCGTCGCCGCCGGGTTCATCCTCCCGGCGGACGCGGCGCTGATCCGGACGAACGCATTGGAGGAATAGCCGCGGACGTCGCAGCGCCCTGGAGGGCGCCGGTCCCTCGGCGCCCGTTGGATTGAGCGACACGCGCCCGATTCAACAGGCGCCGAGGGACCGGCGCCCTCCAGGGCGTTGAAAAGGCCGCGCACGTGTCATCCCAGCCGTTCACGCCCGCGCGGCGCCTGTGGGATTGAGCGACGTGCGCCGGATTCAACGGGCGCCGAGGGACCGGCGCCCTCCAAGGGGCGTTGAAAAGCCGCGCACGTGTCATCCCAGCCGGTCGCGCCAGTGTGCTTCGAGCGGCGTGCGCGGCGTCGGGCCCCAGAGCGTGTCGAGATAGCGGTGCGCGTCGGCAGGCCGGCCGGCGTCGGCGAGGGCGCGCGCGTAGGCGAGGCGGAAGAGATCGCATTGCGCGTCGCTGCCGCCGCCGACGGTGACCTCCTCGATGATCGGATCGAGCAGCGTCACCGCATGCACGGCGTCGCCGCGCGCGCACGCCTCGGCGGCATCGATCAGCGCCCGGCCGACGCGTGACCAGGTGCGCCGCGCATCCGGCGTGCCGCGCCGCGCCTCGACGCGCGTCGCCTCGCGCAGCGCCTGCAGGGCCTCGCCCGCCCCGGCACGCGCCAGCGCATAGGCAACCTGCGCGCTGACGAACGGCATGAAGCATTCGCCGGCCCGCGGCGCGACGCGCGCGGCGATCGCCGCCCATGGGGCGTCACAGTCGAGCCCGGCCATCTCGGCGCGCCAGTGCAGCCCGATCGCGTCGAGCACCGTGCCGCCGAGGTCCTCGCCCGGCCGCCAGATGACCGTGTCGAGCAGCGCGCGCGCCGCCGCGACATCGAGCCGGTCGAGGTGATGCAGCGCCAGGTGCCAGGCGTTGTGCACCCAGATCAGGCGGTTGCTGTCCGCCCAGCCGGGCAGGGCCGCCGCGAGGTGCGCTATCGCCTCGTCGGCGGCGCCGCGGCGCAGCCAGACGTGCGAGAGCGCGTGATCGGCCCACGGCGTGCGCGGCGCGCGCGCCAGCGCGCGCTCGGCGAGCGCCTGCGCGCCGGCGAGGTCGCCGCACAGCTCGCGCGCGAAGGCGAGCATGGCCAGCAGGTCGGGGTCGTCGCGGTGATGCGGGGCGAGCCGTTCCATGTGCCGGCGGAAGCGCTGCGCCTCGTGCTGCTGGCCAAGGACGTAGTAGAGGAACTCGGCGAGCTTGGCGGCGAGCAGGTCGCGCGGCCACTCGTCGGTCAGCGCCTCGAGCATCGCCGCCGCGTCGCTGAACGCGCGCCGCTGCCAGGCGCGCAGCGCCGCGGCGAGCGCCGCCTCGCGCGGCAGCAGCGGCACGCCGGCGCCGACCGCACGCGCCAGATAGCCCGCCGCGGCGCGTTCGCCGTCGACGGTCAGCCCGAACAGATGCAGCGCCGCGGCCGAGAGCTGCAGCATCGGCACGTCGGGGTGGCGCTCGGCGGCCGGCAGGACCGCCTCGGCACCGGCCGTCACGCGGACGATGCGGTACGCGAAGTCGTCGATCGCGGCGAGCGCCGCCTCGTTGTCACAGGTGACCGCCAGGCCACGCGCGTCGGTCATGCTCACGGCGGGCAGTCTAGTCGGTTCCGCGGCGCGAGTCCGCAGGGTTCTCGCCGGGCGAACGATCAGGCCACGGAGGCGCAGAGGACACAAAGTGAAGCGATTCGATCACGGCAGAACCCGACGGATGGATATCGGCCCGGTGTCCTCTTCGCTCTCAGTGGCACACCCTCACCCCGCGAAGATGCGTGCGGCATGCGCGGCGAGCGCGGCGGCGTCGGGGGTCTCGCTGCGCCAGGCGATGTGGCCGTCGGGGCGGATCCAGAGCAGAGCCCCGTCGGCGGGCGCGTACGCGTCGCGGAAGCGGTTGCCGGCATCGATCAGGTGGCTGCAGCTTTCGATGTCCGGCGCCGGCACGCCCGGTGCGGTGATGACACCGGTGCGGATGAGATCGGCGGGCAGCACACCGGCGAGCGCGGCGACCCGGCCGGCATCCGGCGTGCCGAGATAGCGCAGCACCGTATGGCCGGGGTGGCGGAGCAGCTCGAGCAGGCGCACCGGCGCCGCGATCCACGGCCGCTGCAGGCCGGTGACGTCGGGAGCGCGGTCGCCGGCCTGCGGGCCGCCGGCCGGCGGGGTGCCGCCGCTGCCGACCCAGGTGCTGTCGCGGTAGCTGACGTCGAGCTGTGCATCGGCGCGCAGCTGCTCGACGCTCTCGCCGCGGTCGACGCCCTCGACCGCCTGCTCCATGCGCCGCGTGGTGCGCGTCACCACCTCGAGCCCGACCGGCCGCCGCTCGGCGTCGTAGCTGTCGAGCAGCCCGGGTGCGGCGCGCCCGGCGGCGGCGAGCGCCAGCTTCCAGCCGAGGTTGAACGCGTCCTGCAGACCGGTGTTCATTCCCTGGCCGCCGATCGGCGGATGGATGTGCGCCGCGTCGCCGGCGAGGAAGACGCGCCCGACGGCGTAGCGCGGCACGATCCGATGGCTGATGCGGTAGAACGACGACCAGCGCAGGTCGGAAATCGTCGCGCCGGCGGGCAGCATCGGTGCCGCGCTGCGGGCGAGGACGTCGAGCGACGGCGGCGTCGCAAGATCGGCGCCGTCCGACCAGTACTCGGGCGGTGCCGCCATCGACAGGCGATAGCGGCGCGGATCGCCGGGAATCGGGATGGCGACCATCTGGTTGGTCATCGTGCCGTCGGCCACTTCGAGCAGCCGGCAGGAGCGGTCGCGCGGCAGGCTCCAGTCGAGCGCCACGTCGCCGAGCATGAACGTCATCGGCAGCGCGTCGCCGCTGTAGTCGAGGCCGAGGCCGTGGCGCACCGGGCTGTGCGCGCCGTCGCAACCGACGAGCCAGCCGCAGCGCAGCTCGCGCTCGCCGCCGTCGGCACCGCGCAGGCGCGCCGTGACCGCTTCCCCGTCGTCGCGGAACCCGGTCAGGGATTCGCCCCAGCGCACCGTGCCGCCGAGGCCCTGCAGGTGGGCGCGCAGGAGCCGCTCGGCGTCGTACTGCGCGAGCGCGAGGAAGCCGTACGGCAGCATGCCCTCGGGAAACGTCTGCTCGGCGACCACCTCGCCGTTGGAGAGCGTCAGGTTGCCGGACATGAACAGGCCGGCATCGCACATCGTGTGCAGCAGCCCGAGCTGGTCCCAGATCTCGAGCGTGCGCGGCGTGATGCCGAGCGCCTTGACGAAATACGAGGGGGTCGGCTGCCGCTCGACGAGCTGCACGTCCACGCCGCGTCGCTGCAGCTCGACCGCCAGCATCAGCCCCACCGGTCCCGCTCCGACGATCAGTACCTGCGTCGCGTCCGTCATGCCGCGCCCTATGCCGCGCGCGTCGCCGTGGGGCAACGGCTCCGGCGCGCCAGGGGCCAGCGCACCGGTGCCGATGCCGCCGGCGCCGGAGCGCCCCCGGTTGCGACCGCACCTGGCCTGGCGGTCCGGAGCTAGCTCCGCTGCCGTCCCGAGATACTGCCGGCGGGGCGTCCGCCACCGTGGGTAAGCCCGTAGGTCGCTAGGTACAATTACCCCATATACACCGCGTGGACAGCCACGCTATGCGCAGTGCCAACACATGGTCTCTGGCGTGTGCCGGGTGGGCAGCCCGGGGCGAACCGCCTCCGGGTGGGCAGCCGGCGGCGTCAGGGCCTCGAGCTGGGGAGGATCTGTATGCGAGCTCCATTGCGGATCGCCGTCGCGGATGAACACGCTGCCTTTCGCACCGGCCTGATCGCGCTCCTGCAGCTGCAGACCCATGTGAAGGTCGTCGCCGAGATCGAGTGCTGGAGCGATGTCGCCCCGGCATTCGAGCACACGCCGTGCGACATCCTCCTGCTCTACCTGCCGCTGCACCGCGAAGCCCTGGCCGACATGCGCACCATCGCCACGCGCGTGCCGGTGATCGTCATCACCGGCAGCGACTGGCGCGAGGACGCCCTTGCCGCGCTGCGCAGCGGCGCCCGCGGCGTCGTGCTGCGGCGGCTGGCGATCGACTCCCTGGTCGAAGCCATCGGCGCCGTCGCCCGCGGACAGGTGTGGATTCCGCCGGCCCTGCAGGCGACCGTCGTCGGCGGCTATCGCGAGCATCCCGACACGCCACTGACCGCGCGCGAACGCGAAATCGCCGCCGCCGTTGCGCGCGGGCTGCGCAACATCGAGGTCGCGCGCCAGCTCTTCATCAGCGAGCAGACGGTGAAGACGCACCTGAACAACATCTTCCACAAGCTCGGTGTGCGCGACCGCGTCGAGCTCGCGATGTACGCCGCGCGCATCGGCCTCGTCGAGCTGCACGAGGAACCCGACCGCTCCTGGCTGCGCGCGATCGAGACGGCCGCGTGATCGGCCGAGGGACGGCACTGGGTCGGAGTTTCCGCGGATAGCGCCGATTGCGCCGATGCGTCGCGGCTGAGGCCGCGCGACGGCCGGAGCGCGGGGCATCTGCGACGTCGGCGTCATCTGCGGATCATCGCGCCGCGTCACCAGACGTACGGCACGAGGCGCCAGCGGACGGTGTCGCGGTAGACGCGATAGGCGGCATCGCCGGCGAGGAAACGCTCCTCGACGAGCGCGCGGGCAATCAGCGCGCTGCCGGCGAGCGCGAGGATGATCCCGTTGCGCGGCGTCGGGTAGGCGGCGAGGTAGCCGAGATAGCTGAGGAGATAGCCGGCGTACATCGGGTGGCGGACGACCCGGTAGAGGCCGGCGGTCTTCAGGCCGCGGTTGCCGGCGACGACGCCGAGGCTGCGGCCGAGCGAGGCCGCGCCGGCGATCGCCCACGCGAGCCCGGCGATCTGCAGCGCCGCCCCGGCCCAGAACAGGCGGCCGGTCGCCGCGGTGGCGCGGAAGAGCAGCGGCAGCCACGTGCCGACGATGCCGAGCAGCCAGTCGCCGGCACGGTCCGACACCGCGAGGCTGCGCCGGCGGGCGAGGAAGAGGACGACCAGCAGCGCCTCCTGGGCGACGATCGGCAGCGTCGTCGCCCACTGCCCGGTGCGTCGCGCGTGCGCGAGGTGCGCGGCGGCGAAGAACGCGTACAGCGCGGCGAGCAGGACGTTGCCGAGCACCGCGCCGGCCCGCTCGAGCCAGTCCGCCGCCGGCACGCCGCCGTCGAACCGGATCGCGCAGCCGGGCACCAGGCCGGCGCGCTGGATCGTGCCGATCGGCAGCTCGAGCACGCTCGCGGCGCCGTCGACGCGCGGCGAGACGGTGTTCGGTGGCAGCGCCGGCACCGCCTGCAGCACCCGGCCGCGCTCGTCGAGAAAGACGAGGTCGACGGCGTAGCGCATGCCGTACATGTGCACCTGCCGGCAGGGCCGCAGCCACAGCCCCTCGCCGGGCTCGAGCCGGCGCGTGCCGAGCAGCCCGCGCAGCCGCGTCCAGTGCGTGTGCGCGGCGCGCAGCCGGTCGGCGATGACGGTGCCGTCGGCGTCGTAGGCCGCGAGCGCCCCCGGCGGCATCAGTCGATCGTCCCGCTGGCGACGACGAACGAGCCACCGCCGTTCTCGGAGGTGATCGAGACGAGCAGCGTCGCCTGCGCCGCCGGCATCGGATCGCCCGGGGTGTCATCGCCGAGCACGAACGTGAAGCGCGTCAGGCCGGGGACCGACGCGCCGAACGACTGCCCGTCGGGCACGGTGATCGAGCCGCCCTGCACCGCGCCGACGTTCGTCGTCACCTCGATCATCGCCCCGCCGGCGAGCGGGTTGCCGAGGTCGTCGTGCACCTCGAGCGTGAACGTCTGCGTGCCGCCGTCGGGGATGGTGAAGGTCTCTGGCATCAGCGTCGGCGTGGCGAGATCGCCGGAGAACGTGACCGGAATGAGGTCGAAGACGAGGATGTCGTTGTCCCACTCGCCGCTGCGCCCCTGCGTGTCCCAGATGCCGTTGTCGTTCGCGTCGACGAACTGCTCGAACGGCCGGTCGGGATCGAACGCGCCGTTGCAGAACACGTGCGGGCCGGGCAGCGCGCAGCCGGCGTCGAGCGGCGCCGGCGGGCGGAAGTCGATGAACGGCTCGGGCTGGTCGTCGCCGATCAGCGTGTCGGTGCCGGCATCGAAGACGCCGTTGCCGTTGTTGTCGAGGTAGTCCTCCTCGCCACGCGTGAAGGCGAGGATGGTGACGATGCCGGACGGCGGCACCGCCGCCTCGGTGATCACGGTGCCGACGGCGACGCCGTCGCCGTCGGTGAGCGGCGTGCCGACGACGCTGGCGCCGTTACTCACCATCGTCACCACCGTGCCCGGCGGCACGGCGTTGCCGAAGCGGTCGCTGACGAACGCGGTGACCGGGTTGCGCACGCCGAACAGCCGCCGGCCGGGGACGTTGGCGCGCTCGATCGCGAGGCTGAAGCGGCTCTGCACCGGCGGCGCGCCGAGGACGGCCAGCGCCGTCGACTGCGCGAACAGGTCGGGCGTGCCGTCGCCGTCGCGGTCGGCGGCGGCGGTGATGCGTACCGTCGCGGTGCGCACGCCGGTGGTCAGGGTCGTCTGCGCGATGCCGTCGCCGTCGGTCGATGCCTCGAGCGGCGCGAGCGTCTCGTCGCCGAGGCCGACGAGACCGAACGCGACGCGCACCCCGGGCACCGGGCGGCCGAGGGCGTCGGTGACCCGGAACGTCAGCACCGACTGCTCGGGCAGGCCGGACTGCACGACACCGACCGCCGGCGGCACGGCCCCCATGAACTGCATCGCCGCGGGCTGCACGGTCGCCGTCGGCTGCGGGATCGCCGTCGCGGTCGGCACCGGCGACGCGGTCACGGCGCCGGTCGGCAGTGGCGTCGCCGCCCCGCCGGTCGGCGTCCGATCGGGCACCCGCTCGGTGCGCGTCGTCTCCCCGGTGATCCGCCCGAGGTCGGCCTCGTTCGCCCCGCCGCACGCGTGCGCGCCGAGCACGACGACCAGCCACAGCAGGCGCATCGCGCGCCGGCGTCCTCCCTGCTCCGTCCGAGTCCCCCTGTTCATCTCCCCTCCTTTCTCAACGCGGAGACGCGGAGGCGCAGAGCACCGCCGCGCTCGGCGTGCCTCGGCGTCTTCGCGTCTCCGCGTTGCCGACTGCGCCCCTCATCGATCGGCGATCAGGCGCGTCAGGTCCTGCAGGCGCAGGAAGGCCGGGCCGGCGACCATGATGAACAGCGGCGGCAGCAGCAGCGTCGCGAGCGGGAACAGCACCTTCACCGGCAGCTTGCGCGCCTGCTCCTCGGCGCGCTGGCGGCGCTTGGTACGCAGCAGGTCGGCGTGGGCGCGCAGCGTCTTCGCCATGCTCGCCCCGAGCCGGTCGCTCTGGATGACGAGCCCGGCGAGCGCCTTGAGGTCCTCGACCCCGTTGCGGTCGCCGAACGCGCGCAGCGCCTCCTCGCGGCTGCGCCCGCTGCGCAGCTCGAACGCGACCTGGGCGAACTCGGCGCCGAGCACGTCGTCGAGCATGGCGCGCTCCTCGCCGACGCGTGCGATGGTCGCGTTCAGCCCGAGCCCCGACTCGAGGCAGACGACCATCAGGTCGAGCGAGTCGGGCAGCCCCTCGGCGACGCGCTGCGTGCGCACGCGCGCCCGCCGGCGGAGCCACAGGTTCGCGGCCAGCAGGCCGGTCGCCCAGCAGACGAACGCGAGCCACAGCGTCTGGCCGACCGGCCGGCCGCGCGACAGCTGCGGCACGAGGATCAGCAGCGCCGGGCCGAGGCTGACCACGGTGCGCGCGCCGAGGAAGATCGGCACCGCGTGCGGGCCGCGCAGGCCGGCGGCGGAGAGTGTCTGCGCGAGCGCCTGCTCGCTGCGTGCGAAGCCGAAGCTGCCGATGCCGGCGAGCAGACGCGCGACGCGCCCGCCGCGCGTCACGGGCGCGGGCCGCGAGCTCAGCGTCGCCTCGGGCAGCATCGTGCGCAGGCGCCGGGCGGCGACCGACTCGGCGGTCGCGGCGTAGTAGCCGGCGAGCACGACCGAGACGACGGCAACACAGACGAGTACGGCGATGGCGAGCGGCATGCGCGACCTCACACGCGGATGCGGACGATGCGCTGGATGATGAGATGCCCGGCGACGACGCTCAGCGCCGCGTAGCCGAGCAGGTACGGCCCGCGCGGATCCTCGAGCATCGGCGCGAAGTACACCGGGTTGAGGAAGAACATCGTCAGGCCGCCGACGATCGGCAGCGCGGTGAGCACGCGCCCGGAGAACCGCCCCTGGGTGGTGATGACGTGCACGTCGCGCAGCAGCTTGAAGCGCTCGCGGATCGTGTACGACACGTTGTCGAGCACCTCGGCGAGATTGCCGCCGACCTCCTGGCCGACGAGGATGCCGACGATCAGCATCGGCACGTTCGCGTCGTCGACGCGCTCGCGCAGCCCGTGCAGCGCCTCGCGCAGCGGCAGACCCAACCGCATCTCCTCGGCGACGATGCGGAACTCCTCGGCGATCGGATCGGGGAACTCGTCGGCGACGACGTAGAGCGCGGTGATCAGGCTGTGCCCGGCCTGCAGCGCGGCGCGCACGAGATCGAGCGCGTCGGGCAGCTGCTCGCTGAGCAGGCGCATGCGGGCGCGGCGCAGCCGCTCGACGACCGCCAGCGGCACCGCGGCGCCGAGGCCGGCGAGCAGCAGCGCGACCCAGCGCTGCTCGCTGAGCAGCAGGCCGGCGAGCAGCCCGACGCAGGCGAGCAGCGGGAGGTAGAGGACGATTTCGCCGACGCGCGCGCCGAGCCCCGCCTGGCGGATGCGGCGGACCAGCGGCGCCGTGAGCCGCAGGCGCGTCAGCAGCGCGTCGAGAAGCGGGATGCGCGAGATGCGGCGGTCGCGGATGATCGAGGCGCGCGCCGCCGGCCGCCCGGCGAGCAGCTCGAGCCGGCGGCGGACGGTGTCGCGCACGGCCTCGCGCTGGCGCAGTGCCGCGGAGACGGCGTAGCCGGCGAGCCCGACGGAGAGAAAGACGAGCAGCGCGAGGAGCGTGGTCGACGACATCACGGGGCCTCGCGCTCAGGCGTTGAGGTAGTCGAACGCCGACAGGTCGACGTCGTGGCTCGAGGCCTTCATCTGCTCGAGGAAGCGCGGCCGGATGCCGGTCGACACTATGCGCCCGGCGATGCGCGCGTCCTCGCCGATGCCGTCGCGCTGGAAGACGAAGAGGTCCTGCAGCATGATCGTGTCGCCCTCCATGCCGGCGATCTCGGTGATGCTCAGCACGCGGCGCGTGCCGTCACTCAGGCGCGAGGTGTGGACGATGACGTTGAGCGCCGAGGCGACCTGCTGGCGCATGGCGCGCACCGGCAGGTTGAGGCCGGCCATCTGCACCATGACCTCGAGGCGGGCGAGCGAATCGCGCGCCGAGTTCGCGTGCACGGTGGAGATCGAGCCGTCATGCCCGGTGTTCATCGCCTGCAGCATGTCGAGCGCCTCGCCGCTGCGCACCTCCCCGACGACGATGCGGTCGGGGCGCATGCGCAGGCTGTTGCGCACCAGATCGCGCTGCGTCACCTCGCCGCGGCCCTCGATGTTCGGCGGCCGCGTCTCGAGGCGGACGACGTGCGGCTGCTGCAGCTGCAGCTCGGCGGAATCCTCGATCGTCACGATCCGCTCGCTGTCCGGGATGAACGACGACAGGCAGTTGAGGAGCGTCGTCTTGCCCGACCCGGTGCCGCCGGAGATGAGGATGTTCAGGCGCGCCAGCACCATCGCGCGCAGCACGGCGACCAGCTCCGGCGTGAGCGAGCCGAGGCGCACGAGGTCGTCGGCGGTCAGCGGCGTGCGGCCGAAGCGGCGGATCGAGAGGATCGGGCCGTCGAGCGCCAGCGGCGGGATGATGGCATTGACGCGCGAGCCATCGGGCAGCCGGGCGTCGACCATCGGCGAGCTCTCGTCGATGCGCCGGCCGACACGCGACACGATGCGGTCGATGATCTGCAGGAGGTGCGCGTCGTCGCGGAAGATCACCGGCGTCAGCTCGAGGCGGCCGAGCCGCTCGACGTAGACCTGGCGGGCGGTGTTGACGAGGATGTCGGCGACGTCGGGGTCGTGCAGCAGCGGCTCGATCGGCCCGAGCCCCTGCACCTCGTGCAGGATCTCGTCGACCAGCTGATCGCGCTCGCGCTGCGTCAGCGGCACGGTGAGCTCGTCGACGAGCTGGCGGATGGCGGCGCGCAGCTCGGCGCTGGCCCGGTCGAGGTCGAGGCGCGCGAGGCTGGTGAAGTCGATGCGCTGCAGCAGGTCGCGGTGCACGCGCAGCTTGCGCTCCTGGTGGGCGCGCTCGTTGGCCGTCATGCGGCTGGCGAGCACGGCGCGCGTCGCCGTCTCGCGCACCGCCGGCGCCGTCGCGTGCCGGCCGAGTCCGAAGCGTACGCCGATCTTCATGGCCGATCCCTCCGTCCGCGGCCGAACCAGCGGCCGAGCACGCCGCGGCGCGGCGCCGCCCCGCCGGTGCCGGTGAGCTGGCCGGCGAGCCGCCGCACGGCGGCCGTGAGCGGCGCCGGCCGTGTGCCGTTGAGTGGTGCGCCGTTGTTCATCGCCTGGTTCGCCGCGGTCTCGTCGCGCGGCAGCGTGATCAGCGGCTCGCGGCCGATCGCCTGGACCGCGTCGGCGACCGACACCGGTCCCGCGACGGCGTCGGTGAGCACGAGCTCGAGCCGCTCGCCGCCGACGCCGAGCGTGACGAGCAGCTCGACGACGCGCCGCGCGGCGCGCACCCCGGGCACCGAGAGGTCGGTGAGCACGAGGATGCGGTCGGCCTGCTCGAACGCCGGCAGCGTCGTGTCGGTCAGCGCCCGCGGCGTGTCGACGACGGTGTACGGGCTCTGCGCGCGCAGCAGCCGCAGCACGGCGGCCACGTCGTCGTCGCGGATCGCGTCGGCCTCGAGGATCTGCGTCGGCGCGGCGAGGACGAGCACGCCGCTCGGGTGCCGGGTGAGCGTCGTGTGCAGCAGCGTCGCGTCGAGCTCGCGGCCGGCGGCAGCGAGCGCGGCGAGCGACTGCGGCGGCGCGAGGTTCAGAAAGGCGGCGACATCGCCGCGCTGCAGGTCGAGATCGACGAGCGCGACGCGGCCCTGCGTGACGTGCGCGAGCTGCACCGCGAGGTTCACCGCGAGCGTCGTCGCACCGAGGCCGCCGCGCACGCCGTACACGGTGAGCAGCTCGCCGTGCACCGGCTGCGCCGGCAGCGGGCGCGCCGCGTGGCGCATCAGCTTGAGCAGCACCTTGTGCAGGTCCGGGCCGCGCAGCGGCAGCGACACGAGGTCGCTCGCCCCGGCCTCGAAGGCGACGCCGATCAGCTCGAGGCCGCTGTCGGCGGCAGCGGCGAACAGCGGCAGGTCGGGACGGCGCCCGTGCAGCGCGCGCAGCACGGCGAGCCCCGCCGCCGGCGCCTCGGCGAGCTCGACGCCGACCGCCGCCACCGGCATGGTGCGCATCGCCTCGCCGGCCTCGGCGGCGGCGCAGAACCGCACCGCGAGGCCGAAATCCTCCGCGACCGCGTGCACGACGGCACGCTCCGCCAGCGGCGTGCCGTCGACGACCCAGAGGAGCATGCGCGGACTGTCAGCTGCCTGTGCCACGGGCGACGCGGACCTCTCTCACTCGACGAGCGCGACGAAGCCGAGGCCGAAATTGCCGTCGCCCGGCGGACCGGGAGCGGTGGTGCGGAACACCGAGCGGAACGACATGCCGTCGACGCTGCCCTGCACGTTGGTGCCGCACGGGCACGCCGAGCCGCTCGCGCCGCCGCCGGTGCAGTGGAACGAATCGATCACCACCTCGGCGAAGCCGACCACGGTCTGGTCGCCGCTCGTCGGGCCGACCGGGCAGGAGCCGCAATCGAAGACCGGCACGAGACAGGGATTCGCCTCGGTGCACATGCCGAGATCGCACACCATGCAGCGCACCAGCCGGTACGGTGGGGAGCCGGTGCCGTTGGTGACGTCGATCGTGTCGCCGACGGTGAGCTCGGGCGGCGGCTCGCCGCCACCGCTCGGCCCGCCGCCCGTGACCGGGCACGCCGAGGGAATGAACGAGCGGATGTCGGACGTCGAATGGCCGGCATCGAAGCCCGTCCAGGCCGCCGTCTGCGTCCACGTCGGATGCGTCCAAACCGGCTGGCAGTCGGCGCCGAGGCAGTCTTCGCTGAAGGCGCAGTCGCAGAGCGCGAGAGGCACGTCCGCCTCGCCGCCGCCGAGGCCGAGGAACGCCGCGGTGGCGATCTTCGTCACTTCGGACGTCGGCGCGCCGATCAGGCCGGCGAGCAGGTTGTCGATGTCCTCGACCACCGTGGCGCGCACGGCGTTGGTCGGCGTGCCGCCGGCGCTGAACGCGACGCCGTCGAAGTTGCCGGTCTCGATCGTCGACAGGCTCGGCACCGCCGACTGGCCGTCGATCTGGTTGCCGCCGAGCGCGAGCACGGCGCCGGCCTGCGCGTCGTTGCCTTCGAGCAGGTGCATCGCCCCCGCGGTCGCCGCGACCTCCGCCGCGGTCTGCACCTCGGTGGCGGTGAACGCGAGCCGGCCGAGGTCGATGCCGATCGCGGTGACGCTCATCAGGCCGAGCAGCGTCAGCACGGTGTAGGTCATCGCCGCACCGCGCTCGCGGCGCCGGCGATGCAATCGGGATGCGGAGCGCATGACCGGATCTCCTTCGG
>CBFGUK010000114.1:0-15330 GCA_965651925.1 uncultured bacterium | reverse complement strand
GCGCTGGCGCTCGGGTTGACCGACGAGCCGCTGACCGGTGGCGTCAGCAAATGGGCCGCGACGCGCGACGACCTGCTGGCGCGCGACGCGGCATGCGCGGCAGCGGCGCGGGCGGCGAACGCCGCGCGCCTGCGCCCCGCCTGCCCCGATGCCACGCACGCCGACGCGGTGCAGGTCGATGCGCTGCGCCACCAGATGCTCGATGCCGCGGCGCGCGCCACGACCGCGGGGACGATGAGCGCCGCGACCGGCGCCGTCGTGCGCTGGATGGGCACCCGCCTGGGCGCGCCCCCGCCGGCCCTGCCCGGCGTCACCCCGGCGCGGCTCGACAGCCGCGTCGAACGCTATCACCGTCGCGCGGTGCGCGCTCTCGGCCGCGCCTGTCGCGTCCTCTCGATTCCGGAGGAATGACCATGCACCGCACCGCCGCGTCACCGTGGCAGGGACTCGCCCTGCTGCTCGCGCTGCTCTGCGCCGCGCCCGCCTCGGCAGCCTCGACGTGTCTGCAGGAGCCGTTCCTGCTCGAGGACCAGCGCGCCCTCGGCGCGCTGCGCACCGCCATCGAGACCGCGTGTCCGTGTGCGACGGCCACCAGTCGCCGCGCCTACCGGCGCTGCGCGCGCGAGGTGCTCGACACGGCGCTCGCCACGGCGACGCTGCGGCGCGACTGTCGCGCCACGGCGCGCCGCACGATCAGCGGTGCGACATGCGGCTCCGACGCCGTCGCCTGCGGCCGTGTCCGCCATCGCGACGGGCGCTACGACTGCCGGGTGTCGCGCCCCGGCGCCTGCACCGATTCCGGTCGCCTGGCGAAGACGCCCTGCGACGCGCTGACGCACTGCGCGGACGTCGTCGACTGGACCGCGGGCACGTGCTTCGACGTCCGCGGGTTCGGCCCCTACGCGCCCGGGCATCGGCTGATCGAGTACACGAAGGATTCCGTGCAGTCCCCGGGCACGCCGCGCGTGCTCGCCACCGACATCTGGTATCCGGCGCCACCGGAGAGCGGGCCGATCGCCGCCGCGACCGGCGGCGTCACCGATGCGCCGCTGGCCGACGGGCCGTTCCCGCTGGTGCTCTTCTCGCACGGCTCGTGCGGCACGCCGCGGCAGAGTCGCTTCCTCACCCCGCGGCTCGCGTCCTGGGGCTTCGTCGTCGTCGCGCCGCCGCACCCCGGCAACACCATCTTCGATTTCCCGAACTGCAACACCGGGCCGGCGATCGTCGCCGCGCTCGCCGAACGCCCGCAGGACATCGTCTTCGTGCTCGATCAGGTGCTCGCCGCCGATACCGATCCCCTCTCGCCGCTGTTCGGGGCGATCGACGAGGAGCGCATCGCGATGACCGGGCATTCCTTCGGCGGGCTGACGACCTACCTGGTCACGGCGATCGAGCCGCGCATCGACGTCGCCGTGCCGCTCGCGCCCGCGGCACTGCAGAACTCGATGCTCGCCGTGCCGTCGCTGACGATGCTCGGCACGCTCGACACGGTGATCAGCAACCCGAACGGGCGGAATGCCTACGAGCGCTCGGCGGCGCCGAAGTTCCTGGTCGAGATCGAGCATGCCGGCCACTACGCCTTCTCGGACTTCTGCCTGCAGACCTCGAACTGCAATCCGCCGGTCACGCTGACCAACGCCGAAGCGAACGAGCGCGCGCTGCGCTGGGTGCTGCCGTTCCTCAAGGTGTACCTCGCGGGCGACAGCGACTGGCAGCCGCTGCTCGATCCCCCGAGTCTGCCGGGCTTCCAGTACGCGGCCGAGCGATGAGTGCAGCGCCGCGGCGCGGCCGACCGGTGTCGCGCACGTCGCCGCCACGCCGGTGGACGGGCTCACGACGGCTTGCGGAACAAGGCCCAGAAGAGGTCCTCGTTCGGATACCAGAGGGCGAGATCGGCGGGGAGGAGCCGCAGCACGGCGCGCAGCAGCACGCCGGCGCTGGAGCGGTGCAGCTTGTGTTCGAGCAATGAGCCCGCATGCGCGACGTTGAGCCGCTTGATCGGCCGGCCGCGCGCCACGAGGTCCATGCCGAGCTGGCGGGCGAGCTCGACGAGATCCGCCGGGGCGAACCACTGCACGACGGTCGGTGGGCTGTACTCGTGCCAGCGCCGTCCGAACCAGCGCGCCAGGCGGCTCTCCCGATTCCAGCTCTCGATCAGCCAGTGGCCGCCGGGGCGCGTGCACGCCTCGGCCGCCGCGAGCGCCCCGCGCACATCGAGGAAGTGGCCGATCACCTGGATCATGAGCACGAGATCGAATTCCTCGCCGGCACTGAAGGTCTCGAGCGGACCGCTGACGACCGGAACGCCCAGCCGCCGGCGGATGTGCTCGGCCATGCCGGCATTCGGCTCGAGTGCCACGCCGTCCCAGCCGGCTTCGAGCAGCCCCTCGAGCACGAATCCGGCGGCGGCGCCGACGTCGAGCACGCGCCCGGGCGGCATGAAGCGACCGAGCAGCGTCGCATAGCGCCGGCCGTGCGCGCGCAGCAGGCGCTCCTCGCTGAGATAGTCGTGATAGCCGGCGCCGCCGCCGAAGAAGTAGGCGTCACCGTACTGGCGCTGGACGTGATCGGGCGATGGTTCGAGCTCGGCACTGCGGTGCCCGCACTCCACGCAGCCGCGCACCCAGTAGCCCTCCACCTCGAACAATCGCGCCGTCGGTGCGCCGCAGATCGGACACGCGAAGCGCCGCGCCTCCGTTCGGCGCCGTTCGGTGATCAGCTCGGCAGGAACCATGGCAGAGGCCCTCGCTTCGGCGACAACGGCATCACCGCGGAAGGGGTCGACGCCCGCCGGCCGCGCGACGGCTGCCGGCGGGCCGCCGCCTCGCGCGTCAGCCACATTCCCGCTCCGTCGACGATGCGGTCGTCGGTTGGGACGCCGGCATCAGCCGCGCCAGCGTCGCCTCGATGCGGCGGAACTCCGCCGCGGGAACGGTCACGCGGTTCGTGTGACGGAAGGGTGGCAGCGCCCGACGGAGACGGTCGGCATCGACGCGGACACCGAGCACGTCGCGTCCGACGGTGACCACGATCTCGTGCGGCGCACGGCAGAACGCCTCGTACGAGACCGCGGTGCAGCGCGGCCCGAGCTCGCGCTGCTGCGCTGCGCGCATGCGCTCGTGGTACGCGACCTGCGCGCAGACCTGCTCGATCGGCTCGCCGTGGCCATCGGCGTAGGCGGGATCCTGCACGCCGTAGGGCCGCTGCCGCGTCCCCTGAATCGCCTCGCGGGCGCCGAGGATCGACTGCACGGTGAAGGCCGGATCGCGCACGCTGAAGATGACGTGTGCGGTCGGCAGCGCCTGGGCGATCAGCGTCGCGCAGGTCGCGAGCGGGTTGTTCTTGTTGAGAATCGGCCGCCCGGCGGCCTCCTCCCAGGCGCCGAAGAAGCGGCGCATCGCGGTCACCGCGGCGCTGTCGAGGTGCGTCGGCGGACGGTAGCGGTCGGGGCCCATCCAGCGATCCCAGAGGTGCAGACAGCTCCCGGGCGTCGCGAAACCGCGCGTCCAGCCGTAGTAGCTCGTGTAGCGCGGGCGCGATCGCAGCACGGGACGCAGCAGGCGGTTGGCGACGATCGGGGCGCGCGGAAAGAGCGCGGTGAGATTGTTGAAGTACGTGACCGGCAGATGCGCGACCAGCACCTGCGAGAGCAGCGTCGTGCCGCTGCGCGGCGCGCCGGTGACGAGCACGATCGGCCGCTGCGGGTCGCGCGCCCGCGCGTAGCGCCGCTTCTCGACCGGCTCGAGCAGGCGATCGAGCGGCGCGGCCACCAGGGCCAGGGCCACCGCGCCCATGGCGAAGTACGCGTCGGGGTTGCACGACTGCAGCAACCTGACGGTCAGGCCGATCGGGTCGTGGAATGTGGCCGGTACGAGGCGCTGCGCGACCGCCATGTCACCCCCTTGCGTGACGCGCCCTGGTCGAGCAGCAGCAAAGCGCCCGCCACCGGCGGGGCCGGCCCCGCCGGTGCGGTGAGAGCCTCAGGCGTACAAGGGAATTGTCAGGCCTGCAGAGTAGCTTCTGCCGCGCTGCCCCCGCCTACAGGCCGGGCACCTCGGCATCATGCGCGTGGCCGATGGCCTCACGGATCTCCGGCGCGAGCGTGCCGCAGTCGAAGATCACCTTCTGCGCGTGCACGGCCTCGACGGTGTCGAAGGGCACCACGAACTCGCCGGCATTCTCGACGTACAGCACGATGCCTTCGGCCGACACCTCGCGGATCGCACCGAAGGGATCGCACCCGTCGCAGACGAACGCGCGAAAGCCGGGTTCGATGCGCTCGTGTGCGCCGAGGTCGCGTGGGCCGTGCCGGTGCGGGCTGCTCGTCTGATCCATGCATCCTCCTCGTGGGTACCGGAGGAGCGGAGCAACGCGCACGCCAGCGCAACCCATCTCGGTCGATGCCGGTTTCACGACGGCACCGTGCCGGAAAGCGATCCGCCGCGGTGTAGCTCCGCGCGCCGGGGGGACGGCACGGCGGGCGGCTCACTCGAGCCGTTCGTCGGTCTCGATGTCGAGGGGCGCGTGCAGATGCCCCTTCGTCTTCGGCGTGCGCAGCACGCGCGCAAAGCAGTACGCCGCCCAGGCGGTGACGCCGCCGACCGAGACGGCCATCAGGATCCAGCCGGCGGTGGTCATGCCACCCGCCGCGCGCCGCGTGGCGCGCGCTGCCAGCGCCGCGCGGCGAGGTGCGTCAGCACGATGAACAGCGCGAGCACGGCGATGAGGAAGGTCGTGGTCAGCATCGCCTCCGGGCTCTTGCCGATGGCCTCCAGCTGCGGGCGGAGGTTCTGGTAGGCGAAGCCGCCGAGGATGAGGATCAGATAGGCCGGGCAGATCCAGCGAATGACCGGGGCGAGGAACATCGGCAGGCGCAGCTCGCTGCCGCGATTCGCCTCGGCGATGCCGCGCCGCGCGCCGAGCACCCAGCCGAAGAGCAGCACCTCGAACAGCGCCAGCACGACGAGCATCAGGCTGCCGACCCAGAAGTCCATCACGCCGAGCGCGGTCGTGTCGTGCGTGAACCACGCGACGAGCAGTGAACCGGGCACGGTGACGAGTGCCAGCGCCGCCATCGCGGCGCGCCGGCCGAGCCCGAACGCCTCCTCGAAGAACGCGAGCGCCGGTTGCAGCATCGAGATCGAGCTGGTGACCGCAGCGAGAAACAGCAGGCCGAACCAGAGGAAGCCGAAGAAGCCGCCGAGCGGCAGATACTCGAACGTCACCGGCACGGCGTGGAAGCCGAGCCCGATCGACGACCCGGCGAGCGCGCCGAGCGGCGCCGCGCCGAGGAAGATGAACGCCGCCGGAATGGTGATCAGGCCGCCGAGGCAGACCTCGCAGAACTCGTTCGCCGAGGCGGCGGTGAGCGCCGACAGCGTCACGTCGTCCTTCGGCTTCAGATAGCTCGCATAGGTCACGATGATCCCGAAGCCGACCGACAGCGTGAAGAACACCTGGCCGGCGGCTTCCACCCAGACGATCGGGTCGGTGAGCGCCGAGAACGTGCCTTCGCCGGCGTACAGCGGTTTCGGATTCCACATGAAGCCGAGGCCGTTGATCACGTTCTGCTCGGGCAGCTCCGGGTTCGGCGTGCCGAGCGTCAGCACGCGCACGAGCACGATCAGCGCGGCGATGACCAGCGCCGGCATGGCCCACTGGCAGAACTTCTCGATGCCGCCCGACAGGCCGCGATAGATGAGGAAGAAGTTGAAGATGAAGCAGACCGCCAGCGCGACCAGCGCCGGCGAGAGGCCGGTGAACAGCGCGCCGTCGGCGGCGACGCCGATGAAGTCGTTGAAGAACGCCGAGAAGTACGCCGGGTAGCCGGCGGGATCCGCGCCGGCGTCGATCGCGCCGGTGAGATAGAACCACGCGTAGGAGAGGCACCACGCCTCGATGAACACGTAGTACATGTAGATCACCACCGGCACGAAGACCGCGAGCGCGCCGAAGACGTTCGATGCGGTGGACGGCCAGACGGCGCGGAAGACGCCGGGCGCGGAATTGTAGCCGTGCCGGCCGCCGTAGCGGCCCATCGTCCACTCGATGAGGCAGATCGGAATGCCGAGCAGCAGCAGCGAGACGAAGTACGGGATCATGAACGCGCCGCCGCCGTAGAGCGCGGCACGGCCGGGGAAGCGCAGGAAGTTGCCCAGTCCCACCGCGGAGCCGGCGACGGCGAGGATCACGCCGACCTTCGTCGCCCAGCTTTCGACCTGCCTCTGCGCGTTCCCGCTCGCCATTCCGTCACCGCCCCGCCGCGCGGCAAGGCCATTCGAAGCCCTGCCCCTTAGCAAAGGCCGCCGGGCGAGGCCACGCGGCGCGCCGCCGGGCCGCCATCGCGTGGTGCGGCCGGCGGCACGGCTCTGTCCCTCAATCCACCGGATCGGCCACCGAGAACACAGAGGACACCGAGTGAACGTCTCCATCGCGTTGCGATGCGACGGCACGCACTCGACGTCGTGTCCTCCGTGACTCGGCGGCTGATCGGCTCAGGCGGGCACGCCGCCGCGGGTCGCCCGGCACCGGCTCACGACGCGACGACCTGGAGTTGATCCTTCAGCGCGCCGACGAGCTGGTCGACGGCGTGCCGTTCGCTGGCCGGGAACAGGACGGTGATTTCCTCATCCGGCTGCGCGAAGCGCAGGGTGAGCACGGAGGCACTCGGGTTGGGCAGCATTTCGAGCCCGCTCAGGCGGGCGAGCGGGTAACGGTCGAGGCGGGCGCCGAAGCGCCCGAGGAACCCGGCGCGTCCGCAGAGCAGCTCGTCGGCGGTGAGCACGACGGCCAGCGTGTTGCCCTGGGCGGCAACGCGGACGTCAGCGCCGGTCTGACCACGCAGAAAGTCGATGTGAGACGACATGAACGGAACCTCCCGAAACGGGTGCCGGTGCGCGCACGGTGCGCGGCGGCACGGATCGATGGAGCGGCGCACCGGGTGCGCCGCGACGTCATGGGCGGGAATGACGTCGGGAGGTCAGGAGGGCTCGTCGCCGGCGGAGCGGCGCCAGCCGCACGCCGGACAGGAGCGCGGCGGATGAACCTGCCAGCGCGGCGCGCGGCCGACGTCTGCGCGCGGCAGGACACCGCGTGCGACGGCGGCGATCGGCAGCCGGCAGGCTCGCGCATGCAGGCGCTGGCCGGAATCGTGCGCGAGCACGCGGCCGAGCTCCTCGGCCGCGGCGGCGCGCGGCAACCACTCGCCCTGTCCGCCGGCACCGCTGGCGGACGCGATGCTCGTCTCGCGACGCGGTGCGGCTTCCGCCGGCGACGCCAACGGCGCCGCGATATTCCACAACAGGCTGCACAACAGCAGCCAGGGGGCGCGCCGAGTCATGGGCCGATCGAAGAGAGCACGCAACCTGCACGGCCGCAAGGTGCCGCGTCGCCGTGCGGCCCGGCGGCGGTGGCCGCATCGCCCGGACGTGGGGAATCCGGTATCGGGGGCGTATGAGCGACCTGCAGACGCAGCTGGCGATTGGCGGCGGGTGGCGCGCCGCAAGTGACGGCGCGCGCTTCGCGGTGCACGAGCCCGCCACCGGCGACGAGCTCGCCGCGGTCGCCGATGCGACGGTCGCCGATGCGCTCGCCGCCGCCGACGCCGCGGCAGCAGCGCAGCCGGCGTGGGCGGCGGCGGCGCCACGGGCGCGCGGCGAGGCGTTGCGGCGCGCGTTCGAGCTGATGACCGAACGCGCCGACCGGCTCGCCGAGCTCATCGTGCGCGAGAACGGCAAGCCGCTCGCCGAGGCGCGCGGCGAGGTCACCTACGCCGCCGAGTTCTTCCGCTGGTACAGCGAGGAGGCGGTGCGCCTCGACGGCTGCCTCGCCACCGCGCCCGGGGGCACGAACCGCATCCTCGTCACGCGGCAGCCGGTCGGCGTCGCGCTGCTCATCACGCCGTGGAACTTCCCCGCCGCCATGGCGACGCGCAAGATCGGTCCGGCGCTCGCCGCCGGCTGCGCAGTGGTGCTCAAGCCGGCGCGCGAGACGCCGCTCACCGCGCTGGCGCTCGCGGCGCTGCTCGCCGAGGCCGGCGTGCCGCCGGGCATCGTGAACGTCGTGCCGACGACCCGCACCGGCGACGTCGTCGGCGCCCTGCTCCGCCACCCGCGCGTGCGCAAGCTGTCGTTCACCGGCTCCACCGAGACCGGCCGCGTGCTGCTCGCACAGGCGGCGGAGCGCGTCATCAACTGCTCGATGGAGCTCGGCGGCAACGCGCCGTTCCTCGTCTTCGCCGACGCCGACCTCGATGCGGCGATCGACGGCGCGCTGATCGCCAAGCTGCGTCACAACGGCGAGACGTGCACGGCGGCAAATCGCTTCTACGTCGCACGGCCGCTCGCCGAGGCGTTCGCGCGCCGCCTCGCCGCGGCAATGGGATCGCTGAAGATGGGCAACGGCCTCGATCCCGACGTGCAGCTCGGGCCGCTCGTCGACGAGGCCACGCACGCGAAGGTCACGCGCCTCGTCGCGGCGGCGGTCGATGCCGGCGCGCGCGTGCGTACCGGCGGCACGCCGGCGACGGGTCCGGGCTACTTCTATCCGGCGACGGTGCTCGATGCGGTCGCGCCCGATTCGCCGATCCTCGCCGAGGAGATCTTCGGTCCGGTGGCGCCGATCGTCGCGTTCGATGACGACGCCGACGCAGTGCGGCTCGCGAATGCCACCGAGCACGGCCTCGTGTCGTACGTGTACAC
Source organism: uncultured bacterium (assembly GCA_965651925.1). GTDB lineage: Bacteria > Desulfobacterota > Binatia > HRBIN30 > CADEER01 > CBFGUK01. The sequence goes on along the minus strand of CBFGUK010000114.1, from coordinate 6,631 downwards.
GCGCGATCTCGCGCGCGGCCTGCGCGTCGCCGAGGCGCTCGAGTGCGGCATGGTCGGCCTCAACCGCGGCCTGGTCTCCGATCCCGCCGCGCCGTTCGGCGGCATGAAGCAGAGCGGCCTCGGCCGCGAAGGCGGCCACGACGGCCTGCTCGCATTCACCGAGACGAAGTACATTGCGGTGCAGTGGTGAGCCGGAGTCCGCAGATGACGCCGATTACGCAGATGAGAATCGATTGAAGTATCACGCTGCCTGCTCGCCGTCGTCGGGCGATAGATACCACCGGAGCATCTGCGAAATCTGCGTCATCTGCGGATTCAGTATTGACTTCATTCGCGGCGCCGCATAATCAGCGACGTCAATGTTCATGCAGCGCCGCACCGCGATGTGTTGTTGTATCGAGGCCCGGGGGGCCTCTCGCGCCTGCGGTAGCGCTGCACCCGCCGTCGTCTGATCAGGACACCGGCGATCCAACGCTGAACTGAACCAAAGGCCCGGGAGGTTGATTCCTCCCGGGCCTTTTTCATTTCGCGCCCGCCGCGCGAGCGCGCCCGTCTGCGGTGCACCGCGCGGCGATTCCGTCCACCGGCACACTCGTGAAGGAGGCTCCGCCATGGTCCGTATCCTGTCCCTTGTTCTCACCCTTGCCCTCGCCACACCGGCACTTGCGGGCACCGAGCTGCTCAACGTGTCGTACGACCCGACACGCGAGCTCTGGAAGCAGGTCAACGAGAAGTTCATCGCCAACTGGAAGGAAAAAACCGGCGATACGCTGACGATCAAGCAGTCGCACGGCGGCTCGGGCTCGCAGGCGCGTGCGGTCATCGACGGCCTCGAAGCCGACGTCGTGACGCTCGCGATGTGGCCGGACACCGACAACATCCGCAAGGCCGGCCTGATCAGCGACGGCTGGGAGCAGCGCTTCCCGAACAACGCGACGCCGTACGTGAGCACCATCGTGTTCCTCGTCCGCAAGGGGAACCCGAAGGGCATCAAGGACTGGGAAGATCTCATCAAGCCCGGCGTCGAGATCATCACCCCGAACCCGAAGACCTCCGGCAACGGCAAGCTGAGCTTCCTCGCCGGCTGGGGCGTGGTGCTCGCGCGCGGCGGCAGCGAGGAGGACGCGAAGGCGTTCGTGACGAAGCTCTACCGGCAGGCGCCGGTGCTCGACGCCGGCGCGCGCGGCTCGACGGTCACGTTCACGCAGAAGGGCATCGGCGACGTCCAGCTCACGTGGGAGAACGAGGCGCATCTGCAGCTCAAGGAGACGCCGGGAGAGTTCGAGATCGTCTACCCGTCGACGAGCTTCCTCGCCGAGCCGCCGGTGGCGGTGGTCGACGTCAACGCCTCGCGCCACGGCACGACCGAGGTGGCCACCGCCTACCTCAACTTCCTCTACACGCCGGAAGGTCAGGAGATCATCGCGCAGAACTTCTACCGCCCGATCGATCCGGCGGTGCTCGCGAAGCACAAGGAGCTCTTCCCCGACATCAAGTTCTTCAAGATCGACGCCGTCGCCCGCGACTGGGCCGACGCGTACGACCGCTACTTCGGGGAAGGCAAGGTGTTCGACCAGATCTACCAGCCGGGGAACTGATCATGCGCACGTACGCCGACATCCTGCATCTGGAGGCAGTGGCGATGCACGGACTGCGTGGGGGACGCCGCGTCGGCGGCGTCCCCGGTTCCGATGCCGGCGCGCGTAGCGAGGCCCTGCGGGCATTGTACGACCGCCCCGCCCCCGACCGCGCGCCGCACATGCCACTGCTCGGCCTCCTCTCGGGGTTCCTGTTCGCACTGACCCTGTGGAGCGGCATCGCCTGGCTCGTCCTGGCGGTGGTGCGCTGAGCGAGGAACGTCATGGCTGCCGACGTCAACCGCCGCGTGCTGCCGGGCTTCGGCCTGAGCCTCGGGTACGCGTCACTCTACATGGGCGTGCTGGTGATGATTCCGCTGGTCGCGGTCTTCGCCAAGGCCGCGTCGCTGAGTCCGGCCGAGATCTTCGCGGCCGCGTGGACGCCGCGTACCCGGTCGGCCTATGCGCTCACCCTCGGCACGTCGTTCATCGCGGCGGTGGTGAACATCCCGATCGGGGTGCTCATCGCCTGGGTGCTGGTGCGCTACCAGTTCCCGGGACGGCGCGTGCTCGATGCGATCATCGACCTGCCGTTCGCGCTGCCGACGGCGGTGGCCGGGCTCGTCTACTCCAGTCTGTACGTGCAGAAGGGCTGGTTCGGGCAGTTCCTGGTGCCGCTCGGCATCCACGGCGCGTACTCGCGCCTCGCGATCGTGCTCGTCCTCATCTTCATCGGGCTGCCGTTCATCGTGCGCACCGTGCAGCCCGTCCTCGCCGACCTCGAGGCGGAGATCGAGGAGGCCGCCGCCTGCCTCGGGGCGACGCGCCTGCAGACGTTCTGGCGCGTGCTGCTGCCGACGCTCCTGCCGGCGACGGTCACCGGCTTCGCCCTCGCCTTCGCGCGCGGCATCGGCGAGTACGGCTCGGTCGTCTTCGTCTCCGGCAACATGCCGTTCAAGACCGAGATCGCGCCGGTGCTCGTCGTCGCCGCGCTCGAGTCGTTCAAGTACGCCGACGCCGCCGCGATTGCCGTCGTCCTGCTGGTGATGTCGTTCTCGCTGCTCGTCGCGATCAATCTCCTCGAAAGGTGGACCAGGCGCCATGGCTACGTCTGACACCGCCGTACGCCGCGCCCAGCAGGATCCGGTCGGCGTGCAGGCGCTGCTCATCGCGCTCACGCTCGCCGTGCTCACCGTGCTGGTGATCGTCCCGGTGATCAACGTCTTCTACGAGGCGTTCGGCGCCGGCCCGGCCGCGTACTGGCACGCGCTCGTCGGCGATCCCGACACACTCGCCGCGATCCGGCTGACGCTGATCGTCGCGCCGAGCGCCGTGCTGCTCAACGTCTTCTTCGGCGTCGCAGCCGCGTGGGCGATCGCCCGCTTCCGCTTCCCGGGCCGGTCGGCGTTCACGGCGATGATCGACCTGCCGTTTGCGGTCTCGCCGGTGGTCGCCGGCCTGGCGATGATGCTGATCTTCGGCCTGCAGGGCTGGATCGGCCCGTGGCTGCGCGAGCACGAGATCAGGATCGTCTTCGCCACCCCGGGCCTGATCCTCGCGACCGCCTTCGTCACCTTCCCGTTCGTCGCCCGCGAGCTCGTGCCGGTGATGGAGGCGCTCGGCGCCGACGAGGAGGTCGCGGCGGTGAGCCTCGGCGCGCGCGGCTGGTACCTCTTCACCCGCATCACGCTGCCGAACATCAAGTGGGGCCTGCTCTACGGCATCATCCTCTGCAACGCGCGGGCGATGGGCGAGTTCGGCGCGGTGTACGTCGTCTCCGGCCGCATCACCGGCCACACCGACACGCTGCCGCTGCGCGTCGAGAAGCTCTTCCAGGAATACGACCTGCCCGGATCGTTCGCCGCCGCCTCGCTGCTGTCGATGCTCGCGCTCGTCACGCTCGTCGTGAAGACCGGGCTCGAGTGGAAGCAGCGCCGCGAGATCGAGGCGCGCACGCGCGAGGCGGTCGACGACCAGGCCACCACCGCCGCGACCCCCGCGTCGCGGCCGGCAACCCTGCGGCTCGTGCAACGCGACAACGCGAGCAACTCGACCGGCGCCACGCGCCGAGAGGAGACCGCCGACGTGGGCATTTCGGTTCGCAACGTCACCAAGCGCTTCGGCGACTTCGTCGCCCTCGACAACGTCAGCCTCGACGTGCCGCACGGCTCGCTCGTCGCCCTGCTCGGCCCGTCGGGGTCGGGCAAGACGACGCTGCTGCGCATCATCGCCGGCCTCGAGGCCGGCGACAGCGGCACGATCCACTACGAGGAGGAGGACGCCACGCAGCGCTCGCCGCGCGACCGCAACGTCGGCTTCGTCTTCCAGCACTACGCGCTGTTCCGCCACATGACGGTGTTCGAGAACGTCGCCTTCGGGCTGCGTGTCCGCAAGTGGAAGCGCGCCGACATCGAGCAGCGCGTGCACGAGCTGCTGCGCCTGATCCAGCTCGACAACATCGGCAACCAGGTGCCGTCGCAGCTGTCCGGCGGCCAGCGCCAGCGCGTCGCGCTGGCGCGCGCGCTCGCCGCCTCGCCGAAGGTGCTGCTGCTCGACGAGCCGTTCGGCGCGCTCGACGCCAAGGTGCGCGCCGAGCTGCGCCAGTGGCTGCGCCGCCTGCATGACGAGATCCACGTGACCAGCGTGTTCGTCACGCACGACCAGGAGGAGGCGTTCGAGGTCGCCGACCGCGTCGTGGTGATGAACCAGGGTCGCATCGAGCAGGTCGGCACGCCGGAGGAGGTCTTCGAGCAGCCGGCGAACGGCTTCGTCATGGACTTCCTCGGCAACGTCAACGTCTTCCACGGCCGCGTCGCGGGCGGCCGCGCCCTGGTCGGCGGCCTCGACCTGTCCTACCCCGAGTACCCGCACGACGAGGCGCGACCGGCGACCGTGTACGTGCGCCCGCACGAGCTCGAGATCGATCGCCACGCGGACGGCCCGTCGAGCCTGCGTGCCGAGGTGGTGCGCATCAATCCCGCCGGCGCCGCCGTGAAGGTCGAGCTCGTCGCCCGCGATTTCGGCGTGCCGCTCAACGTCGTGCTGGCGCCCGAGCGCCACGCCGTGCTCGCGCTGCGCGCCGGCGAGTCCGTCTACGTGTTCCCCAAGCGTGTGCGCGTCTTCGTGCAGGATTTTTCGATCTGAGGAGTGTCCGATGGAATCCGCCAAGCCCCTGACCGAACCCCGCGCCGACCAGGCGCTCGCACGCGTGCGCGAGGCGCTGGTCGGCCTGCGCTACGGCACGGTGACGATCGTCGTCCAGGACGGCGTCGTCGTCCAGGTCGAACGGACCGACAAGGTGCGTCTCGCCCGCCCGTGACGATGGCGGGCGCCGCTCCGCAGACGGCTGCGGAACGGCGTCCGCCACCCTGTGCGCACTCGACCCCTTTTCCCGAATGCCGACCCGACCACCGGGAGGCAGGTCCATCTCATCCCTCGCCACTGACCGGACGTCCGGAGGTGTGCGCATGACGACCAGGAGTCTTGCATGCGTCATTTCCGGATCACGTTCGTCCTGGCCGCCCTGGTGCTTGCCGGCGCGGCCCGCGCCGCCGACCCGCCGGCGGACGACACCCACCAGCGCATCGAGCGCCTCGAGCGCGAGCTGCGCGAGCTGAAGAAGGACGCGCGCCGCATCGAGGTCGCCGACGAGGAACGGTCGAAGCTGCGTCCCCTCGCCGGCTATGACAACCGCGGCTTCTTCATCCAGACGCAGGACGGCAACAACCGGCTCTATGCCGGTGGCTACGTGCACTTCGACGGCCGCTACTTCACCAACAGCGGCGACACGGGCAACTCGACGTTTCTCCTCCGCCGCGCCCGTATCGACCTGCGCGGCAAGCTGTTCAAGTACTTCGACTTCAAGTTCATGACCGACTTCGCCGGCGGGCAGTCGGTGATCCAGGACGCGTGGATCAGCGCCAATTACTTCCCCTGGCTGCGCCTGCAGGCCGGTAAGTACAAGGCACCGGTCGGCCTCGAGCGCCTGCAGTCGGGGAACGCGTTGATGTTCATCGAGCGCGCGCTGCCGACCAACCTCGTCCCCAACCGCGACCTCGGCTTCATGCTGTGGGGCCAGCCACTCTACGGCGCGCTCGAGTACCAGCTCGGCATCTTCGACGGTGTCGCCGACGGCGCGAGCCTCAACAACGACATCGACGTGAACGACGACAAGACGTTCGCCGGCCGCTTCTTCCTCCTGCCGTTCAAGGATCGCCCGATCGCGTTCCTGCGCGGCTTCGGCGTCGGCCTGTCCGGCACCTACGGCCGCCAGGGCGGCTCGACCTCGAGTCCGCAGACGCCGCAGTACCGCAGCGACGGCCAGCAGACGTTCTTCCGCTACGTCACCAGCTCGCCGGCGACAGCGGCGGGGACGGCGATCGCACGGGGCGACCAGTGGCGCATCTCGCCGCAGGGCTACTGGTACTGGGGCCCGGCGGGCTTCCTGTGGGAGTTCGTGCAGAGCAACAACGACATCCGGCTCGGCAACGTGAGCGACACGATCACCGCCGATGCGTGGCAGACGCAGCTCTCGTACGTCCTCACCGGCGAGAAGAACGGCTTCCGCGGCATCAAGCCGGCGAAGGCCTTCGATCCGTGGAAGCTGCGCGACGGCTACTGGGGCGCGTTCGAGATCGCCGCGCGCTATGCGCAGCTCGAGGTCGAGCGCGACGCGTACACCCTCGGCTTCGCGAATCCGAACTCGGCGGCCCGCAAGGCGAAGGCCTGGGCGGTCGGCATCAACTGGTACGCCGCGAAGCAGGTGCGCCTGATGCTCGACTACAACAGCACCGAGTTCACCGGCGGCGCCCCGAACGGCGGCGACCGGCCCGACGAGGAGCTGCTGATGAGCCGCGTGCAGTTCGTGTTCTGATCGTCGACGGAGCACACCGCCATGCACATCGCCCACGACGTCACGCAGCTCATCGGACACACCCCCCTCGTCCGGTTGAACCGTGTGGTGGGCACGCTCCCCGCCGAGATCGTCGCCAAGCTCGAAGGCCGGAATCCCGCCGCCAGCGTGAAGGACCGGATCGGCCTGGCGATGATCGAGG
>CBFGUK010000113.1:0-15412 GCA_965651925.1 uncultured bacterium | reverse complement strand
GCGCTTCAACTCGATCTCGATCAGCGGCTACCACATGCAGGAAGCCGGGGCGACGTGCGACCTCGAGCTCGCGTTCACCATCGCCGACGGCCTCGAGTACGTGCGCGCGGCGCTGTCGAAGGGGCTCGACATCGACGCGTTCGCCGGCCGGCTCTCGTTCTTCTGGGCGATCGGCATGAACTTCTACATGGAGATCGCCAAGATGCGCGCCGCCCGCCTGCTCTGGGCGACGCTGATGCGGAAGCACTTCAACCCGAAGAAGCCCGCGTCGCTGATGCTGCGCACCCACTGCCAGACCTCGGGCGCGAGCCTCACCGAGCAGGATCCGTTCAACAACGTCATCCGCACGACGGTCGAGGCGATGGCCGCGGTGTTCGGCGGCACGCAGAGCCTGCACACGAATTCGTTCGACGAGGCGATCGCGCTGCCGACCGACGCGTCGGCGCGCATCGCGCGCAACACGCAGCTCATCCTGCAGCTCGAGACCGGCATCCCGAAGGTCGTCGATCCGTGGGCCGGCTCGTACTTCATGGAGTCGCTGACGCACGCGCTCGCCGCCAAGGCGCTCGGCATCATCGAGGAAGTCGAGCAGATGGGCGGCATGACGCGCGCCATCGAGGCGGGAATGCCGAAGCTGCGCATCGAGGAGACGGCGGCGCGCCGCCAGGCGCGCGTCGACCGCGGCGAGGACGTCATCGTCGGCGTCAACAAGTTCCGTCTCGCCGAGGAGCCGGAGATCGACACCCGCGAGATCGACAACACCGCCGTGCGCGAGGCCCAGGTCGCGCGCCTGCGGCAGATCCGCGCGACGCGCGATGCGGCGCAGTGCCAGGCGGCGCTCGACGCGCTGACGCAGTGCGCCGACAGCGGCGTCGGCAACCTGCTCGCGCTTGCCGTCGAGGCGGCGCGCGCCCGGGCGACGGTCGGCGAGATCTCCGGCGCGCTCGAGAAGGTGTGGGGCCGCTACCACGCCGAGATCCGCTCGATCTCCGGCGTCTACGGCGCGCAGTTCAACGACGACACGGACTGGCAGGCCCTGCAGCGCGACATCGAGCAGTTCGCCGCGACGCACGGCCGGCGGCCGCGCATGCTGGTCGCCAAGGTCGGCCAGGACGGGCACGACCGCGGCGCGAAGGTGATCGCGACGGCGTTCGCCGATCTCGGCTTCGACGTCGACGTCGGCACGCTGTTCCAGACGCCGGAGGAGGTCGCGCGCCAGGCGGTCGAGAACGACGTGCACGTCGTCGGCGTCTCGACGCAGTCGGGCGGTCACAAGACGCTCGTGCCGCAGCTGATCAAGGAGCTCGCGGCGCTCGGCGCCGGCGACATCGTCGTCACCGTCGGCGGCATCATCCCGCCGCGCGACTACCCGTTCCTCGAGCAGGCGGGCGTCCGGGCGGTGTTCGGCCCCGGCACGCAGATCCCGCAGGCGGCGCGCCGCGTGCTCGAGCTCATCCGGCAGAGCGGCACCGGCAGCACCGACAGCGCCGTCAATGCCTGACACGCCGTGTCACGCGGCGACGCGGGGCACACACTCCGCGTCTCCGCGCCTTCGCGTGAGATTCCCGTGACCGTCGCCGTCGAGTCCCTCGCCGACGGCGTGCGGCACGGCAACCGCCGCGCCCTCGCCAAGGCGATCACGCTCGTCGAGAGCACGCGCGCCGACCACCAGGAGGCGGCGCAGCGCCTGCTCGAGCTGCTGCTGCCGCACACCGGACAGGCGGCGCGCGTCGGCATCAGCGGCGTGCCGGGCGTCGGCAAGAGCACGTTCATCGAGGCATTCGGCCTGCACCTCATCGACGTCGGCCAGCGCGTCGCGGTGCTCGCCGTCGATCCGTCGAGCGCGCGCTCCGGCGGCAGCATCCTCGGCGACAAGACGCGCATGCAGCGTCTCTCGGTCGCGCCGCAGGCGTTCATCCGCCCTTCCCCGTCCGCCGGCTCGCTCGGCGGCGTGGCGCGGCGCACGCGCGAGGCGCTGCTCGTCTGCGAGGCCGCCGGGTACGACGTCGTGCTCGTCGAGACCGTCGGCGTCGGCCAGTCGGAGTACGCCGTCGCCTCGATGGTCGACTTCTTCCTCGTCCTCATGCTCGCCGGCGCCGGCGACGAGCTGCAGGGCATGAAGAAGGGCATCCTCGAGCTCGCCGACGCGCTGGCGATCAACAAGGCCGACGGCGACAACGTCGCACGCGCGCAGCGCGCCGCCGCCGAGCTGCAGAGCGCGCTGCGCCTCTTCCGCCCGCGCAGCGCGCACTGGGAGCCGCCGGTCCTGCAGGTCAGCGCGCTCGAACGCCGCGGCATGGACGCGGTGTGGGATGCCGTCCAGCATCACCGCACGGCGCTCACCGCCTCGGGCGAGCTCGTTGAGAAGCGCCGCGCGCAGCAGCAGGACTGGCTGTGGGCGATGATCGACGACGGCCTCAAGCGCCACTTTCTCGGCCGCGGCGACGTCGCCGCGGCGCTGCCCGACATCGAGGCCGCGGTGCGCGACAACCGCCTGACGCCGACCGAGGGCGCGCGGCGCCTGCTCGCGCTCCTCGACGGCGGCACCGCGGCGCACGACGATGCCGAGGCCGCGCCGCGGCGGCGCGGGCGGCGCGCCTGACCCGCATGCCGGTCCTGCCTCCCTGGACGTGGCGGATTCCGGCGCAGTTCAACCTCGCCGCCGCCTGCACCGACACGCACCGCGGCACGCCGGTCGCCGAGCGGCCGGCAGTGATCTGCGACAGCGCCGCACACGGCGTACGCGCGCTGACGTTCACCGAGCTCGCCGGGCACACCAGCCGCTGCGCGCAGGCGCTGCACCGCCGCGGCATCGGCGCCGGCGAACGCGTGCTCATTCGCCTGCCGAACTGCCTCGAGTATCCGGTCGCGTTCCTCGGCGCGATCCGCGGCGGCGCGATCGCGGTGCCGACCTCGATCCTGCTCACCGCCGAGGAGGTGCTGTTCCTCGCCCGCGACTCGGGCGCGCGCGCGCTGATCACCACGGTCGACACCTGGAACGCGATGCACGCGGCGCTCGAGGCGGTCCCGCACCTGACGCACGTGCTGCTCGCCGATGACGGCCCGGCCGCGCCGGCGCGACGCGTGACGGTGGAATCGCTGGCGACGGCGCTTGCCGCGGCGGACGTCGACGCGCCGCCGCATCCGACGCGCGCCGACGATCCCGCCTACCTCGTCTACACCTCGGGCACGACCGGCTATCCGAAGGGCGCCCTGCACGCCCACCGCGCGCTCCTCGGCCATCTGCCGGCGTCGGAGTACTGGTTCGACTTCGCGCCCGACGGCGGCGATCGCGTCCTGCACTCCGGCAAGTACAACTGGACGTACGTGCTCGGCACCGGGCTGATGGATCCGCTCTACCGCGGGGTGACGACGATCGTGTACGAGGGCCCCGCCGACGCGCACGTCTGGCCGCGGCTGATCGCCCGCCACGGCGCGACGATCTTCATCGGCGTGCCGACGCTGTACCGGCAGATCGTGCAGAAGACGACGTGCGGCGCGGCCGACGTGCCGACACTGCGCCACTGCATGAGCGCCGGCGAGCCGCTGTCCGGCGAGGTGCTGGCGGCGTGGCAGGCGCGCTTCGGCCAGTCGATCTACGAAGGCCTCGGCATGACCGAGTGCTCGTACTACATCTCGCAGCCGCGCCGCTGGCCGATCCGTCCGGGCTCGGCCGGCTTCCCGCAACCCGGACATGCCGTGCGCCTGCTCGACCCCGAGACGCTGCAGGAGGTGCCGGTCGGCGAGGAAGGGATGCTCTGCATCCCGCGCGACGATCCCGGCCTGCTGCTGCGCTACTGGAACCGCGCCGACGAAACCGCGGCGCTCTTCCGCGACGGCTGGTTCCTCACCGGCGATTACGCGCGCCTCGATGGCGACGGCTATCTCTGGTTCCTCGGCCGCCGCGACGATCTCATCAACACGTTCGGCTACCGGGTCTCCCCGTTCGAGGTGGAGCGCGTCCTCAAGGATCACCCCGCGGTCGCCGACTGCGCCGCCGTCGGCCAGGAGGTCGAGCCGGGCAAGGTGGTCGTCGCGGCCTACGTCATCGCGCACCCGGGCGCGGCGCTGAGCGCGGAGGACGTGCTCGCCTGGGGCCGCGAGCGCCTCGCCGCGTACAAGGCACCGCGCCTCGCCTGGCTGGTCGCCGACCTGCCGCGCACCCGCAACGGCAAGGTCCTGCGCCGGGCGCTGCGCCCGCCGGACGAGGTGGGATGATGTGTCCCCCGTTCGCGGCGTCGCGGCACGAGAGGACAGATGACACACCCCCTGGAGGGCCGTGCTCCCGCACGGCCGCGGACGCGCGTTGCCTCATGCGCATGAGGCAACGTCGACGCACCGCAACGGGCTCGCGCATCGGAGCATGATCATGGACCGCAACGGCAATCGCCTCGTGACGGCGCTTCTCCTCTGGTCGTCTGTCGTGCTGCTCGCCGGCTGCGCGGCTGGCGCGCGGCGAGAAACAATCCACCCCGGCCGCTCCGCCGCGACGGCATCACCGGCGGTCACGGCGCACGCCGGTCCCACGGATCGCGAATCCTTCTATGCGATTCCCGACACCGGCCACGGCAGCGCGCAGTCACCGGTGAACATCGTGCGCGCCGGCACGGTCGAGGCGCACCACGAGGCGGCCGTGCGCTACGCGCACGCCGCGGCGTCGTGCGTGAAGAATCAGGGACACACCGTCGAGGTGGAGTTCCCCGCCGGGTCGTTCCTCGAGTACGACGGCACGCGCTACGAGCTCGTCCAGCTGCACTTTCACACGCCGTCCGAGCACCAGCTCGACGGCATCACCTTTCCGATGGAGATGCACATCGTGCACGTGCGCGCGCCGCGGTCGCCGACGGCGCCGCCGGAGTACCTGGTGGTCGGCGTGCTCTTCCGGATGGGTACGGCCAACGCCTTCATCGACGGCTTTCTCGATGCGGTGCCGCCCGAGGGCGGACGACGGGTCGACCTCCAACCGGCGCGCGTGTTCATCGACGAGCTCTTCCCGGGTGCGACGCTGCCCGCGCACTTCCACTATCGCGGCTCGCTGACCACACCGCCGTACACCGAGACGGTCGAGTGGCTCGTGCTCGAACAGCACCTCGACGCGTCGCCGGCGCAGATCGGGCGCATCAACACGCTCGAGGGCAACAACGCCCGGCACGTGCAGGCGCTCGCGCCGCGCCGGGTCGAAGCCGCGCACTGAACCGGGCGCGTCGCACGGGGACGCGTCGCGTCGTGCGGAGCGGCGGGGCGTGGCCGTTCGCGGCCGCGCCGCCCCACCCCGCTCCGTCGGCGCCGGTGGAATCGAGCGTGGTCGCCCTATCCACCAGGCGCCGACTGAGCAGCGCCGTTCAGCGTGGTGACGCCCGTCACCCGAGGCGCTTGATGAGCGCCTGGCGCTGGTTTTCCATTTCGGCCGGCAGGCGGTCGCCGAATTTCGCGAAGAACTCGCCGATGTTGGCGGCGTCCTGCTTCCAGTCCTCGCGCGAGACCGCGAGCAACTCGTCCATCGCGCCGGGTGCGAGGTCGAGGCCGTCGGTGTCGATCGCACCCTTCGCGGGCAGCAGGCCGATCGGCAAGTCCACCGCCTCGCCGCGGCCGGCGCAGCGCTCGAGCATCCAGCGCAGGGCGCGCATGTTCTCGCCGAAGCCCGGCCAGATGAAGCGGCCGTTGGCGTCCTGGCGGAACCAGTTGACGTGGAAGATCTTCGGCGGGTTCTTCACCTGGGTGCCCATGTGCAGCCAGTGGCCGAAGTAATCGCCCATGTTGTAGCCGCAGAACGGCAGCATCGCCATCGGATCGCGGCGCACGACGCCGACCGCACCGGTGGCCGCGGCGGTGGTTTCCGACGCGACCGAGGCGCCGACGAACACGCCGTGGTTCCAGTCGAACGACTGCATCACGAGCGGCGCAGTGCGCGCGCGGCGGCCGCCGAAGAGGATCGCCGAGATCGGCACGCCCTGCGGGTCTTCCCAGTGCGGCGAGATCGACGGGCACTGCGAGGCCGGCGCCGTGAACCGCGAGTTCGGATGCGCCGCCTTCTCGCCCGAGGCCGGCGTCCAGTCGTTGCCGCGCCAGTCGATCAGGTGGTCCGGCACCGGTCCGTCGATGCCCTCCCACCACGGACAGCCGTCATCGGTGACGGCGACGTTCGTGAAGATGCTGTTGGCGCGCAGCGACGCCATCGCGTTCGCGTTCGTCTTCGACGACGTGCCGGGGGCGACACCGAAAAAGCCGGCTTCGGGATTGATCGCCCACAGCCGGCCGTCCGGGCCGGGACGCATCCAGCAGATGTCGTCGCCGACCGTCCACACCTTCCAGCCCTTCTGGCTCGCCGGCGGGATGAGCATCGCGAGGTTCGTCTTGCCGCACGCGCTCGGAAACGCGCCGGCGACGTAGTGCACCTCGCCCTGCGGGTTCTCGATGCCGACGATCAGCATGTGCTCCGCCATCCAGCCCTGCTGCTGGCCGAGCACGCCGGCGATGCGCAGCGCGAAGCACTTCTTGCCGAGCAGCGCGTTGCCGCCGTACCCGGAGCCGACCGACCAGATCAGCCGCTCGTCGGGGAAGTGCAGGATGAAGCGGCGCTCCGGGCTCAGGTCGCCGAGCGAGTGCAGGCCCTTCACGTAGTCGTCGGAGTCGCCGAGGCGGTCGAGCGCCGCCTGCCCCATGCGTGTCATGATGCGCATGTTCGCGACCACGTACGGACTGTCGGTGATCTCGACGCCGATCTGGCTGTACGGCGACGTCACCGGCCCCATGATGTACGGCACGACGTACAGCGTGCGGCCGCGCATCGCGTCCTTGAAGAGCGGCCCGACCTTCGCCTTCGCGTCGGCGGGCGACATCCAGTTGTTGTTCGGGCCCGCGTCCGCCTGCCGCTCGCGGCAGACGAAGGTGAGGTGCTCGGTGCGCGCGACGTCGGTCGGATCGCTGCGGTGCAGGTAGCAGTTCGGATACCGGTCATGGTTCAGCCCGTGCAGCGTGCCGTCGGCGAGCATCGCGGCAATGAGCCGCTCGTTCTCCTCGGCCGATCCGTCACACCAATGGATGCGCTCCGGGCGCGTGTGGGCCGCGACCTCTTCTACCCATCGTTCGACTGGCTTCGTCATGCGCTCACTCTCCGATCTCACGCGACGCAGCGGTTGCGCAGCGTGCCGATGTTCTCGATGGTGCTGACGATCTCCTCGCCGCCCTGCAGGTAGCGCCGCGGCTGCCGCACCGATCCCACCCCGCCCGGGGTGCCCGTGAAAATGATATCCCCCGCCGCGAGCGTGCACAGCCCGGCGAGATACGAGACGAGCGCCGGCACGCCGAACACCATGTCGCTGGTGCGCGCCGTCTGCATGCGCTCGCCGGCCACGTCGCAGGTGATCTCGAGGTCGTTCGCGTCGGCGAACGCGTCGAGCGACACCACCGCCGGGCCGAGCGGCCCGAACGTGTCGAGCGACTTGCCCATGCTGAACTGCGGGGGCTGGTCGCTGAACTGCAGCTTGCGGTCGGAAATGTCCTGGCCGACGGTATAACCGGCGACGTACTCGAGCGCGCGGCTCTCGGGAATGTCCCGCCCGCCGCGGCCGATGACGACCACCAGCTCGACCTCCCAGTCGACGTAGGCCGACGACAGGCGCACCGCGGCGTGCGGGCCGCAGAGGCAGTTCGGGAACTTCGTGAACACCATCGGCTTGCCGGGCAGCGGCAGGCCCGCCTCGGCCGCATGGCTGCGGTAGTTGAGGCCGATCGCGAACACCTTCGCCGGGCGCGGCACCGGCGCGGCGAGCGCCGTCTCGTCGAGCGCGCCGGTTGCCGCGCCGGGCGCGAGGCCGGCCGCCCAGGTCGCGAACTCGTCCCAGCGCCCGAGGACTGCCATGGGATCAGAGCCGAACCGCCCGCCCGAGGCGCCTTCGACGTCGGCGATCTGCTCGCCGAGAACGACGACCGCCCGGCCCTGCGCGTTCGCGAGGCGCACCGTCATGTCAGAACCCGTATGCGGCGGCGAGTTCCTGGTCCTTCGCCGCGAGCATCTTCGCGAGGTTCACCATCACCCGGCACTGCTTCCACGTCGCGTCGTCCTGCATTTTGCCATCCAGCATGAGCACGCCCCGGCCATCGGGCATCGCCTCGAGCACGCGCTTCGCGAACTGCACTTCCTCCACCGGCGGGCTGAAGACTTTCTTCGCGATCGTGATCTGGCTCGGGTGCAGCGACCACGCGCCGACGCAGCCGAGCAGGAACGCGGCGCGGAACTGGTCCTCGCAGCCGAGCGCGTCGGAGATGTCGCCGAACGGGCCGTAGAACGGCAGCGCGCCGGTCGCCGTGCACGCATCGACCATGCGCGCGATCGAGTAGTGCCACGGGTCCTGCTGCGCCGTCGGCCGCGGCGCGTCGGGATTCGCCTTGTCCGGGTCGTTGCGCACGAGATAGGCGGGATGGCCGCCACCGACGCGCGTCGTCTTCATGCGCCGCGAGGCGGCGAGATCGGCGGGGCCGAAGCTGATGCCCTGGATGCGCGGGCTCGCGGCACAGATCTCCTCGACGTTGGTGACGCCGAGCGCGGTTTCGAGGATCGCGTGCACGAGGATCGGCCGCTGCAGGCGGGCGCGCGCCTCGAGCTGCGCGAGCAGGCGGTCGACGAAGTGGATGTCCCACGGCCCCTCGACCTTGGGGATCATGATCACCTCGAGCCGCTCGCCGATCGACGTGACCAGCTCGGTGATGTCGTCGAGGAACCACGGGCTGTCGAGGCTGTTGACGCGCGTCCACAGCGGCGTGTCGCCGAGATCGGCCTCGCGGCCGACCTTCACCAGCCCGGCGCGCGCCTCGAGTTTCTTGTCGGCGGGGATCGCGTCCTCGAGGTTGCCGAGCACGATGTCGGCCTGGCGCGCCAGATCGGGCACCTTGGCCTGCATCTTCGGATTGCTCGGGTCGAAGAAATGGATGCAGCGGGACGGCTTGAGCGGCACCTCGCGCACCGGTTCCGGCGCGCCGAGCGCGAGCGGCTTGAAGAAGTCACGGGGACTGCGCATCGGGCTTCCTCCAGCAGCGACGGCGCCAGCTGTTTTCCGGCGCACGCACGGCCGCCGCTGCCCTCGACTTTCGTTGTGCGTGCGCGCGCCTGATGTGTGAGTGGCACTTTTGAAAGTGCAACTCAACTCATAAGAAACGCTAACGCTGCGATCAGCCTGACCGGGTGTAGCCGGAGCGGTTTGCTCGTCCGCCGCAGAGGCCCGCGCGCTGCGCCGCCGCACGACGCCGACCCGCGGTGGACTCAGGCGGCTGCTCGCGGCACCCGTCGCTCGGTTCCCGGCACCGGCGGCGCGCCGAGGCCGAAGATCACCGCGTGCGACACCGGCAGCACGATCATCGTCAGCACCGTCCCGACCATGAGGCCGAAGATGATCGTCACCGCCATCGAGACGAAGAACGCGTCGCCGAGCAGCGGCAGCATGCCGAGCGCGGTCGTCGCCGCCGCCATCGCCACCGGGCGCAGGCGGGTGGCGCCGGAGTCGACCAGCGCCTCGAGCGGCGGCCGGCCCGCGGCACGCTGCGCGTCGATCTCGTCGATCAGCACGATGGCGTTCTTGATCAGCATGCCCATGAGGCTGAGGAACCCGAGCAGCGCCATGAAGCCGAACGGCTGGCCGGTGAGCAGCAGGCCGGCGGTGACGCCGATCAGCGCCAGCGGCACGTTGAGCCAGATCACCAGCGGCGTGCGCAGCGAGTTGAACAGCAGGATGGTGACCAGCACCATCATCGTCACGTATGCCGGCAGCGCGGCGAACAGCGGCTGCTGCGCCTCGGTCGAGTCTTCGTACTCGCCGCCCCACTCGAGCGTGTAGTCGGGGGGCAGCGGCAGCGCCTCGATCTGCGGGCGCAGGCGCGCGAACAGCGCGCTCGCCGGTCCGGAGCGCGGATCGGCGAACACGGTGACCGTCGGGCGGCGGTCCTTGCGCCAGATGAACGGATCCTCGAACTGCGTCGCGAAGTCCGCCACCACCTGGCGCAGCGGGATCATGGCGCCGGCGGCCGGACTCCAGATCTGCAGGTTGCGCAGGCTGGCGACGTCGGCGCGCTCCGCCGCCTCGGCGCGCATGACGATCGGCAGCAGCAGATCGCGGTCGCGGAAGACGCCGACGGTCGTGCCGTCGAAACCCTGCCGGATGCTGCGCGCGAGATCCTCGCGCGCGATGCCGTTCGCTTCCGCCTCCTGCTCGGCGAGCCGCGGCACGACGATCTTCGTCCGCTCGCGCCAGTCGGTGCGGATCGCCTTGGCCTGCGGATCGGTCGCGACGATTGCCACGACCGCATCGGCGAGTCCGCGCAGCACCTGCGGATCGGGGCCTGACAGCCGCGCCTGCACCTTGCCGCTCGAGCCCGGGCCGAGCTCGAACTTCGTCGCATAGCTCGACGCCTCCGGCACGACCTCGACCAGCGTGCGCTCGATCTCCGCCATCAGCGCATCGATGCGCGCCGGGTCGTCGACGTCGACGAGCAACTGCGCGTGCGAGCCGTCCTGCTTCTCCGGCGTGTACGTCAGCAGGAAGCGCAGCGCGCCCTTGCCGATCAGCGAGGTGACGTGGGTCACGCCGTCGAGGGCGCGCACGTGCGCCTCGGCGCGCGCGACGGCGGCGGTCGTGTCGTCGATGTGCGTGCCGGTCGGCAGCCAGAGATCGATCATGAACTGCGGGCGCGTCGACGGCGGGAAGAAGCTCTTGTCGACGCGCGTGAAGCCGAGGAGCGACAGGACGAAGAGCGCACCGAGCAGCGCCAGGGTGAGCCCGCGCCAGCGGATGCAGGCGCGCACCAGGCGCTTGTAGCGGCCATAGAAGCCGCGCTCGTACACGTCGGCCGCCTCCGCGGTCGCCGGCGGACGCAGGAACGTGACGCAGAGCAGCGGCGTCAGGGTCACCGCGGTCACCCACGAGAGGCCGAGCGAGACGAGCACGACCTGGTAGAGCGAGCGGCAGAACTCGCCGGTGCTGTCGGGCGAGGTGCCGATCGCCGCGAACGCGAGGATGGCGATCACCGTCGCGCCGAGCAGCGGCAGCGCCGACTGCTCGACCACGGCGATGGCCGCGCGGCGAGCGTCGTCGCCGCGCTGCAGGCGGACGAGCACGCCGTCGACGACGACGATCGCGTTGTCGACCAGCATGCCGAGCGCAATGATCAGCGCGCCGAGCGAGATGCGTTCGAGCGCCACGCCCCACGGCGCGAGCAGCGCGAAGCTGCCGACGATGGTGACGAACAGCACCGCGCCGATGATCAGCCCGCTGCGCAGCCCCATGAAGAACAGCAGCACGACGACGACGATCACCACCGCCTGGACGAGGCTCGAGGTGAAACCGCGGATCGCCGCCGTCACCGCGTCGGACTGCAGCGAGATGATGCCGATCTCGATGCCGAGCGGGATCTGCGGCAGGAGCTCCTGCAGGCGCTGGCGCAGCGCCGCGCCCATGACCACGACGTTGCCGCCGGAGACGGTCGAGATGCCGAGACCGATCGCCTGCGTGCCGTCGTAGCGCAGCAGGTGGTCGGGCGGATCGACGTAGCCGCGCCGCACCGTGGCGACGTCGCGCAGGTAGATCTGCCGCTCGGCGCCGGGCGCGATCAGCAGCGCCTCGAAGTCGGCGACGGTGCGCATGAGGCCGCTCGGGTCGACGGCGAGGGACTCCGGGCCGACGCGCACGCGGCCGGCATCGGCGACGACATTGCGCGCCTGCAGCGCGTCGGCGATCGCCGTGGGCGGCATGCCGAGCTGCGACAGGCGGTCGCGGTTGGGCTCGACGAAGATCGCCTCGGTCCGTTCGCCGAACGTCTCGATGCGCGCCACGTCCTGCACCAGCAGCAGATCGCGGCGCAGCAGATCGACGACCTGCTTGAGCTCGGCATAGCCGTACTCGCGGCCGTACACCGCGATGAACACGCCGTACACGTCACCATAATCGTCGACCACCAGGGACGGACCGGCGCCCGGCGGCAGCGTCCGCTGCGCATCGTTCACCTTGCGGCGCAGCTCGTCCCAGATCTGCACGAGCTGCTCCTTGCGGTAGGTCTTCTGGATCGTGACGGTGAGCGTCGACAGCCCGCGCTCGGACTTCGAGGTCACCTCGTCGAGCTGCCCGAGCGCCTGCACGGCGGTCTCGAGCCGGTCGGTCACCTCCGCCTCGACCTCCGCCGCCGAGGCGCCGGGGTACGGCGTGATGACCAGCGCCTCCTTGATGGTGAACTCGGGATCCTCGAGGCGGCTCATGCCGGCATAGGCGAGCGCACCGGCGACGACGAGCATGATGGTCAGCACCCAGCTGACGACGCGGTGATCGATGAAATAGCGGGCCAGGGCACCCACGGGCGGCTCCTCAGCGCTCGAAGCGGCGGACGGTCATGCCGTCACGCAACAGCTGCGCGCCGGAGGTCGCGATGGTCTGCCCGCTGCGCAGCCCGGCGCGCACCTCGACCGTGTCGCCGCTCACCTCGCCGAGCTGCACCGCGGCCTTCGCGACGCGCAGCGAGTCGGGATCGACGATCCAGACGAACGGCTCGGGGCCGTCGGCGACGATCGCCGTGACCGGCACGCGCAGCGCGCCCGTCCCGCCGCCGGCCACCTCGCCGACGCTGAGGATCACCCGGGCGGTCATGCCGGGCAGCACCGTCAGCCCGTCGCCGGGGGCGAACTCGAGCGTCGCCCGATAGGTGCGCGTCGCGGGATCGGCATCGGTGGTGAACTCGGTGATGCGGGCGGGGAACTCGCGGCCCGGCAGGCCGCTGACGACGACGCGCGGCCGCAGACGCGCCGTCCGTTCGGCGAGCGTCAGACCCGGCTGCATGCGCGCAAAATCGCGCTCCGGCACGGCGGCGTCGATGCGCAGCGCGCTCGCATCCTGCAGGACCAGCACGGCCTGCTTGGCGCGCACATTGGCGAAGTCCTCGACGCGTTTGGCGGCGAGCACGCCGTCGAACGGCGCGCGCAGTACCGTGTCCTCGACCTTCTTCTCGGCGATGCGCAGGTTCGCCTGGCTGTTCTCGTAGATGCGCTGGTAGCGCTCGAGCTCCATCTTCGGCGAGATGCCCCGCCGGTAGAGCGTGTCGTAGCGCTCGAAGTCGGCGCGCGCCTTGTTCGTGTTCGTGCGCGCCTTGTCGAGCTCCGCCTGGTAGTCGCGCGGGTCGAGCCGCGCCAGCACCTGCCCGGTGCGCACCGGCGTGCCCTCGCGCACGAGGAACTCCTGGATGCGCCCGGGTACCTCGAACGCCATGTCGGCGTGCTGCACGGCGCGCAGCGTGCCCGGGAACTCGAGCGTCCCGCCGCCGTCGCCGCTGATGGTCAGCATCTTCACCGGCCGCACCGGCGGCGGCGCCGGCGGCGGCGGCTCGCTGCAGGCGGCGAACGTCAGGGCGGCGGCGCACATGGCGAGCACACGGCTGCGTCGTGCCCGTCGCCGGTCCGGGACACGTCCGGATGCGCGTTGCATGGTCCTAGCCTCCTGCCGCACCGCTATGCGCCGGATTGCGCCGCTTGCCAAGCACTCGGCGCTCATGCGACATGCGGCCCTTGGCCCTCCCCTCCCTGCTTCGGCCCTTCGCTACGCCCGCTCGCATATTCCGCGCCCTCCGTGGCCTAACCTGTGCCGTCACTCTCACGGCCGGCGGCTTCGGCTGCGGCACGACGCAGCTGGTCGCGCCGCCAGGACGTGATGTGCGCATCATGCAGGCGGATACGCCGGCCAGCGTGCGCGTCGAGCGCACCGTCTGGTTCTGGCAGTGGGGCGCGCGGCCGATCTCCGACAACACGACGCGCGAGGACATCGTGAAGTACAACCTGCGCGAGGTGCGGATGGATGCGTACCAGAAGTGGTACGAGATGGTGCTGAATCCGATCCTGTCGATCGTCAGCGTGCAGCGCCGCACGCTGGTCGTGGAGGGCAACCCGTGATCCGGCAGCCCGGCCGCCTCTTTGCCGTCACGCTGGCCGCCCTGCTCGCCGGCGCGGCGAGCGGCTGCTTTCACGTCCGCGCCGAGGCGCCACCGATTCCCGCGAATATCCGCCTGCTGCCGGCCGACGCGCCGGTCGAGGTGAGCCGCAAGTACCAGATGTTCTACTACGCCTGGGGCTGGTTTCCGATGAGCCAGGCGGACCAGGTGCAGTACATCATCGAGCAGGAACGGCTGGTCGAAGCGCGTGTCGTGCACGGCGGCCAGCTCCAGGGCATCTTGGCCGGCTTTCTCGGCGCCACCGTGATCGGAGGCTTCGTGCTGCCGCAGAACGTGGCCGTCGAGGGCAACCGCACGCCGACAGTGCCGCCGCTCGCCGGGGCGCCTCCGTCGGCGAGCGACCCGCCGGCGGCCAGCGCGCCATAGCGCAATCGGCATCGGGGGCGCGGACGCACGACGGCGCGGGAACCTGCGAGGAGGACGTCATGACGAACCCGGCTGTCACACGACACGCGGCGATCGCGGTGATCGTCCTCGCGGCACTCGCGCCCGCCGTGCCGGCTCGGGCGGCGAGCGGGCCGGAGCTGCAGCGCAGCAGCGCGCAGGCGCTGCAGAGTCTCTACGAGCAGAACAGCGCCGCGCGGACTCTCGGCAAGCGGGCGCGCGGCATCCTCGTCTTTCCCAGCATGGTGAAGGCCGGATTCCTGTTCGGCGGCCAGATCGGCGAGGGGGTGCTGACGAAGAACGGGCGCGTCGACGGGTACTACAACTCGGTCGCCGCATCGTACGGTCTGCAGGCTGGGGCACAGAAATTCGGCTACGCGCTGTTCTTCATGAACGACGGCGCGCTCCGCTACCTCGAGCAGAGCAAGGGGTTCGAGGTCGGCGTCGGACCGAGCGTGGTCGTCGTCGACGAAGGCCTGGGAAAGTCGATTACCAGCACGACGCTCACCAAGGACGTGTACGCCTTCATCTTCGATCAGAAAGGCCTGATGGGCGGCATCGGCATCCAGGGATCGAAGATCACGAAAATCAGCAAGTAGGTTGCCGCCGGGGCACCAAGGGAGAGCCGCAATGGCCATCATCCGCGCCCTGCTCGCGCTTGCCGTCGTCTGCGCGTGGCCACTGCTCGCAGCGGCCACGCCACCACCGACCGGCGATGTTGAGAGTGCCACCCTGGACGTGCTGGTCAGCACCCTGCGCAGCAACCGGCGCGCATTCGTCGAGGTGAACCTCGCGCTCGACGAGCAGGAGGCGACGCGGTTCTGGCCGCTGTACGACCGCTACCAGGCCGACATGAGCCCGTTTGGCGATCGCGCCGTCGCACTGATCGAGACCTACCGCGCCACCTCTCGCACGCTGTCGAACGAACAGGCGCTGCAGCTCATGCAGGAGTACCTGGCGATCGAGGCCGAACGCGTCGCCGTGCGGCGCAAGTACCTCGACGAGTTCGCCGCCATCCTGCCCGGCCGCACGGTGGCGCGCTTCTACCAGC
>CBFGUK010000112.1:0-15420 GCA_965651925.1 uncultured bacterium | reverse complement strand
ACCACCACCGGCGGCAACGCGCTGAAGTTCTACGCCTCGGTGCGCCTCGACATCCGCCGCGTCGGCGCGATCAAGCAGGGCGATGCCGTCGTCGGCAGCCGCACGCGCGTCCGCGTGGTGAAGAATAAAATGGCGCCCCCGTTCAAAGAGGCCGAGTTCGACATCCTGTACGGGGTCGGCATCTCGCGCGAGGGCGAGCTGATCGACCTTGGCACGGAACGTGGAATCATCGAGAAGAGTGGAGCGTGGTATTCGTTTGCCAGTGACCGGATCGGCCAGGGCCGCGAGAACGCGAAGGAGTTCCTGCAGACCCATCCGGACATCGCCGCGGAAATCGACCGGCAGGTGCGCGCGCAGTACGGCGTCGCCGGCGGCGCCGCGGCACCGGCAGCGGCGGAACCGGAGCTGAAGAAGGCCGGCAAGGCGGCATCGTAGCCCCGGGCGCCTCGGCAGGAGGCCCCGGCGCGACAGGAGTGTAGCGGGGCCATGGAGCTGAACGAGATCCTGACCGAGGCGATACGCCACGAGGCGTCCGACGTTCTCCTCAAGGTCGGCGTGCCGCCCGCGTTCCGGGTGCGCGCCGACTTCCTGCCGCTCGAGGGCGCCGCGCCGCTCGATGCGGCGACCGTCGAGCGCATCGTCGACGGCGTGCTCGACGACCAGCGCCGGCAGTTCCTGCGCGAGCACCTGCAGGTCGACCTCGCGTACGCGCATCCCGACCTCGGCCGCTTCCGCGTCAACGTCTTTCGCCAGCGCGGCTTCCTCAGCCTCGTGATCCGCGTCATTCCGACGCGCATCCGCAACGTCGCCGAGCTCAACCTGCCGGCCTCGGTCGAGCGCCTCGCCACCGAGCGCCGCGGGCTGATCCTCGTCACCGGCACCACCGGCAGCGGCAAGAGCACGACGCTGGCGGCGCTGATCGACTACATCAACCGCACCCGCCAGTCGCACATCATCACCGTCGAAGACCCGATCGAGTACGAGCACAGCGACCGGCTGAGCTTCGTCAACCAGCGCGAGGTCGGCTACGACGCGGTCGATTTCCCGTCGGCACTCAAGTCCGCCCTGCGCCAGAACCCCGACGTCATCCTCGTCGGCGAAATGCGCGACCTCGAGACGATCGAGACCGCGATCCTCGCCGCCGAGACCGGCCATCTGGTGATGAGCACGCTGCACACCCTCGATGCGCAGGAGACCATCACCCGCATCATCTCGGTGTTCCCCGAGCACCAGCGCGACCAGGTGCGGCTGATTCTCGCCAGCGTGCTGCGCGGCATCGTCAGCCAGCGCCTCATCCCGCGCGCCGACGCGCTCGGCATGGTGCCGGCGGTCGAAGTGCTGGTCGCCAGCGCGCGCGTCAAGGAATACATCGCCGACAAGACGAAGACCCGCGACCTGCACGACGTCATCGCCCAGGGCCACACGTCGTACGGCATGCAGACGTTCGACCAGTCGCTGATGGCACTCTTCCGCGCCGGCCTGATCACCTACAACGAGGCGCTGCTGCACTGCTCGAACCCGAGCGACTTCGAGCTCAAGGTGCGCGGCATCGCGTCGACCAGCGACGCGCGCTGGGACAACTTCGAGAAGGCCGACGGCACCGACGACCGCGCGAACCTCGATATCGAACGGTTCTGAGTTTCAACGCGAAGACGCGAAGTCGCGAAGGGAAGAAACGACTTCGCGCCTTCGCGTTGAACAGTCAGAAGTTCAACAGCACTTCGAGGAAGCCGTAGTTGCCGCCGCGGCCCACGAAGGCCTGGTTGATGACGCCCTGGCCCCAGGCGTGGGCGTAGAAGCCGTTGACGGTCATGAAGGCCGTCGGACGCACCGTCAGCATGACGTGCAGCAGGTACGCGAGCTCCTTGCGGCCGTTGCCGTTGATGCTGCCGAAGCCGAAGAAGTCGTTCTTCGTCGCTCCGCCGCCGAAGTAGGCGACGTCCTGGCGCGCGTTCAGGCGCAGCCAGTGCCCGTCGAGCCGCAGACTCACCATCGGGTGCGGATCGACGATCCACTGCACGAACACGTCCTGGGTATTCATCATGTTGTAGAAGGGGAACTGCGCGTACAGCCAGGCGGTCGGCAGCATCTGGAAGAACGTTTCGTGCGTGCCGTCGTCCGGATCGGAGTCGCCCGACCCGCTGTTGATGCCGGCACGCATCCACGGCGTCGCCCAGACGCCGGTCAGCCGGTAGCCCGCCTCGACGCCGTACGCCCAGGCGCGCTGATCGAGGTCCTGATAGTCGCCGACCTGGCCGAAGCCGTACGCAAAGCCGTCGGCAACCCCCGGCCCGAGCGGCACCAGGCGCACCGCGTGCGCGCCGATGGTGTGCAAGTGCGAGTGCTCGCCGACCGCCGCCTCGCGCACCGCCAGCGGCCGGTTGTCGACGTACAGCACATCGCGCCGGTCGCCGTAGTAGTACCAGAACAGGCGGCCGATCGTCGGGCCGAGCAGCTCGGATTCCTTGAGGTTCGCCACCAGACCGGTGACGGTGACGTCGAGCTCGCGGTTCGCGTCGACCTCGAAGCCGCCATACGTCGGCACGAATCCGAAGCCGGTGAAATTGAACAGCGTCGTGTCGTAGCCGAGATAGCCGCCGTCGAAGCTGCGTCCGACATGGGTGTAGTCGAACGGTCCGATCAGCCGCTGGCCGATGCGGTTGTACTGGATCCATTTGAGATTCGGCGCCGTGGCGATGACGTCGAGCCCGTCGCTGTACAGCATCCGGCCGGCGCGCAGCGCGAGCGGCTGGTCGAAGAGCCGCTTCGCCCCGAACCACGCGTTGCGCAGGATCGCGCCGTTCTGCAGGTCGCGGCGCGTGTTGGCGTAGTACGTGGCGCCGATGCCGACGCCGTTGTCGGGCACGTTGGCGAGCGTCGAATTCTGGAACTGCACGAACAGCTCGTACGGATCGCGGCTGATGCGCAGGCCGAGCTGGAACTTGTTGCCGAGGAAGTTGTAGCGGAAGTTCGGCGACGCCCCCGTCGGCGGCGTCGCGAACCAGTCGACGAATTCGCCGCGGATGCGGTTGAAGACCTCGAGCCGCACCGTCGTGCCGAAGGGGCCGTCGGTCGCCAGCGGCTTCGTCGCCAGCGGCAGCGGCGGTGGCGCGGCCGGCGCTGCCGCCGCCGGCTGTGCCGACGCACGCGGCACCGACAGCAGCAGGCACAACACCACCCCGGGCACCAGGCGACGGCCCACCGCGGCGCGCGGATCGCTCATCGTGCTCCTCCCCGCGCGGCAGCATGCCGGTTGGACGCCCGGCTGCCAACCGCCGTGGGGTCGTCGACGCGCCCCCCATTCAGCGACGGCGCGGCTGGCGCGGCGATCTTGCCGCCGCAGAATCGGCCGATCGCTACCCGCGTGACGGCGCCAGCGTGGCCGCCCAGGTGAGGCGCCACACGCCGCTCACCGCGACCAGCAGGCTCATGCCCCACAGGCAGAGCGCCGCGAGCACGAGGAACCCGCTCGCGTACGTGCCGGTGAGATCCTTCAGGAGCCCGAGCAGCGAGGGCAGGGAGAAGCCGCCGAGCCCGCCGGCGGCACCGACGAGTCCGGTGATGACGCCGATCTCGCGCTGGAAGCGCAGCGGAACGAGCTGAAACACCGATCCGTTGCCGGCGCCGAGCAGCGCCAGCGTGAGCACGAACAGCGGGGTCGCGAGCCACAGCGGCGGCAGGCTGGCGACGCCGAGCAGCAGCACGGCGACCGCGCCGTAGAGGCCGGCGAGCATGCGGATGCCGCCGAAGCGATCGGCGAGGTACCCGCCGACCGGGCGCATGAAGCTGCCGCCGAATACGCAGAGTGCGGTGAGGTCGCCGGCGCGCACTTTGTCGACCAGGTACTGGTCGTGGAAGAAGATGCCGAGGAAGCTCGCCAGACCGACGAAGCCGCCGAACGTGATGCTGTAGAAGAGGCAGAACCACACGGTGTCGAGCTCGCGCAGCACCGCGAGGTAGTCCGCCCAACGCTTCGGCGGCGGCTGCTGCGGGCTGTCGCGCGCGCAGAGGAGAAAGACCAGCCCCGCCGCGACCATCGGCAGGATCGCGACCCCCATCGCCGCCTGCCAGCCGAACGCCGCGGCGAGGCGCGGCATGAACAGCGACGCCAGCACGGTGCCGGAGTTGCCCGCTCCGGCGATCCCCATCACCAGTCCCTGGTACTGCGGCGGATACCAGCGCGAGGCGAGCGGCAGGGCGACCGCGAAGCTCGCGCCGGGAATGCCGAGCAGCAGCGCGACGAGCAGCAGCGCCGGAAGCGAGTCGGCGACCTGCCAGCCGAGCACGAGCGGCACGAACGTGAGCGCGATGCCGATCAGTCCGGTGCGCCGCGGCCCGAGGTGATCGGTCAGCGCACCCATGACGATGCGGCACAGCGACCCGCCGAGCAGCGGCGTCGCGATCAACAGCCCCTTCTGCGTCGCCGTCAGGTGCAGGTCCGCGGCGATGAAGTTGCCGAGCGGCCCGAGCAGGTACCAGATGCAGAAGCTGAGATCGAAGTAGAGGAACGCGGCGACCAGCGTCGGCCAGTGGCCGGCACGGCGGAACTCGCGGAAGCTCATGCGGACCTCACGCGTGCCGGCGTCAGGCCGCGGCGCGGCGGACCGAACAGCACGCCTCCGGTGCGCGCGTCGAACGCGGCGTGATGACACGGACACTCGAAGCGGCCGCGCGCCGCCGCCCACACGACCGGGCAGCCGAGGTGCGGACAGCGGCGGTCGAATGCGACGACCTCGCCCGCCGCCAGGCGGACGACGAGCGCCTCGTCGCCGCCGGCGGTCGCGACCGCGCGCGCTTCGCCGATCGCGAGCCCCGCCGCGTCGGCGGCAGCGAGCGTCAGCGGCGCCGGCTCGCCGCCGTCGCGCGCGAGCCATTCGCCGCCGGCGACCAGCAGCGCGCTGCAGCCGGCGAGGCCGAGGAACCGCCGGCGATCGAGCCGCTGCTCGTCGTCGGCACGGACGGGAAACGCAGACCCGTTGCGGTCCGCACGCGGCGCTACCATATCGCCTCCTCCAGATGCTGTTCGGCACGCGAGCGCGGTGGCGCGAGCGCGGTGCCGATGCCGATGCCGTCGGCACACGCCGGCGCCATCACGTGATTGCGGGTCGACACGCTCGCGGCGCCGAAGACGAAGCGGTCGAGCGGCCGCGCGCGGCGCTGGTCCTCGACCTCCTCGCGCGTGCCGTAGAACAGTGCCCCCGACGGACAGACGGTGGCGCACATCGGCTGGCGCCCGATCGACGTGCGGTCGTAACAGAGATCGCACTTGCGCATCAGGTGCTGTTCGAGGTGGATCTTCGGCACGCCGAACGGGCAGGCGAGCGCGCAGTTGCCGCAGCCGATGCAGCGCTCGGGCAGCGCGCTGAGGACGACGCCCGCGGCGTCGATCTTGATCGCATCGGCCGGACAGACGCTCACGCACGCCGGCTCGACGCAGTGCATGCACACCGTCGGCGCGGTCTGCACGGACGCGGCGCGGCCGAGATACTCGATGTGAATCATCGCGTGGCCGCCGTGGCCGGGACACTCGCTGCACGCCTGCTCGCAGGCCGTGCAGCCGATGCAGCGGTTGGCGTCGATGAACAGGGCGCGGATCATGCGTGCTCTCCAAGCGGCTCGAGGCGCACCGCCGCGACCTTGAACTCGGGGATGCCGCTGATCGGGTCGTAGGCGCGCACGGTGAGCCGGTTCGCCGAGCGCTCGCCGGGCCAGTGATAGGGGATGAAGACGGTGTCCGGACGGATCGTCTGCACGACGTGCGCGGCGAGGCGCAGCTCGCCGCGCCGGCTGACGACGCGCACCGGGGCGCCGTCGACGATGCCGAGGCGCGCGGCGAGGCGCGGATGCACCTCGACCCGCGGCTCGGGATACTGCGCGACCAGCGGGCCGATGCGCCGCGTCTGGTTGCCGGAGAGAAACTGCGAGACGACGCGGCCGGTGGTGAGAATCACGGGGTACTCCTCGTCGACGTCTTCGGCCGGCGGCCGGTACTCGACGGCATGGAAGCGCGCCCGCCCGTCGGCATGGGCGAAGCGGCGGTCTTCGAACAGGCGCGGCGTGCCGGGATGGTCGGCCGTCGGACAGGGCCAGAAGACGCCCATCTGCGCCTCGATTTTCTCCCAGGTGATGCCGGCGTAGTCGGCGACGCCGCCGGCCGACAGGGCGCGCAGCTCGTCGAAGATCTCGCGCGGCGACTGGAACGCGAAGCGCTCGCCACAGCCGAGCCGCGCGGCGAGCGCACAGATGATCCGCCAGTCCTGCCGCGCCTCACCCGGCGGCGCCACCGCCTGACGGATGCGGATGACGCGCCCCTCGGCGCTCGTCACCGTGCCCTCGTCCTCCTCGTGCAGCGACCCCGGCAGGACGAGATCGGCGTGTCGCGCCGTCTCGGAGAGGAAGAAGTCGATGGCGACGAAGAAGTCGAGCCGCTCGAGCGCCGCGCGCGTGAACGCCGCATCGGGCAGCGACACCATCGGGTTGAAGCACAGCGACAACAGCCCGCGGATCTCGCCGGCGTGGATCTTCTCGACGATCTGCGGCGCGGTCGCGCCCTTGCCGGGCAGCGCATCGACCGGCACGCCCCAGCGTGCGGCGACGACGGCGCGGTGCGCCGGGTTCTCGATGTCGCGCGCGCCGGGCAGCTGATTGCAGCGCTGGCCGTGCTCGCGCGCCCCCTGGCCGTTGCCCTGCCCGGTGATGGTGGCATAGCCGCAGCCCGGCCGGCCGATCCGGCCGGTCGCCAGCACGAGGTTGATGCACGAGAGCACGTTGTCGACGCCGGAGGTGTGGTGCTCGATGCCGCGCGCGTGCAGCAGCATCGTGCGCGGCGCCTGCACCCACAGCGTCGCCGCCTCGATGATGCGCGCCGCGGGAATGCCGACGAGCGCCTCGACGCGCTCCGGCGCGTACGCCTCGACGGTGCGGCGCAACTCTTCGAACCCGGTGGTGTGCGCGGCGATGAACGCCTCGTCGAGGCCGCCGAGGCGGATCACGACGTGCAGGATCGCGTTCATCAGCGCCGCGTCGCGGCCGGGACGGACCGGCAGGAACAGATCGGCGGTGCGCGCGATCGGCGTCAGGCGCGGGTCGACGACGATCAGCCGCGCGCCGCGATCGCGCGCGCGCCAGATGTAGTCGGTGGTGATCGGGCTGCACTCGGAGACGTTCGAGCCGAGGACCATGATCAGGTCGGCGGCGGCGATGTCGGCCCACGGATTGGCGGCGCGGTCGATGCCGAACGCCTTGAGGTTCCCGGCACCGGCCGAGACCATGCACAGGCGGCCGTTGTAATCGATGTGGCGCGTGCCGAGCGCCAGGCGGGCGAACTTGCCCATCAGGTACGCCTTCTCGTTGGTCAGCGATGCACCGCCGAGCACCGCGATCGCATCGCGGCCGTGGCGGCGCTGCAGACGCTCGAGGCGCTCGGCGACGATGTCGAGCGCCTCGTCCCAGCCGATCGGCTCGAAGCCGCGGCCGCTGCGCACCAGCGGCCGCAGCAGGCGATCGGGATGGTTGTTCTGCAGGTAGCGCTTGATCCCTTTCGGGCAGAGCTTGCCGCGATTGAACGGGAACTCCTCCCACGGCTCGACGCCGACGACCTGCTCGTTCGTGACGACGAGCTTGACGCCGCACTGCTGGCCGCAGAAGCAGCAGTGCGTCTCGACGACGCGGTCCGGGGTGCCGCGCGCGGCAAAGCCGCCCGGCGGCTCGAAGTTGAGATGCGGCCCGAACGCGTCGATGAGCTGCTCGGTGGAACAGGGCAGGGTCGCCATGGTCAGGCCGCCTCCGCGCGGCGCGGCGGCGCCGGCCGGACGCCGGTCAGCCGCGGGTGGAATTCGGCGTCGAGCAGCCCGGCCTGCGCGGTGGCGAGGAGCCGGCGCCGGCAGGGCTGGCAGTGCCGGGCATGGTCGCCGAGCGCGAGGCCGCGCGCCGCCAGCAGGGCCGCGACGGCGTCCAGCTGCGCCTCGGGCGCGAGCGCGGCACCGCAGCCGTGGCAGGCGGCGCGGGGCACGTCGGCGGCGCGCAGCACGAGCGCGCCGAGCTGCAGCGGACGCACGAAGAGGTGGTTGAGCTTGCTGAACGGCAGCGCGACGAGCAGCAGGACGACGGTCACTTCGTGCAGCAGCGCGGCGACGGCAAACGCCGCCGGCAGATCGCGACTCGCCGGCAGTGCGAGCCCGGTGAGCGCGACGGCGAGCAGCAGCAGCAGCGGCGCGACATGGAACCCGCCGGTCGCGCCGGGTTCGTCGCGGCGCCGCCAGCGGGCGACGAGGAAATAGCCCGCGCCGAGCGCCACCGCGACGCCGCACAGGCTGAGCGCGTGGAACAGCAGGAAGCCGGCCGCGCCATCGATCGCGAAGGTGTGGCCCGGCACCGGCACGCCGGCGACGACGACCTGATACGTGCGCTGGTCGACGGCGACGAAGCGCAGCCAGCCGCAGACGAGCGGCAGCGTGATCGCGAAGCTCGCCAGCGTGCCGACGGACAGCAGCAGGTGCGCCATCCAGCGCAGGCGCGAGCGCCGCGCGATCATCTCCTGCCCGACGACATGCCGCCCGGCGCCGGCGAGCGCGACGCGCAGGCGGCGCGGCGAGCGCAGCGCGGCACACAGCGCGCGGCCGTACATCGCCGAGGCGGGGCGCCGCCAGAAGGCGCTGGTGCGGTACGCGATGCCGAACGTCGCGGCGAAGACGGCGCCGAGATAGCCGAGCAGCGCCTGGTCGAGATCGCGCCCGGCTCGCGAGCCGACGCCCACCAGGACGGCAAGCAGCGCGACGGCGAGCAGCGCATCGCGCCGCGGGCCGGCGGCGAGCAGCGTGAGGCGGGCGCGGCGCATCGGTCGGTCAGACATGTGCCGGCTCCGTCGCGGTACGCGTCGCCGGCAGCTGCACCCAGACGGCGCCGTCGGCGACGCGCACCGGATAGGTGCGCACGCGCAGGTGCGCGTCGCTGAGACACGCCCCCGAGCGCAGCGAGAAGGTCTGCTTGTGCAGCGGACAGGCGACCTTGGGCTCGTCCTGTGCGGTGCCGAGCAGCCCGCGGGCGAGAACGGCATCGCCGCGGTGCGGGCACGTCGCCTGGGTGGCGAACCACTCGCCGCGCGTCGCGAAGTGGAAGATGGCGATCTGCGCGCCGTCGTGCGCGACGGTGATGCCGCCGTCGGCGGGCACCTGATCGGCGCGCGCGAGCTGCACCCACCCGGCGGCGGTCGCCGCGGGTGAGGGCGCGGGCTGCGCCGGCCAGTCGGCCGGGCGGCGCTGGCCGCGTTCGCGCACGAAGGCGAGCGTCGGATCGGCAGCGCGGCTGTCGGCGAAGTGGCGGAAGGCGGCGCGGCGCGCCGGATCGCGCACCACCGCCGCCCACTCGCACGCGTACGAGTCGACGAGCCGCTGCATGTCGGCCTCGAGCTGCGCCGCGATGCCGAGGCCGTCGTCGACGACGACGTGCCGCAGATGCGCGAGCCCGCCGTCGAGGCGCTCGAGCCAGCGCGCCGTGCGCTCGAGCGGGTTCGCGGTCCGGATGTAGTACATCAGGAAGCGGTCGATGAGACGGATGAGCGTTTCCTCATCGACGTCGGCGGCGAGCAGCTCCGCGTGGCGCGGCTGCGCGCCGCCGTTGCCGCCGACGTACAGGTTCCAGCCCTGCTCGGTGGCGATGACGCCGAAATCCTTGCTCTGCGCCTCGGCGCACTCGCGGATGCAGCCGGAGACGGCGCTCTTCAGCTTGTGCGGCGCGCGCAGCCCGCGGTAGCGCTCCTCGATGCGGATGGCGAGCGCCGTCGAATCCTGCACACCGTAGCGGCACCAGGTCGCGCCGACGCAGCTCTTCACTGTGCGCATCGCCTTGCCGTAGGCGTGGCCGCTCTCGAACCCGGCGTCGACGAGCGCTTCCCAGATGTCGGGGAGCTGGTCGACGCGCGCGCCGAGCAGATCGATGCGCTGGCCGCCGGTGATCTTGCAGTACAGGTCGAAGCGCCGCGCGATCTCGCCGATCGCGATCAGCTTCGCCGGCGTGATCTCGCCGCCGGGGATGCGCGGCACCACCGAGTACGTGCCGCCGCGCTGGATGTTGGCGAGGAAGCGGTCGTTGGTGTCCTGGATCGCCGCATGGTCGAGCACCGGATCGTTCCAGGTGCTGGCGAGGATCGAGGCGATCGCCGGCCGGCAGACCTCGCAGCCACCGCCGCGGCCGTGACTGGCAAGGA
Source organism: uncultured bacterium (assembly GCA_965651925.1). GTDB lineage: Bacteria > Desulfobacterota > Binatia > HRBIN30 > CADEER01 > CBFGUK01. The sequence goes on along the minus strand of CBFGUK010000112.1, from coordinate 5,216 downwards.
GCTGCTCGAAGCTGGTGATGCGGCCGAGCGTGACGATCTCGAACAGCTCCTGGCGCGACCAGGGGAAGTGCTCGCAGAGCGTGCGGTCGACCCGGCGTCCCGCGGCGGCGAGCTCGCCATCGAGCAGCGCGGCGAGCGCCGGCACGCAGCCGCCGCAGCCGGTGCCGGCGCGCGTGCACGCCTTGATGCCGCCCACCGAGTCGAGCTCCTGCGCGCGGATCGCGGCACGGATCGCGCCGCGGCTGACGGCGTTGCACGAGCAGACCGTATCTTCCTCGCCGCCGGCGTCCGGTGCGGCGCTCCCGCCGACGAGCAGGTCGTGCGGGCGTTCGGGCAGCGCGCGGCCGCTGCGCAGGAGGCCGACGAGGGTCGGGTACGCTCCGGCATCGCCGACCAGCACGCCGCCGAGCAGCCGCCGCTGCTCGTCGACGACGAGCTTCTGGTAGACGCCGCCGAGGCGGTCCTCGACGACGACGCGCCGCGCCGCGGCACCGAGCGTCTCGTCGGCGAACGCGTCGCCGAAGCTCGCCACGGCGACGCCGAGCAGCTTGAGCGTCGTCGACAGGTCGGCACCGGTGAAGCGCGCGTCGCCGCCGGTCAGCCGGTCGGCGAGGACGCGCGCCATCTCGTAGCCGGGCGCGACGAGGCCGTAGATCATGCCGCTCGCCAGCGCCGCCTCGCCGATGCAGAAGATCGCCGGGTCGCTGGTCGCGAGCGTGGTGTCGACGACGATGCCGCCGCGCTCACCGACCGCCAGCCCGGCGGCACGGGCGAGCTCGTCGCGCGGCCGGATGCCGGCGGAGATGATGACCAGGTCGACCGCCACCGTGACGCCGTCGCGCAGCCGCAGCGCCGCGACCGCCGCGTCGCCCTCGATCGCCGCGGGCGGCGCGCCGACGTGCACGCGCACGCCGAGCCGCTCGATCGACTGGCGCAGCACCTCGCCGCCGCCGGCATCGACCTGGCGCGGCATCAGCCGCGGCGCGGCCTCGACGACGTGGGTCTCGAGCCCCATGTCGCGCGCCGCCTTGGCCGCCTCGAGCCCGAGCAGGCCGCCGCCGATGATCGCGGCGCGGCGCGCCGTCGCACCCCAGGCACGGATCGCCTCGAGATCCTCGATCGTGCGGTAGACGAACACGCCGGCGCGGTCGCTGCCCGGCAGCGGCGGCACGAAGGGCGCGGAGCCCGTCGCCAGGACGAGGACATCGTACGGGATGCACGTGCCGGCTGCGGTGGTGACGCCGCGCGTCGCGCGGTCGATCGCGACGACGCCCTCGCCGAGCCGCAACGCGACACCGTGCGTCGCGTACCAGGCCGGATCGGCGAGCTGCAGCTCCGCGGGGCTGCGGCCGGCGAACACGTCGCTCAGGTGGACGCGATCGTACGCCGGACGCGGCTCCTCGCCGAGGCAGGTGATGGCACAGCGGCGGTCGACATCGGCCTGCACGAGCTCCTCGCAGAAGCGGTGCCCGACCATGCCGTTGCCGACCACCACGACGCGGATGCGCGGCGTGGCGTGCAGACCGGATTTCGTGTTCGTGGACATTCGGCGCTCTCCTGTGTCGCGGGTTGACCCCACGCGAGAGGACGCCGTTGTCCACGGACGGGCCGACGCTGGCCCGTCCCTGCCTCGCTGCCTGCGCGCTTCAGCAAAGGCGATGCCGCAGTGCGTCAGTCACGACGCCGCACGCGTGGGCGAGCGACGTCGCGCCCGCCTGCCCGCGCCGTGGGCACGTCACCGCACAAAAGGGCAGCAGCCGCTCAGCCCGCCGCCGCGGTGAACGGATCGAAGACCTGACCGTCGACGAACGCGTCGGCGCCCATCGCGATCGGTGCGCCGGCAGTGTCGAGCATCCACCCGCCGTCGTGCAGCCCCTCGCGCTTGCCGTCGAGCGGCGGCGCAGCGACGCCGACCTCGCGCGCCGCCTGCCGGTAGAGATCGGGCCGGTAGACGGCGCGCGCCACGGCGGTGAGATCGACCGGCGCGGCGAGCTGTCCGCAGCGCCGCATCTGCGTAAGAAACCAGATGCCGTGCGACACCCACGGGAAGTTCGCGGCGTAGCGATGGAAGACGTGGAAGTCCGGCAGCCGCACCGTGGCGCCGCCGGCGCCGAGCGCGATGTCGCCCGCCAGCGCCGCGGCGATCACGTCGGCGGGGACGCCGACATAGTGCTCGGCGGCGAGCAGCTGCGCGAGCTCCTCGCGGTTCGCGGCAGCGTCGGCCCACGCCGCCGCCTCGAGCAGCGCGCGCAGCGCGGCGAGATGCATGCCGGATTGGTGTTCGGCGAAATCGTGGTGCACGGCGAAGACCTTCTCCGGACCGTTGTTCCAGAGCTCGTAGCCGGTGATCGCGATGCGCCCGACGCCGCGTCGGACGGCGAGCAGGTTCCACGGCTCGCCGACACAGCAGCCGTCGATGACCCCCGCGGCGAGCGCCTCGACGGTGCGCGGTGGCGGGACGACCGAAATGCGCACGTCGCGATCGGGATCGATGCCGCCGGCCGCGAGCCAGTAGCGCAGCGCGTAATGGTGTCCGGCGAACGGGTACACCATGGCGAAGTGGAGGGGCGCCCGACCGGCGCGGCGATCCGCGGCGAGCACCGGATGAAGGATTGCGGCGCTCAGCGGATGACGCTCGGCGACCGAGGGATCGGCTGTCAGGATGCGCTCCCACAGGGCGCGCGACAGCGTGATGGCGTTGCCGTTGAGGCCGAGGCTGAACGCGGTCAGCAGCGGCGGGGCGACGGCATCGAGGCCGGCGGCGGCGGCGAGCGGCATGCCGGCGAGCAGGTGGGCGCCGTCGAGGACGCCCGCTGCGAGCCGGTCACGCAGGCTCGCCCACGACGCCTCGCGGCGCAGCTCGACGGTGATGCCGTGGCGGCGGAAGAACCCGCGTTCCTGCGCGACGGCGAGAATGGCGCAGTCGGTGAGCGGCACGAAGCCGATGCGCAGCGTGCTCACAGCACCTCCGCGGCGGCCACCAGCTCGCGCGCCACCGTGGCCAGGCGCGTCTTGCGATCCATCGCCATCTTGCGCAGCAGGCGGAACGCCGCGTCCTCGTCGAGACCGCGGCGCTTCATCAGAATACCCTTGGCGCGCTCGACGACCTTGCGCTCCTCGAGCGTCGACCGTGCGGTCGCCAGCTCCTCGCGCAGCGCCTTGAATTCGGTGAAGCGGGCGATCGCCACCTCGAGCACCGGGCGGACGCGCTCGGCGCTCAGCCCGCCGACGACATAGGCGGTCACGCCGGCCTGCACGGCGGCGCGGATCGAATCGCTGTCGCTGCGGTCGACGAACATCACCGTCGGGCGCGGGCACTCGCGCGTGATGCGCGACATGTCCTCGAGTGTGTCGCGATCGGGGCATTCCATGTCGATGACGATGACGTCGGGCTGCACGGCGTTCACCCGCGCCTGCAGATCGGCGCACCCGCCGAGCCGCGCCACGATCGTGTACCCGGCCGCGACGAGGCTCGTCTCGATGAGCTGCGCGCGCTCGGGGTTCTCATCGACGATCATGACGCGGAGCGTCGCTGGCACGGGGTCCTCTCCCGCGATGCCTGCGCACCGCGGCCGCGCGAGCCAAGCAACGGCGGTGCCAGCGCGCGAGCCGCACACCGGCTCCGGTGTCAGGCGCCTGGATCCGGCGGCGTGCCGTGTTGCTGGGCAGGCACTGCGTAGCGCGCGTGCGCACCCTCATCGCGGGCGCGCATTGCGGTCATCGCTGCCGCTGATGCGCGAGGCGCGGCACGTCCGAGTCCTGCGGCCAGGCGAGGATCGGCCGGCTCGGGTCGATGAGCAGCCAGCAGCCGGCCGCGAGCACGTAGCAGACGGCGATCGAGAGCAGCGATGGCGCCCACACGCCCCAGTGCTCGAGCGTCCAGCCGATGACCACCGGGCTCAGCGCGCCGCCGAGGTTGCCGAACATGTTCATCGCGCCGCTCACCACGCCGGCGTGATCGCCGCCGATCTCGAGGCACACCGCCCACGCCGGGCTGACGCCGAGCGCAGCGAGGCCGGCGGCGGCGGCGAACCAGAGCGCGGCGGCGTAACCCGTGTCGCTGGTCACCGCCAGGACGATGGCGATCGCGGCGAGCGGCAGGCCGATCAGGCCGGGCGTGCGCCGGCCGGCGCGCACGCCCCAGCGGCGCGCGAGCAGGTCGCTCGTCCAGCCACCGACCAGCACGCCGGCGGCGATGCTGAACAATGGCAGCGCCGCGAGCCAGCCTACCGCCTGCAGATCGAAGCCGCGCTCGCGCAGCAGGTAGGTCGGCAGCCAGGTGAGATAGAAGTACCAGCCGTAGATCGCGAAGCCGTACATCCCGCACAACGCGAGCATGTTCGGAGCGCGCAGCAGCGCGCCCCACGGCACGCGATGGTGCCCGGCCGCCGGCGGACAGCCGATCAGCTCGAGCTCGGCGGCGTTGACGCCCGGATGGCGGTGCGGATCGTCGCGGAACCACAGGAACCACGCCGCCGCCCACACCACGCCGACGAAGCCGAAGACCATGAACGTGTGCCGCCAGTGCATCCACTCGAGCAGCGCGACCACCAGCGGCTGGGTCAGCGCCCCGCCGAGCGCGCCGGCCATCAGCGTCAGGCCGAACGCCCGGCCGCGCTCGCGGATCGGCAGCCAGCGCGCGTAGGCGCGCGCCATGCTCGGAAAGCAGCCGGCCTCGCCGACCCCGAACAGGAAGCGCACGACGACGAGCGAGGCGAAGCCGCCGACCAGGCCGGTGGCGGCGGTCATTGCCGACCACCAGATGACGATGCGCGCCAGCATCAGGCGCGCGCCGAAGCGGTCGGCAAGCCAGCCGCTCGGCACCTCGAACAGCGCGTAGGCGAACGTGAAGGCGCTGAACGCGTACCCCATCTGCACGTCGCTGATGCCGAGATCGGCCTTCATCGCCGGCGCCGCCATGGCGATGCAGACGCGGTCGAGATACGCGATCGCGGTCAGGACCAGCGTATAGCCGAGGACGACGTGGCGGACGCGGCTGGCGGGCACGGGCTCAGAAGACACAGATAGGCGCAGATGGCCACTGGCGCGGATGGTGGCAACGGCGCTGCCCCTCGCGCCCCTGCGTTCCGCAACCCAATTGCATGGCGGCGAGGCGGGGCAGTTGAGTGCTGACGTGTTGACGTGCTGACGTGCTGACGTAGACGGCCTTCCCCGGAACGATGTTCTCAAAAGGCGACCGAACGTCAGCACGTCAG
>CBFGUK010000111.1:0-15592 GCA_965651925.1 uncultured bacterium | reverse complement strand
CTGTCCGAAGCGCCGGCGGTGGCGCTGCTCGGGCCGCGGCAGGCGGGGAAGACGACGCTGGCGCTCGAGGTGGCGAGGACGCGGCCGTCCCTCTATCTCGATCTGGAATCCGAAGGCGACCGCGCCAAGCTCGCCGAGCCGGAGCTGTACCTCGCGCAGCACGATGACGAGCTGGTGATCCTCGATGAGATCCAGCGCACGCCGCAGCTCTTCCGCAGCCTCCGCGGGCTCATCGACAAGGGCCGCCGCGGCGGGCGCGGCAAGGGGCGTTTTCTCGTCCTCGGCTCGGCGTCGATCGACCTGCTCAAGCAGTCGAGCGAGTCGCTGGCGGGACGCATCCGCTATCTGGAGCTCGGCCCGCTCGACGCCGGCGAGGTCGGCCGCGGGCGCCTCGACGCGCTCTGGCTGCGCGGCGGCTTTCCCGAAAGCCTGCTCGCCGCCTCGGACGCGGCGAGTCTCCGCTGGCGCACGGACTTCATCCGCACCTACCTGGAGCGCGACGTCCCGCAGCTCGGGCCGCGCATTCCCGCCGAGACGCTGCGCCGGCTCTGGACCATGCTCGCCCATCAGCAGAGTGGTCTGCTGAACGCCGCCGCGCTGGCGCGCGCGCTGGCCGTCGACGGCAAGACGATCGCGTCCTACCTCGACCTGCTCGTCGACCTGCTGCTCGTGCGGCGCCTGACCCCCTGGCACGCCAATGTCCGCAAGCGCCTGGTGAAGTCGCCCAAGGTCTACGTGCGCGACAGCGGGCTGGTGCACGCGCTGCTCGGCATCGCCGACCGCGAGGCGCTGCTGTCGCACCCCGTGTCGGGCGGGAGCTGGGAAGGCCTGGCGATCGAGTCGCTCATCGCGGCGGCGCCCGGCGACAGCGCCGCGCATTTCTTTCGCACCGCCGCCGGCGCGGAGATCGACCTGCTGCTGACGCTCCCCGGCCGGCGCCGGCCGTGGGCGATCGAGATCAAGCGCGGCTTGGCGCCGAGGGTCGAGCGCGGCTACCAGCTCGCCTGCGATACCGTCCGTCCGGAGCGCCGCTTCGTCGTGTACGGCGGCAGCGAACGCTTCCCCCTCGCCGCCGGCGTGGAGGCGGTGCCGCTCGTCGACCTGTGCGAGGAGCTCGCGGCGGCATGAGCCAGTTCGCCTTCCTCGCGCGGGAGTGGGCCGCGGTCTTCGAGGCGGCGGCGAAGGCGGAGGACGCCGTGCACGCCGATCCGCGCACGGCGTGCTTCTACGCCCGCCGCACGCTTGAGCTGGCAGTGAGCTGGGCCTTCAAGCACGACGCGGGGCTCAGGCTGCCGTATCAGGACAACCTCTCCGCGCTGATCCACGAGCCGAGCTTCAAGCAGACGGCCGGCGAGGCGGTGTTCAGCAAGGCGCGGGTGATCAACACGCTCGGCAACCGCGCCGTGCACAGCCACCGCCCGGTGCCCGAGGCGGACGCGCTCGCGGCCGTGCGCGAGCTGTTCCATGTCGCCTACTGGTTCGCGCGCACCTACGGCCGCGGCGGCCGGCCGGCGCCGGGCCTGACGTTCAATCCCGCCACGCTGCCGCGGCCGGCGCGGGCGGCGGCGCAGACCGCCGAGCAGTTGCAGGCGCTGGAAGCGCGCCTGCGCGAGCGGGACGAGAACCTCGCGGCGCTGCTCGCCGACAAGACCGCGCTCGACGAAGAGCTGCAGCGCCTGCGCGCCGAGGTCGCCGCGGCGAAGAAGGCGGCGGCCGCGCAGCCCGACACGCACGACTACTCCGAGGCCGAGACGCGCGACTACTTCATCGACCTGTTGCTCAAGGAGGCGGGGTGGCCGCTCGACCAGCGGCGCGACCGCGAGCTCGAGGTCGACGGCATGCCCAACCGGGAGGGAAAGGGCTTCGTCGACTACGTGCTCTGGGGCGACGACGGCAAGCCGCTCGGCCTGGTGGAGGCCAAGCGCACGCGCCGCGACCCGCGCGCCGGGCAGCAGCAGGCGAAGCTCTACGCCGACTGCCTCGAGCGGCGCTTCGGCCGGCGGCCGGTGATCTTCTACTCCAACGGCTACGACCACTGGCTGTGGGACGACACGCGCTATCCGCCGCGTCGCGTGCAGGGGTTCTACAAGAAAGCCGAGCTGGAGCTCCTCATCCAGCGGCGCGAGACGCGCCGCCCGCTTGGCGCGGCGCCGATCAGTCCGACCATCGTCGAGCGCCACTACCAGACACGCGCCATCCGCCGCGTCGCCGAGGCGTTCGAGCGCGACCACGACCGCAAGGCGCTGCTCGTGATGGCCACGGGCGCCGGCAAGACGCGCACCGTGATCGCGCTCTCCGACCTGCTCATGCGCTGCAACTGGGCCAAGCGCGTGCTCTTCCTCGCCGACCGGGTGGCGCTGGTGAACCAGGCGGTGAATGCCTTCAAGCGCCACCTGCCCGATGCCGCGCCGGTCAACCTCGTCACCGAGAAGGAGGCCGAGGGGCGCGTCTACGTATCGACCTATCCCACCATGATGGGGCTCATCGACGCGGCGGCCGACGGCCAGCGGCGCTTCGGCGTCGGGCACTTCGACCTCGTCATCATCGACGAGGCGCACCGCTCGGTGTTCCAGAAGTACCGCGCCATCTTCGACTACTTCGACGCGCTGCTCGTCGGCCTCACCGCGACGCCCAAGGACGAGGTGGACCGCAACACCTACGGCCTGTTCGACCTCGAGGACGGCGTGCCGACCGACGCCTATACGCTCGAGGAGGCGGTGCGCGACGGCTTCCTCGTGCCGCCGCAGGCGGTCTCGGTGCCGCTCAAGTTCCAGCGCGACGGGATAAAATATGACGACCTCTCGGAAGAGGACAAAGAGGAATGGGACGCGCTGGAGTGGGACGACGACGGGAACGTTCCCGACCGGGTCGAAGCCGAGGCGGTCAACCGGTGGCTCTTCAACAAGGACACCGTCGACAAGGTGCTGGAGCACCTGATGACCCGCGGCCTCACGGTCGCGGGCGGCGACCGGCTGGGCAAGACCATCGTCTTCGCCAAGAACCAGCAGCACGCCGAGTTCATCGCCGAGCGCTTCGATGCCAACTATCCGCACCTGAAGGGCGCGTTCGCGCGCGTCATCACCTTCAAGACCGAGTACGCGCAGAGCCTGATCGACGACTTCGCGAGCAAGGACAAGGCCCCGCACATCGCGATCTCGGTGGACATGCTCGACACCGGCATCGACATCCCGGAAGTGGTGAACCTCGTCTTCTTCAAGCTCGTGCGCGCGAAGACGAAGTTCTGGCAGATGCTCGGCCGCGGCACGCGGCTCTGCCCGGACCTCTTCGGACCGGGCCAGCACAAGACGTTCTTCTACCTCTTCGACTACTGCCAGAACCTCGAGTACTTCAGCCAGGACATCCCCGGCACCGAGGGCGCCGTCGCCGCATCGCTCGCCAAGCGGCTGTTCGACGCGCGGCTGGAGCTGCTCGCGGCGCTCGACGGCCGCCCGACGGAGACGCGGGCCGGGGCGGCCCGTGAGGCGACGGAGACCTACGGCGAACCGACGTCGGACGCAGAGGTGCGGCGCGTCGTCGCGGAGCTGCTGCAGCGCGAAGTCGCCGCGATGAACCTCGACAACTTCATCGTCCGTCCCCACCGGCGCCTGGTCGAGAAGTACGCCAGGCCCGAGGCCTGGGCGGCGCTGGCAGCGGAGGCCCTGGCCGAGCTCTCCCACGAGGTGGCGGGACTGCCGACGGAGCTCGATCCGGAGAACGAAGAGGCGAAGCGCTTCGACCTGCTCGCCCTGAAGCTGCAGCTCGCCCTGCTCCACGCCGACCCCGGGTTCGAGCGGCTGCGCGATCGGGTCAGGGAGATCGCCGGTCTCCTGGCGGAGAAGGACGCGATTCCGATGGTCCGCGCCCAGATGGCGCTCATCCAGGACGTGCAGGGCGAGGAATGGTGGCAGGACGTCACCGTGCCGATGCTGGAGGTGATGCGGCGCCGGCTGCGCGGGCTCGTGCAGCTCATCGACAAGCGGCAGCGCAAGCCCGTGTACACCGACTTCGAGGATGCGATGGGCGGCGAAACCGGATTCACGCTGCCGGGCTTCGCCAGCGGCACCGATCACGCCCGGTTCCTCGCCAAGGCGCGCGCCTTTCTCCGCCAGCACCTCGATCATGTCGCCGTCGCCAAGCTGCGGACGAACCGGCCGCTCACGTCCTCCGACCTGGCCGAGCTGGAGCGGCTGCTCGGCCAGAGCGGGGTCGGCGAGCCGGAGGACATCCGCCGCGCAGCGGAGAATGCGCACGGCCTCGGGCTGCTCGTCCGCTCGCTGGTCGGGATGGACCGGGCGGCAGCCAAGGAGGCGCTGGCGAGGTTTGCGAACGGCAGGACGCTGACGGCGAACCAGCTCGAGTTCGTGAACCTGATCGTCGATCACCTGACGGAACACGGCGTGGTCGAGGCGGCGAGACTATACGAATCGCCGTTCACGGATCTCACGCCGCAGGGGCCTGATGCCCTCTTCGCGGCGACCGAGATGGATGAGCTCCTCCGGACGCTGCAGGCCGTGCGTGAAAGCGCCGTGGCGGCATGACGATGAAGCGGGGGTGCCTGACGAGCCGATGAATTGGATGATCGCCTACGGTGCCCGTTCCTCGGCGAGGCCCGTTTCGACGGTGCGGACCTCGTCCGGGTCCATGCCGCTGTGCAGCGCGAACGATGGGAAGACGGATGCACACCGCCCCCCCGTCCGGCCCGCCCGGCTGCGCGCTTGCGCGGGTTGCCGAGGCGGTGGTAGCTGCCGCGCCATGCTGGCGCTACTGCGAGTGGGCATGGTGATGGCGATGCTGATCGGAGTGCAGGACGTCTCCGCAGCACCAGCGCCAGACGTTCCGTGCTGCCTTCCCGATGGCACGTGTGAGATGCAGACACCCATCGGGTGCGAGAGCTCGGGGGGTGACTTTCCGCTGGCGAGCAGCTGTGCCGATCCGAACCCGTGCATCGTCTGTTGTCGCTCCGGCGATCCGGTGACCTGCGAGGACGGCATAACGTTCAGAAGCTGCGTCGGGCGGGGCTCGCTGGTCGAGTACACCTCTCGGGCCGTCTGCGGCGCCGCGGGGGAGTGCCTGACGATTGCCGGCGCGGAGTGTACCGACCCCGCACAGTGTGCCAGCGGCTTCTGCGTGGACGGCGTCTGCTGCAACAGCGCGTGTAGCGGCCCCCAAGCGGCCTGCGATATTCCGGGTCGGCTTGGAACCTGCGTCGACGTGACCGGCGCGCCCGTGCTGACCCCGGTCTCCCTGGTTCTCACGGCAGCCCTGCTCCTCGGCGGGGCGGTCATCGCACTGCGCCGCCGTAGTCGCTAGCCAGGAGGCCGCTGCGCCGCGCAGCGGCGACGCGACGTCGCGGCGCGCTACGAGTCGCTGGCGACGATGTCGATGCTCGTCCGCCCTTCGCTGCCGAGATAGCCGGCGGGTGTGCCGCTGTAGGTAGCGGTGATCTCGTGGGTGCCGGCGAGGAGGGAGGTCGACAGCGGACCGGTGCTGCCGCTGGCGTCGATGGGGGCCGGACCGCCCAGGGGGAGGCCGTCGGCGGTGAACTGGACCGTGCCCGAGAGCGGCAGGGTGCCGGGTTCGACGCGCGCGACGGTGACCGACATGTCGAACGGCTGGTCGGTCTCGTCGATGCGCGCGGGCGCGTGGATCGTGACGGTGGTGCGGGTCGGCTGCACGGGGAGCTGCAACGACGTCGATGCGGCCGGGTAGTTGGCGTCGCCGGAGTAGCGGGCGACGAAGTCGTAGCTGCCGGCGGCGAGCGCGTTGCCGAGGTCGCAGCCGGCGCGGATGCCGGTCAGCGGCACGTCGGCGCAGTAGACCGCGCCGCTGTCGGTCTCGAACGTCACCGTGCCGGTCGGCGCCGTCGCGCCCGGCGGCACATCGAATTCGGCGATCAGCGCGAGATCGGCACCGTACTGTGCCGGGATGGCGCTGGTTTCGAGCCGCAGGGTGAAGCCGACCGACTGCATCAGCGTGGCGCTGGTGGACGCATACGTCCCGCCGAAGAACTCGGCGCGGACGGTGTGGGCGCCGGCCGCGAGCCCGGTCGGGGGGCTGCTCGCCTGCCAGTCCGCGCCGACCTCGACGGTGTCGAGGAAGGTGTCGTCGACGTAGAACATGACGGTGCAGCCGGAGCAGGGCGCCGTACCCGCCGGGACCGTGATGGTCGCGGTGAAGACGACGGCCTCGTCCGGGCCCGAGGGGTTCAGCGACGACGACAGGCGCATCGACGTCGGTGTCGCCACGACGTCGAGCGGCAGCGAGGCGCTCGACCCCGCGACCGTGCCGTCGCCCGGGTAGTGCGCCTCGATGGTCGAGGTGCCGAGCTCGAGATCGCCGGGATCCAGCTGCACCACGGCCTTGCCGTCGACCAGCGGATAGACGAACGGCGCGCCCTGGACGGTGATCGTGATGTCGCCGGTCGGCGTGATGCCGGCATCTGCGGCGGTGACCGTCGCCGTGACCGAGGTGATCTGGTTGGGCGTCACCGGCTGCGGCGACACGCTCAACGCGGTCGTCGTCGGCACCCCGTTGGTCAGCGAGAACACGGCCGGATCGAGACCGCGAACAAACGCGCCCGCCTGCCACGTGCCCGTCATCACGGCCGCCGTCACCGGCGCGGACGTCGCGATGCCGTTGCTGTCCGTGGCGACGGACATGTTCTGGGTTCCGTCGGGGAAGACGCCCGACGCCGCGCCCGTACCGGACAGGTTGAAGTTGACCGACACGCCGGCGACCGGGACGTCGAGGACGTCGGTCACGCGCGCGACCAGCGGCTGAGCGAACGCGGCGCCGAGCGCGGTCCGCTGGTCGGACCCGCTGACGACGACGATGCTGGCCGGCGGTGCCGGATACCCGAAGAGCAGCACATAGCCATCGCCGGTGGCATTCGAGATGACGACGTTCACGTTCGCCGTGTAGCTGGCGTCGACGGCCGAGACGCCCCCGGCGCCGCCACCGCCGCCGCCGCCGCTGCCGGCATGGCCGCCACCGCCGCCCGGCCAGCCACCGCCGCCGCCACCACCGCCGCCGCCGAGATCGACGTCCTCGCCGCGGGTGCCGTCGAAGGGCTTACTTGGATCGTTGCACCCCTCGCAGCCGCCGTCTCCGCCGTCGGCGCCCCCGCCGGGATTGCCGTCGGTCGAGCCGGCCGGGCCGCCGTCACCGCCGGCACCGCCCGCACCCACCTCGCTGCCGCCGCCGCCCCCGCCGCCGCCGGCCACCGCCAGCGGCTGGGCCAGCTCGCCGTAGCCGATGGTGCTGCCGCCGCCTCCGCCGCCGCCATCCTGTCCGGTCTCGTCGGAGGAACGGCCGTGTCTGCCGCCACTGCCCCAGCCGAACCCGCCGTCCCCCTGTCCCTGACAGCCGGCGAGGACGACGAGCGTGTCGCCGACCTGGACCCCGTCGCCTCCCACCGGAATCGTCCCCGTGATCAGGCCGCCGAAGCCGCCCTGGCCGTTGGCATCAACCGGACGGTACTTGTTGCCCCAGTCGGGCGTGTGGCCCGATCCGCCGACGAGCTCGATGTCGAACCGCGTCGCGCCGGCCGGCACCTCGAGTTGCGCGGCGGATTCGTTCGGAGTGCACGTGAACAGCTGCGGGACGGCGGCGGTGGTGTGGATGATGACCTCGCCGTTGAGGCCGTAGACGTTCGGCAGGAAAATCGCGGCGCCGGGATCGATCGCGTACGACTGTCCGCCGCCGCCGCCCCCTGCCTCGCCGACGTCGATCGGGCAGGTCCCCTGGCAGGGGTTGTTTCCTGCGACAGATCCTTCGCCGAGCAGGTCGGTCGTGGCGTGCTGCCCGCCGTTGCCGCCGTCGTAGCCGCCACCGCCGCCGCCGCCACCGCCGCCGAAGTCGGAGGCATCGCTCAGCGAGTCTCCATCGCCGCCATCCAGCACGCCGGAACAGTTGGCGCAGCCGCCCTCGGCGATCGCGCAGCCGACACCGTTGCACTGTCCGGGCGCACCGGCGGTCGCGGGGGCGGTGCCGAAGCCGCCGCCGCCGCCCCACGTCCCGAGCTGCGGGCCGGTCGGCCCGTTGCCGTCGTTCTCGTTGCCGCCACCGCCCCCACCGCCGCCGGCGACGACCAGCACCTCGCCGTCGGCGGAAACGATCGCGCTCGAGCCGCCGCCACCGCCGCCGTCGACGCCCCAGCGACCACCCGTCCCGCCCTTGCCCCCGCTGCCGTGTCCCCAGCCGCCGTCGCGGCCGAAGGAGGCGCAGCCGACGTCGATCCGGAGCTCGTCTCCCGGCGACACCTGCAGCGGCGTGATGACGCGTCCGCCGGGACCGCCGAGACCGCCGAGCACCTGGCTCTCGGTATTGCCGGGCCCCCAGCCGTAGGCACCGCGCACGTCGACGAGGATGCCGTACACGCCCGCGGGCACGGTGTAGGTCTGCGGCTCGCCCGTGCAGAAGAAGGTGGTGGGCGGACAGTCGCGCGGCCCGGACGAGAAGTCGCAGGGCTCGTCGACGCCCGGCGGCGTGGTGTCGCCGTCCGAGCTGCATCCGGCGGCGGCCAGGGCGGTCAGCAGCACCAGGGCCAGGCGAGTGCGCACCATGCTCGCCAGCTACCGCGCCGCCGGAAAATTCGTCAAATCCGGATTGCTCTCCGTCGCTCGGCGCCTTTGCGTCTCAGCGTTGATCGTTTTCGTCAGATCGAGGTCAGGCGAGCCGGTTGCGGTGCACGCCGTACAGCCCGGTGGCGAGCAGCAGGGCGAACAGGAGGAGCATGCCGCGCGGGGAAACGGCCGGGGCCTGCACGGAACTGACTCTCCATACGCCGTAAAAATCTAAATGGCCGCCCGCCTCGCTCGTGTCAGAGTCCAAACTGGTCTGTTGACAAATATCGTCCTGATCGGGGGCGACGTTGCAGAACGCGTCGTTCGTGACCTGGTCGCCGATGCCGCCGATCACGAGGGTAGCGACGCGATCGTTCATCACATGTGGTGCGGTGCCGCTCTGCCAGAGCTGCATACTGATCAACGTCTTCCCGCCCTCCATGATGATATTGCCCCGATCATCGGTAGCGACGAGGAAGTGACGGATCCGTACGTTCGGATCGGTGCTGACATAGGAATTGATTCCGTCCGTGAAGGAGAAGGCGGTCACCAGCGCAGAGATGTCAGTCGAGCCCGGGAGATTTGCCGGCAATGGCGTGAGCGTCGAAAAGGAGCCGCGGATTCGCATGTCGCCCGTGTAGTTCGCGCACGGTCCCACGCCGCAGGGCGGAGTGAAATTGAAGATGCCCGCTGTCGAGTAGGACTGACCGGTATAGTTGTACGTCGTGGCGTGAGCGGTGGCGGCCCAGGCGATGACAACCGATGCGAGTAACAGCGTTCTCATCCTCTTTGCTCCTTGCTCGACCCGCGGGGCGCAACGGAGACACGCCCATCTTGCCCACGCTGAAGTGCCGGCCGGCGTCTACGGGAAATACAAATCCCCGTCAAACCGAAAATGTGCGGCGATATTGCATCCGCCATCAACGTCCATTCGGACGTGTTCGCGATCGCCGTGACTATCGACCACGATGCCGGCGATCCGGAATTCGCGGACTGGATCCAGGTGACTCCGTCCTCCGCAGCCCCGGTGGTCGACTGCCGACCACCGGACGCGGCGGGGTTCACGAACCGGTGAGCGGCCTGCGCATGGCCACGCGATGCTCGGGAGCCGGGAGGCAGCGGCGCTGCGCCTCGACATGGTGGCGGATTTCCGGACCCCACTCGGACTCGGGGACGAGATGAAAACCTTCCCGCTGGTAGAACGGGGCGTTCCAGGGAAGGTGGGCGTACGTCGTCAGCCAGAGATGGCTGCCGCCCTGTTCGGCGGCCCAGCGGATGGCATGCCGCAGCAGAAACCGCCCGGCGCCGCGGCGCATCGCGCTTTCCCGAACCGACAGCTGATCGAGGTATGGCGCGCCGTCGATGATGTCGAGGGCGGCGAATCCGAGCCGCCGGCGCTGCTCGTCCGTCGCGAAGAAGAGGCGTTGGTGTTCGGCCGATCGGCGCCACCGGGCCTGCTCGTCGATGACGAACGGATGCTCCGGCGACAGCTGCAGCGCGTAGCCCGCCGAGGCGTAGAGCGTCGTCGCCTCGTCGTCGATGCGCACGATCTCGTCCAAATCGTGCGGCGTGGCGAGCTGGATGGAGAGCGGCACGGTCACTTCACTGATCCCCGACCCGCGGACGCATGCATGGCTGCCTCGTGCGCCTCCTCTCCTTAGCTCGACCCGCGGGGCGAAACGGATGCCCGCCCTCCTTCGAAGTGTCGGCGGGCGCTTACGGGAAATACCAGATCGCGGTCAATCGCATGAGAACGGTGGCATGGAGGGAGCCGAAGCGCCGGCGGATCACGTCGCGGCCGAAGCGGCTGCGGATCAGCCCTGATCTGTCGCATCAGCTGTCAGCCTCCGCCCCCTCCGGCTGACAGCTGACGGCTGACCGCTGACAGCTCAGACGAGACGCGCGGCGCCCGGTCGTGTAGTCTGCGGGGTCATGCATGCACTGATCATGGCCGGTTTGCTGCTGTGCGCGTCCGTAGCCGGCGCCGCCGACGGCGTCGTCACCGCGCACGGCATCGCGACGCACGGCGACCTCAAGTACGGTCCCGGGTTCACCCACTTCGATTACGTCAATCCCGATGCCCCGAAGGGCGGCGAGCTGCGGCTCTACGGCCTCGGCGGCTTCGACACGTTCAACCCCTTCGTCATCCGCGGCAATCCCGACGACGGCAGCGCGCGCATCTACGACACGCTGATGGAGGCGTCGGCGGACGAGCCGTCGAGCGAGTACGGCCTGGTGGCGGAATCGATCACCACGCCGGCCGACCGCTCCTGGGTCGAGTTCACGCTGCGTCCCGAGGCGCGCTGGCACGACGGCAAGCCGATCACCGTCGCCGACGTGATCTGGACGTTCGAGACCCTGCGCGACAAGGGCCGGCCGTTCTACCGCGCCTACTATGCGAGCGTCGCGAAGGTGGAGCAGACCGGCGAGCGGCGCGTGCGCTTCACGTTCAAGCCCGGCGAGAACCGCGAGCTGCCGCTCATCCTCGGCCAGCTGCCGGTGCTGCCGAAGCACTACTGGCAGGGCAAGGATTTCGAGGCGACGACGCTCGAGCCGCCGCTCGGCAGCGGGCCGTACAAGGTCGCCGGCTTCGAAGCCGGGCGCTGGAGCGCCTACGAGCGCGTGCCGGACTACTGGGGCAGGGACCTGCCGGTGAACCGCGGCCGGCACAACTTCGATCGCATCCGCTACGACTACTACCGCGACATGACCGTCGCGCTGGAGGCGCTCAAGGCCGGCGCGTACGACCTGCGCGTCGAGGCGTCGTCGAAGGACTGGGCGACGGCATACGACGTCCCGGCGGTGCGCGACGGGCGGCTGAAGAAGGAGGAGATCCCGCACGCGCGCCCGGCGGGCATGCAGGGTTATGCCTTCAACCTGCGCCGGCCGCTGTTCCAGGATCGCCGCGTGCGCCAGGCGCTCGGCTACGGCTTCGACTTCGAATGGGCGAACCGCACGCTCTTCTACGGCCAGTACACGCGCGCACGCAGCTACTTCGGCAACTCCGAGCTGGCGGCCAACGGCGTGCCGCAGGGCGCCGAGCTCGCGATCCTCGAGCCGTTCCGCGACCGGCTGCCGGCCGAGGTCTTCACCACCGAGTACCAGCCGCCGGTCACCGACGGCTCGGGCACCATGCGCGACAACCTGCGCCAGGCGTTCGAGCTGCTGAAGGCCGCGGGGTGGACGGTCGATCCGGCGACGAAGAAGCTCGTCGATGCGCAGGGGCGGCCGTTCGAGTTCGAGATCCTGCTCGTCGACCCCGCCTACGAGCGCGTGACGCTGCCGTTCGCAAAGAACCTCGAGCGCCTCGGCATCACGGCGCGCGTGCGCACGGTCGATCCGGCGCAGTACCAGCGGCGTGTCGACGATTTCGACTTCGACATGATCATGCACAGCTGGCCGCAGAGCCTCTCGCCGGGCAACGAGCAGCGCAGCTACTGGACGACCGCGTATGCCACCCAGCCCGGCAGCCCGAACGTCCTCGGGCTCGCGGACCCGGTGGTCGACGCGCTGGTCGAGCGGCTGATCGCCGCGCCCGACCGCCAGAGTCTCGTCGCCCATACCCAGGCGCTCGACCGCGTCCTGCAGTGGGGCTTCCACGTCGTGCCGAACTGGTACATCGCCTACGACCGCATCGCGTACTGGGACAAGTTCGGCCGTCCGGCGATCACCCCCACGATGGGCGTGCAGATCGACACGTGGTGGGCGAAGCCGAAGTGAGAGAAGCACGCAACGCGAAGACGCGAAGACGCGAAGCCTCGACATCCCTTTGCGGCTTCGCGCCTTCGCGTTGAGCCTGTCATGGCTGCGTACATCGTCCGGCGCCTGCTGCTCATGATCCCGACGCTGCTCGGGATCATGGTGCTCAACTTCGTCATCGTGCACGCCGCGCCGGGGGGGCCGGTCGAGCAGGTGCTCGCGCAGCTCAAGGGCTCGGCGGTATCGGCGACGGCGCGCGTCAGCGGCGGCAGCGGCGAGACGGCGGCGCCGCGACCCGGGCCGGACGTGCGCGGCGCGTATCGCGGCGCGCAGGGGCTCGACCCGCAGCTGGTGCGCGATCTCGAGCGCCAGTTCGGTTTCGACAAGCCGGCGCACGAGCGCCTGCTGCTGATGCTCGGCCGCTATGTGCGCTTCGACTTCGGCGAGAGCTTTTTCCGCAGCCGTTCGGTGCTGGCGCTGATCCTCGAGCGGCTGCCGGTATCGATCTCGCTCGGCCTGTGGACGACGCTCCTCGTCTATCTCGTCTCGATCCCGCTCGGCGTCGCCAAGGCGGTGCGCGACGGCTCGCGCTTCGACATCTGGACCTCCGGCGTCGTCATCGTCGGCAACGCGATTCCCGGCTTTCTCTTCGCGATCCTGCTCATCGTGCTGTTCGCCGGCGGCAGCTACGTCCAGTGGTTTCCGCTGCGCGGCCTGGTCTCCGACGACTGGCACCTGCTGCCCTGGTGGCAGCAGATCCTCGACTACTTCTGGCACCTGACGCTGCCGGTGCTGTCGATGGTGATCGGCGGCTTCGCCGGGCTGACGCTGCTGACCAAGAACTCGTTCCTCGACCAGATCAACCAGCAGTACGTGCTCACGGCGCGCGCCAAGGGCCTGAGCGAGCGCCGCGTCCTCTACGGGCACGTGTTCCGCAACGCGATGCTGATCGTCATCAGCGGCTTCCCCGGCGCGCTGCTCGGCATCCTGTTCACCGGCGCGCTGCTCACCGAGGTGATCTTCTCGATCGACGGCCTCGGCCTGCTCGGCTTCCAGTCCGCCGTGCAGCGCGACTACCCGGTGATGTTCGGCACCCTCTACATCTTCACGCTGCTCGGTCTGCTGACCAAGCTCGTCGAGGACCTCACGTACGTGTTCGTCGACCCGCGCATCGATTTCGAACGCCGATGAGCCGGAGCCAACGCGAAGGCGCGAAGGCGCGAAGCGCCGGGGCGAGCTCCGCGGCCTCGCGGCGTCGCGTTTGGGGCCCATGACGCCGCTCAACAGGCGACGCCTGGCGAATTTCCGCGCCAACCGGCGGGGGTGGTGGTCGCTGTGGATCTTCACCGCGTTGCTGCTGCTGAGCCTCGCGGCGGAGCTGATCGCCAACGACCGGCCGCTGCTCGTGCGCTACGACGGGCGGCTCTACGTGCCGGTGTTCGTCGCCTATCCGGAGACCGACTTCGGCGGCTTCCTCGAAACGGAAGCGGACTACAGCGATCCCGCCGTGCAGGAGCTGATCCGCGAGCGCGGCTGGATGGTGTGGCCGCCGATTCCGTACGCCTACGACACCACCGTGCGCGACCTGCCCGGGCCGGCGCCGTCGCCGCCGACCTGGCAGAACTGGCTCGGCACCGACGACCAGGCGCGCGATGTCGCGGCGCGGCTGATCTACGGCTTCCGGCTGTCGGTGCTCTTCGGCCTGACGCTCACCGTGCTCAGCTCGCTCGTCGGCATCACCGCCGGCGCCGTGCAGGGCTACTTCGGCGGCTGGATCGATCTGGTCCTGCAGCGCTTCATCGAGATCTGGTCGGGCATGCCGACGCTGTTCCTGCTCATCATCCTCGCCAGCGTCGTCACGCCGAGCTTCTGGTGGCTGCTCGGCCTGCTGCTGCTGTTCTCGTGGATGACGCTGGTCGGCGTCGTGCGCGCCGAGTTCCTGCGCGCGCGCAACTTCGACTACGTGCGCGCCGCGCGCGCGCTCGGCGTTGGCGACGCGGCGATCATGTGGCGCCACCTGCTGCCCAACGCGACGACCGCGGCGCTGACGTTCCTGCCGTTCGTCACCAGCGGTGCGGTGGTGACGCTCACCGCGCTCGATTTCCTCGGCTTCGGCCTGCCGCCCGGCTCGCCGTCGCTCGGCGAGCTGCTGCAGCAGGGCAAGAACAACCTGCAGGCGCCGTGGCTCGGCATCACCGGCTTCGTGGTCATCGCGGTGATGCTGACGCTGCTGGTCTTCATCGGCGAGGCGGTGCGCGACGCGTTCGATCCGCGCCGGGTGTTGGCCGCCAGCGCCGATGGCGCTGACCGCCAGCCGTCAGCCGTCAGCGATCAGCTGTCAGCCGGGCAGCTGTCAGCCGAGGACGATCCGCTGTCCGGTGCAGCCGCCCTGGAGGGCGCCGGTCCCTCGGCGCCTGTTGGATTGGGCGACGCGCCCCCGGTTCAACAGGCGCGCCCTCCAGGGGGCGTTGATGGTGCTGCCGAGTCGCCGCTTCTGCGCGTCCACGACCTGCACGTGCGCTTCGGGGCATTCGACGCGGTGCGCGGCGTGTCGTTCGACATCGCGCGCGGCGAGACGCTGGCGCTGGTCGGCGAGAGCGGCTCGGGCAAGTCGGTGACGGCGCTGTCGATCCTGCAGCTCCTGCCGTATCCGGCGGCGCGGCATCCCGCCGGCAGCATCCGGCTCGATGACACCGAGCTCGTCGGCGCCGATGCGGCGACGCTGCGCCGCGTGCGCGGCGATCGTGTGGCGATGATCTTCCAGGAGCCGATGACCTCGCTGAACCCGCTGCACACCATCGCGCGGCAGATCGGCGAGACCCTGCAGGTGCATCGCGGCATGGACGAGGCGGCGGCGCGGGCGCGCACGATCGAGCTGCTCGAGCTCGTCGGCCTGCCCGATCCCGAGCGGCGGCTCGGCGCGTTCCCGCACGAGCTCTCCGGTGGCCAGCGCCAGCGCGTGATGATCGCCATGGCGCTCGCCAACGAGCCCGACCTGCTGATCGCCGACGAACCGACCACCGCAGTCGACGTGACCATCCAGGCGCAGCTGCTCGAGCTGCTCGCCTCGCTGCAGCAGCGCCTCGGCATGGCGATGCTGTTCATCACCCACGATCTCGCGATCGTGCGCGCCATCGCGCACCGCGTCTGCGTCATGCAGCAGGGCCGCATCGTCGAGCAGGGGCCGGTCGCCGGGCTGTTCGCCGCGCCGCGCCACCCGTACACGCGCCGGCTGCTCGCCGCCCAGCCGGCCGGCGCGCCGGCACCGGTGCCCGCCGGCGCGGCGCCGCTGCTGCGCTGCGACGCGCTGCGCGTCTGGTATCCGATCC
>CBFGUK010000110.1:0-15604 GCA_965651925.1 uncultured bacterium | reverse complement strand
CTCGCGTCCGCCGGCGCATCGCCCGCCGGCGGCGGCGCATCGCCTGCCGGCGGTGGCACCGCGACGGCGGCGGCGACCGGCACCGCGGCCAGCGGAGCGGCGGCACGCGGCGCCTCGGCGGCGACGGGCGGCGGTGCGGCCGCGTGCGGCTCCTCGGCGGCGACCGGCGGCGGCGGCGGCGCGGGGTGCGCGGTCTCGCTCTGCAGCCCGGCGAGCACGCCGGCCGCGAACAACGCCGCCGCGCCGGCGGCCAGGGCCGGCAGCGGTACGCGGCGCACCGGCGCGAACGCCTGGCGCAGCGACGGCCAGCGCCCGGCGGCCTGGAACAGCGCGCCGCGCGCGGCGATGGCGCGCCGCGCGGTGCGCGCCGAGACGCGCGGCTCGCCACGGCCGAACGCGAACAGCAGCGCGTTGTGTCCAATGATGTTGATGCGCCGCGGGATGCCGCCGGCGGCGCGCAGGATGCGCGCCCGCGCCGCGGGCTCGAAGAGATCGGCGTGGCCGCCGGCGTGCTCGAGCCGGTGCGCGAAGTAGGCGCGCGCCTCGGCGAGACTCAGCGGCCGCGGCGTGCAGTGCACCGCGACACGCTCGGCGACCTGGCGCAGCTCGGGCGCGCGCAGGCGCGCGGCGAGCTCGGGCTGGCCGACGAGGACGATCTGCAGCAGCTTGTGGCTGAACGTCTCGAAGTTCGACAGCAGGCGCAGCTGCTCGAACGTCTCGCCGTCGAGGTGCTGCGCCTCGTCGACGATCAGCACCGCCGTCTGGTCGCGCTCGGCGCACGCGGTGAGCAGGCCGTTCAGTGCGACGAGCAGGCGGGCGCGATCGGCGTCGGGCGGCACGGCGACGCCGAAGTCGGCGAGCGCGGCGCGCAGCAGCCCGTCGAAGCCGATCGTCGGGTTGAGCACGTACGCGCAGCGCATCTCGTCGCCGATCGCGTGCAGCAGCGAGTAGAGCAGCGTCGTCTTGCCGGTGCCGACCTCGCCGGTCATCACCAGCAGGCCGCGGCGCATGAGCAGCCCGACGCGCAGCGAGGCCATCGCCTCGCCGTGGCTGGCGCCGAGATAGAGGAACGCCGGGTCGGGGGTGAGCGAGAACGGCTCCTCGTTCAGCCCGAAGTGCGCGAGGTAGGCGACCGGCGCCGTGCGCCGGCCGGCGTCCGCCGGAGTCGGCGTCAGCATGGAATCTCTCCCAGCACCGGCAGCTCGGCGATGCGGCGGGCTTCCTCGCTCGTCTGCACGTGGCCCTCCCAGCGATCGCGCGCGAACGCGATCGCCAGCGCCGCGGCGAGGCTGACCAGTCCACCGAGGCCGATCGTCAGCCACATGTTGGACGGCCGCGGCGACTCGGGCACGGTGGCGCGGTCGACGACGACGACGTTGACGATGCGCGACTCGTCCATCGCCTCGGTGAAGCGCGCCTCCTCGGCCTTCTGCACGTAGGTGGCGAGCGACTGGCGCGCGGTTTCGACCTGGCGGGTGAGCCGCTCCTGCTCGGTGCTGATGTGCGCCAGGCGCTCGAACTGCTGCAGTCCGGCATCGCGCTGCGCGCGCAGCGAATCGGCACGCGCCTGCACCGCGGCGGCGCGCGCCCGCGCCTGCATGAGATCGGTCTCGAGCGCCTGGCGGACCGGATCGGCGGGCACGGCGCCGCGCTCGCGCTGCTGCGCGAGGAGCCGCTTCGCCTCCTCGATCTGCCGGTCGATCTCGGCGATCTTCAGGCTCGTCGGCGCGTACTGCGCGCGCAGCTGGCTGCGCGCCAGCTGCAGCTCGACGAGCCGGTTCTCGACCAGCTCGGCGCCGGTGGCGTGCAGGCCGGCCGAGGCGACGGCGCGCTGCGGCAGCGCGCGCAGCGCCTCCTCGAGATAGCCCGCCTGCGCGGTCGCCTCGGCGAGCTCGGTCTCGGTTTCGGCGAGCGTGCGCTCGACCGCCGCGAGATGCTCGCGCAGCGCCGGCTCGGTGCCGACCAGGATGTCGATCTGCTCGCGCTGCTGGAAGGCGCGCAGCGCCTCCTCGCCCTCGCTCAGGCGCTCCGCGAGCAGCGCGCGCTGCTCCTCGAAGAACCGCTGCGCCGAGCGCTCGCGGCTGACGCGCACGTGGCGGTCGACGTGCCGCGAGACGAGGTCGTTGACCACCGTCGCCGCCCACACCGGGTTGCGGTGGTCGAACGCCACCTCGATCAGCGTCGAATGCGGCACGTCGGCGACCGTCAGGTCGGCGAGCGTCTCATCCGCCCACTCGTCGAGCGCGCTCGGCGCCGGCAGCCCGTGCAGGGCGCGGTAGAGACGCGCCGGGACGCGCAGCGGCAGGCGCAGGACGTCGAGCGCGCGGCGCTTCAGCGTGCGCGGCTGGTGCGGCACCTCGTCGAGGTGCGGCGCGAGCGCCTCCTTGACGAGGGTCTTGTTCGACAGCAGCGCGACCTCGGAGGCGAGATCGGCCTCGGTGACCGGATCGACGCGCGGCCGCTCCTCGGCATCGGGCGACACGGCCATCGTCGCGCGCGCCGAGGTGACCATCAGCGTCGCCTGGGCGCGATACGTCGGCGGCTGCAGCCAGGTCAGCGCAATCACCGCGAGCAGGCCGATGCCGAAGATGGCACCGACGAGCGCGCGCCGGCGCCAGAGCAGCGCCCCGATCTCGTCGAGCGGCAGATTCTGATCGTTCATGCGGTCCTCACGGGATGAAGCCGACGGCGGGCTCGATCGGCAGGTTGTCGCGGATGTACTGCTTCACGAAGAGGTTGACGTCCGCGATCTTCGAGCGCGGCACGAACGTCACGTCGTACGGCGCGAGCGGCACATCCCGCGTCGGATCGTGACCGCCGATCACCGGCCGCATGTCGACGACGTAGCCGACCGGCTCGCCGCTGCCGGGATGGCGGCGGATCAGCACCACCTGCGAGAGGTGCGCGGTCTCGAGGAAGCCGCCGGCCTGCTGCACGGCCTGCATCAGCGTGAGATTCGGCGTCAGCGGCACCGGCCCCGGTTCGCCGACCTCGCCGCCGACGTAGACGCGCGACGCCATGCGGCGCACGAGCACCGCCGGACGCGGCATCGTGAGCTCGCTGGCGTAGGCTTCCTGCAGCCGGTCGGCGAGCACCGCGGGCTCGACGCCGGCGGCCTGCACGTCGCCGATCAGCTGCAGCGAGATGCGCCCGTCGGGGCGCACGACGACGACCTCGTTGAGGTCGTCATTCTGGTAGAACTTCACCGCGAGCTGGTCGCCGACCTGGATCCGGTACGGCGCCGGCTGTGCCGGCGCGGCGGCCAGGCGCGCGCTCTCCGGCAGCTCGTGATCGGTGACCGTGTAGTAACACGACGACAACATCCCCGCGGCCGCGAGCAGCGCGACGGCGTACACCCCGTGTCTGAACACCCGCATGGAATCCTCCCCCCGCGTGGCGTGCCGCCCCGTCACGCCTCGCGGACCCAGGCTGCCGGCAACTCCACCGGCGTGTCGCGTTCGAGCAGCTGCATCAGCACCCGCACGCGCTCGAGCGCCGGCAGCCGGCGCTCGACCACCGCGTGCAGGCCGCGGAACGGCCCGTGCACGATGCGCACCGCGCGCGCCGCGCCGGACGGCTCGCCGCAGACGATCAGCCCGTCGGCGCCTTCGCGCTGGCGCAGGAAATCGATCACCTGCGCATCGAGTGCTGCCGGCGTGCCGCCGAAACTGACGAACGCCTTCACCCCCGGCGTCCAGCCGACCCGTGCGCACTGCTCGTGCGCCAGGCGGACGAACAGATAGCCGGGAAAGAGCGGCATGATGGCACTGCCCACCGGCGGCCGCGGCCAGTGCACGAAGCGCGGCAGATAGGTCGTGATGCCACGCTGCGCGAGCATCGCCTGCGCGACGCGTTCCTTGTTGCGATTGGTCTGCAGAACGTACCAGCTCTCCGAATCCATAGCTCCGCCCGGCGGGGCGCCCCCGCGTTCCTCCTCCGCGCGCCGCCCGGGGGCGTCGCGCAGGCCTCGCTGCTCCACTCCGCTGCAACCGCGCGCTGCCGCGGCGCGGTTGGCGCGTCAGTTCCTCGGCCGGCGTGCGCGCCGAACGCCGGACACAGCGCTGCGACCACTTCCTGCTGCCGCTGCTGTATCCGTCACTTGCGTCACCCTCCCCGTGTGCTTCGCGTGTCTGACGCGGCGCGTTGCAAGTTCCGTGGCAACGGCCGGGTACGGCACACCCAACGCGGAGCGTCGGGTGCCCCCGCCGGCACTGGAAGGAGGTGCTGTGCGATTTACACGCCGCCTGCGGGCCCCCGCGCGGGCCGTCCTGTGCAGATCTTTCCTTTTCAGAACTGGTGACTTGGCGGTTTGTAGAACGTTCGTGTACGACGCACGCGGCGCGTTGCGCGGCGGGAACGTGAGCAGCGGGTTCGGGTTTTGCAGTAGGGACCGGGCGAATCATGTACCGACGTGCGCAGCCGGGGGCTGCCGGACATCCGCGCACCCGTCAGGACCTGATGCTCATCGGGTTCCTCGTGGCTGCGATCGTGTGGGCACACAGCCTCGCGCCGATGGCGGTCGCGACGCTGCCGTCACCGGCGGAACCGGTCGCGGTCGCCAGCGCTCCGGTGCCGTGGCTCGAGCCGGCGCGGCTCGAAACGTGGCCTGACAACGGCTGCACCGCAGCGGGTACCGCCTCGGGCGAGCGACTGCCGGCGCCGCTGCTCACCGTCGCGGCGACGCTCGGACTGACGCTGCTCGCCGGCGTCGTGGTGCTGCGCCGCCGCCGCCACGACCGCGTGGCGCGCGTCGGGTACGAGTTGCGCGAGGCGCGCGCGCGGCTGCGGGCCGCCGACGAACGCACGGCAGCATTTCTCGCGGTTTTGGCGCATGAGCTGCGCAACCCGCTGGCGCCGATCCGCTCTGCCGTGGAGGTGATGCGCCAGCTCGACATCGGCAGCGAGCCGCGGCTGGCGCGCGCGCGCGCGATCCTCGATCGCCAGGTGCTGCATCTCGGGCGGCTGATCGACGATCTGCTCGACGCGGCGCGCGTGTCGCACAACCTCATTTCCCTGCGCCCGGCGACGGTGGCGGTCGCCGACATCGTCGGCGACGCGCTCGAGCAGGCGGCGGACGCCGTGGCGCGCGGTGCGCACGAGCTCGTCGTGCACCACGCCGACCCCACCCTGACGGTGCGCGGCGACCGCCTGCGGCTCGCGCAGGTGATCGCGGCACTGGTCGACAACGCGGCGCGCTTCACGCCCGGCGGCGGTCACCTCACGGTCGTCAGCGAGCGCGTCGACGGCGCGGCGCAGATCAGCGTGCATGACGACGGCATCGGCATCCCGGCCGACGCCCAGGCGCGCATCTTCGAGCTGTTCGCGCAGGAAGGCGTGACGCTCGCGCACGCCACCGGCGGGCTCGGGGTCGGCCTCGCGCTCGCCCGCCAGCTCGTCACGCTGCATGGCGGCACGATCGAGGTCGACAGCGTCGCCGGCGGCGGCAGCACGTTCCGCGTGCGCCTGCCGCTGACGGAGCGGTCGACCGCGGACCGCGCGTAGGTGCGCGGCCGTCTCCGATCGGCCACCGAGGCTACCGCGTGGACGGGTCCACGGGCTCGACGCCACGGCGCGTCTGCTGCACCTCGGTGGCTGATCGGTCGTCGTCCGGGCGGCGCGCGCCGCCCTCACACGCTCGGCGGATCGACCGCACCGCGCCAGGCGCCGGTGGCGCTGCCGCGCTGCTCGATGAAGTGCTTGAAGCGCTCGAGATCGCCCTGCACGCGGCGCGACAGCACGCCGAGCGCATCGCCGGCGCTCTCCAGCATGCCCTCCGGCTGGTAGTCGACCTGCAGCATCACGCGCGTGTGGTCGTTGTCGAGCCGGTGGAACGTGACCACGCCGGCATTGTGCGTGCCCGAGGTGCTGTGCCACGCGATGCGGCGATCGGGCACCTGCTCATCGATCTGCGCCTGCCATTCCTTGACGTGGCCGCCGATGCGCGCGCGCCAGTGGAGGTGCGTGTCGTCGAGCTGCCGCACTTCCTCGACGCCTTCCATGAAGGCGGGGAACTGCTCGAACTGCGTCCACTGGTTGTAGGCTTCGCGTACCGGAACCGCCACGTCGATCGAGCGTTCGATGGTCGACATGCGTTCGTCCTTTCTCGCGCGCCCGCCCGTTCGACGGGCGGCGCGCGGCTCGCCCTTGCGCTGCGGAGCGCCGGACAGAGGTGCCCGGCGCTCCGGTCCTGGTGCCTATTCCTCGTCGCGGCCGCGCTGCTGGCCCTCGGACTGCCCGCCCGACTGGCCACCGCGCCGCTGGCGCTGCCCGCGCTGCCCCTGCGACGGCTTCTTCGCCATGCGAACACCTCCCTTCGCGTCTGTGGCGCGCGAAGGAGTGCCAATCAGATGCCAGCGCGCGCGCCGCGCGCCCGCCGCGCCCGACACGGCATCGCACCGCGCTCCTTACAAGCGCCGCGCCCGGCGAGGCCGCAAATGCGGCGCTCGCCAGGCGCATGCGGGCGTCGAACGCGATCAGCCGTACAGGGCGGCGGCGCCGGGCCGCTGATGGTGGAGCACCGGCGGACGACGGCGACGGCGCTCGGCGGTTTCGAGCAGCACGCGATGCATCGCCGCGGCCAGCGCATCCCACGAGGTCTGCCAGAGGATCTCGCGCGCGCGGGCGCGGCGCGCCTGCACGTCGTGATCGTGGCGCAGCGCGACCTCGCAGGCGCCGATGAATTCCGCCGGCCCGGACGCGAGGTGCACGACATCGCCATAGAGCGCCGCGACGTCGGGCACGCGGGTGGCGACGATCGGCCGCTCGGCGGCCATGTACTCGAGCGTCTGCGGCGGATCGCCGGGTGCCGGCGTGCAGCACAGCGGCAGCAGGGCCGCATCCCAGCCGGCGAGATAGGCCGGCAGCACGTCGTGCGGCCGCGGCCCGAGATGGTGCACGTTGGGCAGCGCGCGCAGCGGCTCCGGCAGCTCGCCGGGGCCGACGAGCACGATCTCCCATGCCGGCCGCGCGCCGGCGACCGCGGCGAGCAGCGGCGCGTCGAGCCGCGCGTCGATCGGTCCCATGTAGCCGAGCCGCGGACGACGCAGTCCCTGCTGATCGCCCGGCTCGCCGAGCGTCAGCGTCGCGCGCCGGAAGCGCGCCGCGTCGACGCTGTTCGGGAAGCAGTAGACGTTGCGATGATGATGGCGGCGCGCCGTGTAGAGAGTCGGTCCGCTGGTGAACACGACGTCGGCGGCGCGCAGCAGCTCGTCCTCGCGCTCCGCGCTGTCCGGCGGCGCGCCGGGCGCGGCGGCCGGGTCGTCGATGCAGTCGTACACGAGCAGCTCGGGCGCCAGCGTCCGCGCCAGCGGCAGCGCGTGCGGCGAGTAGAGCCATGCCGTGCACGGCTCGATCAGCACCTGCTCGGTGAGCTCGAGCAGCAGCCGCCGCAGCACCGGCATCTGCTCGGGATGAAACCCCGGCGTGCGCAGCGGCGTGCGCGGCCGGCAGACGATCAGATCGAGTGCCGGATAGCGGAACTCCCAGCGCGCCGGCTCGCCCGGGACGTGCACCGGTTCCTCGATGTAGAGGACGGTGCGGTGCTCCGCGAAACGCGGCAGCAGGTGATGCGGGCGCTGGTGCGCAGCGTCCCAGCGCAGGTGGGAGAAGACCACCAACGGGTTCTCGTTCACGGTGTTCCTTTCGCCGGCCAGCCCCAGTCTGACCGTGGAAATTTGGGGAAGCGGTCCGGAGCCCCGCAAGTCACATGCCCGCCCATCGCGTCGCCACGAACACAGCAGAGTTCCCCGCGGCACCCGCGCCGACGCCGGTGTCTTGTAGAAAAGGTTCCGCGCACGGCGGAAATTTTGGGAACTTTGCAGTGAGTCGCTGAACCGCCGCATCGGGCCGACGGCCGTGCCCAGGCGATTCGAAGACCGGCCGCCGAGGGCAGAGAGGACCCCACGGCGGCGTTCCGCAGATGTGATCCTGGATTGTCTCGACTTCGCGTCCTCCGCGCCTCTGCGGCTGATCATTGCGCCTGCGGGACGGGCGCGGCGTTGTAGAACTTTCTACATGTCCGGCGCCGCAACCCGGGTAGAACTTACCCATCTCCACCCGCTCGACGGTGGGTTGCCCGACTTCCGTGCCGCGGCATGCCATTTGCCAGTACGCGGGCGACCCGGGCGGGCGTGGGCACGGTCGGCGGGGCGAAGGCAATGGCACCGGCGGTGTGTTCGGTTGTGGAGGGTATCGAGCGTGCCGAATCGGTCGTGAGTGAGCTGAAGCTGGTGGGGCTACCGAGCAGCGAAATCTCGATTCTGATGCCGGACACGCGGGCGCCGCTGGGGGCGAGCGCGGAGACAGACCGACGAAGCATGGGCGGCGCATTGGGCTGGCTGACGGAAGTGGGCGCGACACAGGTCGACGGACTCGGGCCGCTGATCGGCGCCGGGCCGCTGCGCCGGATGCTGGGCCCGTCGAGCGACCTCACCGGTCTCGCCGGCGCGCTGCACGCCGCCGGCGTACCCGACACGGCGCGCTGCCTGGCGGCACTGCGCGACGGCGCGACGCTGGTCGCGGTGCACGCCGAAACCGCGGCCGAGCGGCGCGCGGTACAGGGCGTCTTCGTCCGCGCCGGTGCCGCCCCGGCGTGATGATGAACGGCGCGACACACGACATCGCAACACCACCTTCAACCCAGGACGGCAGGAGGCAGCGGCCGCGTGACGATCGCGGCGGCAGGAGAGACATGCTGAACTATCCGATGAACGAAACGGTACTTCCCGATCACACGGACGCCGCGACGGCGTGGCAGAGCCGTGCATCGACGCGGTTGATGCACGCCGTCCTCGAGCAGGCGGTGCGCGATCTGCTGCGCTATCGCGACGCCCAGTGCCGGGTGCCGCGCACGATCTACCGCGATGCGTACCGCTGGGTGCTGTCGTCCGATCGCTCGCACCCGTTCAGCTTCGTCAATCTCTGCGAGGCACTCGGCTACTGGGCACCCGCCGTGCGCCGCAACCTGCTCGGCGGCGAGTTCGCCGCGCCGCCGCGCCGCAGCTCGAATCACTGACAGGCAGTCGCGTCGGCCGAGGGACGGCTCGCCGCCGTCGCATGGCCGCCGCGGCGCGCCGCCTGCGCCGTCGCGCGCCGTCGCGCGCCGGCGCGCGCGCCGCGCAGCGGCCGTGGTGGCGTCGCGCACGCACGCACCGCGCCCGTGCACCGTGCGCCGTCGCCCGCCTCGCTCCGACGCCGACGCCGAATCCGCCGGACCCGAGGCACGCCTGTACTTCCTGCAACATGAGAGCGTGATGCCGTTGACGTCACCCCCGTCCCTCCGCTGGCGCGCCGGTTGCACTCTGCCCCGCGCAAAGGAGGTGAACCGCAATGCTGTACTGGAGCCTCGTATTTCTCGTCGTCGCGCTGGTCGCCGGTCTGCTCGGCTTTGGCGGTCTGGCCGGCACGGCGTCGAGCATCGCCCAGGTGCTGTTCGGCCTGTTCCTCATCATCTTCCTGGTGTCGCTGGTGATGAGCATGATCTCGCGCGGGCGCCCACCGACGGTGTGACGCCGTTCCGCACCCGGGCGCTGCCACCGCGCGTGGCGGCGTCCGGTGCGGTGCGCCCCCTGCCCGCCGGCTCGCGTTGCGCTCGGTGGCGGCGCAGGATGGTGTCGTGCTGACAGTCGAGAACGGGCCCGAGCCGCGAGACACCGACGACGCGGGCCTCGACGCAGCGGTCGACACGCCACCGGTGCACCCGCTGTGGCTGACGCTCGGTGCGCTGGCGCTCGCCACCGCGCTGCGCGCGGCGCTCGACGGCGTGCTCGGCAGCGCGCATCCGTTCGTCACCTACTACGCGGCCGTCGTGCTCGTCGCGGCGAGTGCCGGCCGGCTGTACGGATTGCTGACGCTGCTCGCCAGCGGGGTGTGTGCGGCGTTCCTCTTCCTGCCACGCCCGCTGGAGAGCACGGACAATGCGATCGCGCTGGCGACCTTCGCCGCGGTCAACCTGCTCACCATTGTCATTCTCGCCGCGCTGCAGCGCCGCATCAGCACCGCGCAGGCGCGCGCCGCGGCGACGCGCGTGCGCCTGCAGCAGGCGCGCGACAACGCCCAGACGCTGCTGCTCGCCGATCAGGTGCGCGCGCGCGCCCTGGAGAGCGAACGCGCGGCGCGCGCCGGCGCCGACACCGCGCGCAACGAGCTCGCGCACACCAGCCGCCTGCTGCGCGCGCTGAGCGAGACCATTCCCGACCTGCTCTATGTCAAGGATCGCGACGGGCGCGTGCTGTTCGCCAATGCGGCGATGCTCGCCACCATCGGCCGGCCCGCCGACGCGGTGCTCGGCCACGAGGAGCGCGAGTGGCGCAGCGGCGAGGAGACCGAGATCGTCGCCGCCGCCGACCGCCAGGTGATCGAGGGCGGGGCGCCGGTGGTCAGCGAGGAGATCTTCCGCCGCGACGGCCAGCGCCGCGTGTTCCTCTCCACCCGGGCGCCGCTGCGCGACGACGCCGGCGCGGTGATCGGGCTGGTCGGCGTGTCGACCGACATCACCGACCGCAAGGAGGCCGAGGAGGCGCGCGCCGAGCGCGAGGCGCGCGTGCGCGCGCTCGCCGACACGTTCGCCGACGTCGTCTGGATCGTCGAGCCGCGCCGCCAGCGCACCGTCTACATCAGCCGCGGCTTCGAACGCCTCTGCCAGCGGCCGGTCACCGAGCTGCTCGAACGCTTCGCGACCTGGCTGGAGATCGTCCATCCCGACGATCGCGAGCGCGTCGGCGCCGCCTTCGCGCACGCCTTCGAGCGCGGCGGCACGTACGAGGCCGAGTACCGCATCGTGCGCCCCGACGGCAGCGAGCGCTGGATGCTCGACCGCGGCGGCTGCATCAGCCCCGGCCCGGACGGCGAGCCGCGCATGGGCGGGCTGGCGGTCGACATCACCGAGCGCACGCGCACCGAGAAGCGGCTGCGCGAGAGCGAGGAGCTGTTCTCGCGCGCGTTCAACCTCTCGCCGCACGTCGTGACGATCACCTCGCTGCACACCGGCCGGCTCATCGCGGTCAACGACACGTTCGTCAGCGTCACCGGCATCAGCCGCGAGGAGGCGGTCGGGCGCAGCACCGTCGAGCTCGGCCTCTGGGTCGACGCCCGCGAGCGCGAGACCGAGCTCGCCGCGCTGCGCGCCCGCGGCCAGGTCCGCAACGCCGAGTACCGTTTCCGGCTGCGCAACGGCCGCATCATCGACGGCCTGATGTCCGCCGAGCGCATCGACGTGCGCGGCGAGCCGTGCGCACTCACCGTGCTCACCGACGTGAGCGCGAAGAAGCAGGTCGAGCGCTCGCTGAACGAGCAACTCGCGGTGACGCGCGCGATCACCGACAACTCGATCATGGCGCTGTTCATGATCGACGAGCAGGGCTACTGCACGTTCTGCAATCCGGCCGCCGAGCAGCTGTTCGGCTACACGCTCGACGAGCTGCGCGACCGCCCGCTGCACGACATCATTCACCACCGCCATCCGGACGGCCGGCCGTATCCGCGCAGCGAGTGCCCGCTCGACCGCGCGCTGCCCGAGCGCACGCCGGTGCGCAGCCGCGAGGAGGTCTTCTTCCGCAAGAGCGGCGAGGCGGTGCCGGTGGTGTGCGCCGCGAGCCCGATCGTGCAGGACGGCCGCCCGGTGTCGACGGTGCTCGAGATCCGCGACGTCACCACCGAACGCGCCGCGGCCGTGGCGCTGCACGACGCCGACCGCCGCAAGGACGAGTTCCTCGCCATGCTCGCGCACGAGCTGCGCAACCCGCTTGCGCCGCTGCGCAACGCGGTCGGCGTGCTGCGCGCCCTCGACGTGCGCGAGCCGCAGCTGCGCGGGCTGCGCGACCTCATCGACCGCCAGGTGGCGCACATGACGCGCCTCGTCGACGACCTGCTCGAGATCTCGCGCATCACGCGCGACAAGATCGAGCTGCGCCGCGAGCCGCTGCTGCTCTCGGCGATCATCGAGGAGGCGATCGAGTCGGCGCGGCCGCTGATCACCCAGCGCGGTCACGAGCTCAGCGTCGTGCTCGCCGAGGAGCCGATTCCGCTGCAGGGCGATCGCGCCCGGCTCGTCCAGGTGATCGCGAACCTGCTGACCAACGCCGCGAAGTTCACCCCGCCGAACGGCACGATCACCGTCAGCACCAGCCGCGCCGGCGCGCACACCGCCGTCGTGCGCGTCCACGACACCGGCATCGGCATCCCGCCCGAGGCGCAGAGCCGCATCTTCGACCTGTTCTCGCAGGAGGATGCGGGCCTCGCACGCTCGCAGGGCGGGCTCG
The DNA here is from genome assembly GCA_965651925.1 of uncultured bacterium. Lineage (GTDB taxonomy): Bacteria > Desulfobacterota > Binatia > HRBIN30 > CADEER01 > CBFGUK01. The sequence goes on along the minus strand of CBFGUK010000110.1, from coordinate 3,347 downwards.
GCATCGGGCTGACGCTCGTCAAGCGGCTCGTCGAGCTGCACGGCGGACGCGTGTCGGTCGAAAGCCGCGGCAGCGGCATGGGCTCGCTGTTCACGATCACGCTGCCGACCAGCGGCGCCGCCGCGTATCCGCCGCCGCGCCTCCCCGGCCAGCGGCGCCGTGGTCCGGGCGGCGTGCGCATCCTGATCGTCGAGGACAACCCCGATGCCGCCGAGAGCTTCCGCATGCTGCTCGAGCTCGACGGGCACGAGGTGCGCGTCGCCGAGACCGGCCTCGCCGCGGTCGCGGCAATCGAGATGTTCGTCCCCGAGGTCGCCTTCGTCGACCTCGGCCTGCCCGGCATCGACGGCTTCGAGGTCGCCCGCCGCCTGCGCGGCGATCCGCGCACGCGTTCGGCGCTGCTGATTGCCGTCTCGGGGTATGGCCGCGAGGAGGACAAGGCCGAAGCGCGCCGCGCCGGCTTCGACCACCACCTGACCAAGCCGGTCGACCCGGCGCTGATCGCCTCCCTGGTCGCCACCCGCGCCCCAGGCACGCCCGCCGCCCCGGAGACGATTCACTGAGCGGTGCCGATCATCCGCAGATTGCGCAGATTACGCAGATGCCGCCCGCGACGCGAATCAGACGCGCGTCGCGCGATTCGATTTCTCTGGAGGGCGCCGCTCCGTCGGCGCCTGTTGAATGGGGGGTGTGTCGCTCGATTCAACCGGCGCCGACGGAGCGGCGCCCTCCGATGCTGTTGAATCGGACCGACCGTCGTATTCAACCAGCGCCGACGGCGCGGCGCCCTTCGGAGGCGCGACGGGGTGCCCGACCGACCGTCGCGTCAGCTGGCGCGCAGCTCGCCGGTGCGCAGGTCGAGATAGGTTCCCGGTGCGAGCTCGATCATCGTCGCGATCTGCGGTGCCACCACCCGGCCGAGGCCGAACGGGCGGCAGTCCCACGCGTCCCGCTGTGCACCGAGCGGCATCGCCACCCGCACCCGCTGCGCAGAGCCGATAGTCTTCATAATCGTCCCCTCCCTCCAGCGTCGTTGTGGCCGTAAACCGGTCAGCCCCGGAGGCGCCTCCCGGCGTCCTGCGGTAGCCGACCACTTCCTGTCGCGGCGGCGCGTTGTGCAGCCGCCATGCCACGCGCACGACACGGTCGAGTCCGCCGGGAGGCGGGCGCACAGCGCCGCATGGCGGTGGAATTTACAATATCGCTTTCCGGCTCGTACCAGCGGGGGACGCCCGTCCCGCCCAAGACCCGCGCCAGTCGCGTGGCATGCTGCTCGCAGGCTGCCCAGTGATGTGAGGTGTGCGCGGCTGGATACGCCGCCCGCGCCTCCTGATCCCATGGGGTGCGCACCAGCGCACCAGAGGAAGGAAAGTGATGCGCGCGCTCGGTCTGTCAGAAGCTGGTCCGGATCAGGCGGTAGTCCCCGAGGAGGACTACGGCCCGTTCGCTCCCGACACCCTGGCTGGCTTGACGGTCCTGCTCGTCGAGGACGATCCGAGCAGCCGCGAAGCGCTCGAAGGCCTGCTCGAGGCGCACGGGGCACACGTGGTCAGCGTGCCGTCGGCGCTCGAGGGATTGATCGCCTACGAACGTCACCAGCCGGCGCTCCTGGTCAGCGACATCGGGCTCGAAGGGGCCGACGGGTGCGCGCTGATGCGCGCCATCCGCATGCGCGAACGCAACGTCCCGCGGCATCTGCCGGCGGTGGCGATCAGCGGCGCGCTCAGCCGCTATGCCGGCATCCGCGCCCGCGGCGCCGGCTTCGACGAGTTTCTCGCCAAGCCACTCAATATCCGCTCGCTGCTCGATACCGTGACGCGCCTCACCGGGCGCGACGGCGCCGAGTGACGGCTTGTCTCGTCACCCGTCGCGCGCTAGCTGACGTGCATGCCGCACGCGATCGTGGTCGAAGACGACCGCACCGCGGGCGCGGCGCTCAGGGAGCTGCTCGAGGCGAACACCTTTTCGGCGGATGTCGCCGAAGATCTGGCTCGCGCTCGAGCCCTGATCACCGCCCACCCGCCCGACGTCATCCTCGCCGACCTCGTCCTGCCTGACGGCAGCGGCCTCGACCTGCTCGACACCGCCGGCGAGATCGGCGCGGCGGTGGTGGTGATCACCGGCCATTCGAGCGTCGAGACCGCGGTCGAGGCGCTGCGCCGCGGCGTCACCGACTACCTGACCAAGCCGGTCGACCTCGTCCGGCTGCGTACCATCCTCGCCAACGTCGCCCGCACGCGCGAGCTGCGCGAGGAGATCGGCTCGCTGCGCAGCGAGCTGCGCAAGCTCGGCCGCTTCGGCCCCCTGGTCGGCAACTCGGCGGCGATGAGCCGCGTCTACGATCTCGTCGCCAAGGTCGCGCCGACCGAGGCGACGGTGCTGCTGGTCGGCGAGAGCGGCACCGGCAAGGAGCTCGTCGCGCGCGCCGTCCACGAGCTCAGCCGCCGCCGGCGCGGCCCGTTCGTGCCGGTGAACTGCGGCGCGATCTCGCCGCAGCTGATCGAGAGCACGCTGTTCGGCCACGAGAAGGGCAGCTTCACCGGCGCCGAGCGCCTGCACCGCGGCGTCTTCGAGCAGGCGACCGACGGGACGCTGTTCCTCGACGAGATCACCGAGATGCCGGCCGAGCTGCAGGTGAAGCTGCTGCGCGTGCTCGAGACCGGGCTGGTGCAGCGGGTCGGCGGCGAGCGGCCGTTCGAGGTCGACGTGCGCGTCATCGCGGCGAGCAACCGCATCCCCGAGGATGCCGTCGCCGCCGGGCGCCTGCGCGAGGACCTCTGGTACCGCCTGAACGTGTTCCCCATCCGCCTGCCGCCGCTGCGCGAGCGCGCCGGCGACGTCGAGGCGCTCGCCGAGCACTTCCTCGCCGAGCTCAACGCCGAGCACGGCACGCGCAAGCGCTGGGGCGATGCGGCGCGCGCAATGCTCGCCAGCTACACCTGGCCGGGCAACGTGCGCGAGCTGAAGAACCTCGTGCAGCGCGCGTTCATCCTCGCCCCCGACGGCGAGATCGGCGTCGAGGCGCTGCCGCGCGAGTCGCTCGGCGTCGAGGGCGCGGGCATCGGCGGCGGCGAGGCGGCGGGCGAGTCGGGCGAGGCCGGGCAGCCGGGGTATCTCACGGTGCGCGTCGGGGCGAGCGTCGCCGAAGTCGAGCAGCAGCTCATCATGGCGACGCTCGCCGCCTGCAAGGGGAACAAGCAGCAGGCGGCCGAGCTGCTCGGCGTCAGCCTGAAGACGCTCTACAACCGGCTCGCGGCCTACAAGGGCCTCGCCCCGCTGGAGCACGACGAGTGACGCGCGCGGGCGCCGCCGGCCGGCACGCCGTGCCGCGCCCGGGCATCCTCCTC
>CBFGUK010000109.1:0-15660 GCA_965651925.1 uncultured bacterium | reverse complement strand
GCCGGCGCGACGCCGATCGCGCAGGCGTACGCCGGGCACCAGTTCGGCGGCTTCGTGCCGCAGCTCGGCGACGGGCGCGCGGTGCTGCTCGGCGAGGTGATCGATCGCCATGGCCGGCGGCGCGACATCGCGTTCAAGGGCTCCGGCCGCACGCCGTTCTCCCGCCAGGGCGACGGCAAGGCGGCGGTCGGCCCGGTGCTGCGCGAGTACCTGATCGGCGAGGCGATGCACGCGCTCGGCATTCCGACGACGCGCGCGCTGGCCGCCGTGCGCACCGGCGAGACCGTATGGCGCGAGCGACCGCTGCCCGGCGCGGTGCTGACGCGCGTCGCCACGAGCCACCTGCGCGTCGGCACGTTCGAGTTCTTCGCCGCGCGTCGCGCCGACGAGCAGCTGCGTGCGCTGGCGGAGTATGCGATTGCCCGCCACGACCCCGATCTCGTCGGCGACCCGGACCGCTTCTTCGGCCTGTTCCGCCGCGTCGCCGAACGGCAGGCGGCGCTGGTCGCGCAGTGGATGCACGTCGGCTTCATCCACGGCGTGATGAACACCGACAACATGTCGATCGCCGGCGAGACGATCGACTACGGCCCGTGCGCGTTCCTCGAGGCCTACGACCCCGAGACGGTGTTCAGCTCGATCGACCTGCAGGGCCGCTACGCGTACGGCAACCAGCCGCTGATCGCGCGCTGGAACCTCGCGCGCTGCGCCGAGACGCTGCTACCGCTGATCGACGCGCAATCGACCGACCGTGCCGTCGCACGCGCGATGGAGGTCATCGACGCGTTCCCCGACTGGTACGCGGCGCGCTGGCTCGCCGGCGTGCGCGCGAAGCTCGGGCTGTCGGATGCCGACGGCGACGACGCCGCGCTCGCCAGCGACTGGCTGGCGCTGCTGCACGCCCAGCGCGTCGACTTCACGCTCGCCTGGCGACGCCTCGGCGACGCCGCGGCCGGCGACACCGCGGCGCTGGCGGCACTGTTCTCCGATCCTGAGGCGCTCGACCGCTGGCTCGCGCGCTGGCGGGCACGCGCCGAACGCGACGGCCGGCCGGGCACCGAGCGGCGCGCCGCCATGCAGCGCGTCAACCCGCTCTACATCCCGCGCAACCAGCGCGTCGAAGAGGCGCTGACGGCGGCGTCCGATGAGAACGATCTCGCTCCGTTCGATCGCCTGCTCGCGGCGATCACCCAGCCGTTCGACGAGCGTCCCGGTCTCGAGCGCTACGCGGAGCCCGCACCGCCGGACATCACCGCCTGCTACAAGACGTTCTGCGGCACGTGACTCACTCGACTTCGCGTCCTCCGCGCCTCTGTGGCTGATCACCTTCGCCTGGCGACAGGGAGACGCGCCGGCGGCGAACGAGCCACCAGGCGACGAGCGGCCAGAGCAGCGCGCTCGACGGTGTGCGACCGTCGACCGGCACGACGGCGCAACTGTCGTCGGAATCCCCACCGACCGCTGGTGTCGTGGTCATTTGCAGCCGCGCCGTGGCGGTAAACGTAGCGCGCACCGGTGTCTCATCGCTGCCCGTCGGTGTCGGCGTCGGCGTCGGATCCGCCGAGACATCGAGCGTACCGCCGCTGCACTGCACGGTGACCGCATGTGCGCCGGCGTCCGTACCGAACGCACCGCCGCAGCCGATCGCGTAAAGGCCCGGCGTCGCGACCGGCAGCGGCCGGAACCGGCAGGCGAAGAGCGGTTGGTTGGGCAGCAGCGTGATCGAATGGGACGACAGCTCGACCCGCACCATCGTGCATTCAGCGCCTGCACATCCCGGAGGCAGGAAGCTGAAGCCCGCGCTGAGTCCCGTCCCGGTCACGAAACATGCCGGCTCCATCCCCGGACCGCTCGTGAGCACCGGCGTATCCGGCGCGTATTCGAGCCTCAGGAACAGATTCTTGACCGACCCGGTGAGGATGCGCGCACCGATGTCGACCGTCTCCGCCAACCGGACCGTACCACTGTCGATCTGCACGGTGGCCATCCCCGGACGGATCGGGCCGCCGACGTTGACGCTGCCGTCGAGACCGTCCGCCGGCAAGGCATTGCCATCCGGATCCGACGCACCGGCGCGGACGACCGCAACGGGATAGACGTCGTCGATGGCGTCCGGATCGACGATGAGCCGGCAACGGTACAGCACCGAGCTGTCAGGGATCGGATCGACGTTGTCGAGCGCCAGCACGAGCGCGCGCACCACTTCGCACGGCTCGTCGCCACACGTCCCGGGCGGGAACGCGAACGAGGTACCGGTCTTCTCGATCGAGGGCTCGACGGTGCAGTCCGGCCGCCCGTTCGGCCGCGTGGCGAACGACAGCGGTGGGGCGACGATGATGTCGTTCTGTACGCCGGCCACGAGCTCCTCGCCGGCGTCGAGTGTCGCGACGATCTCGACCGTCTCGCCGGCATCGCCGGCCACGTCCGACAGGCGGATGACGACCGCCGCGGCGCTGTTCGCGGCGGCCACCGGCATGATCGCGATCAGGGAGATCAGCAGGAATGAGCGCATGCATTCCTTCTGCGCGCGCCGTCACAGAAGACGCAAGCAGCTCCGCAGACACGCGACCCGCTGCGCGACGCGAGACGCCGGGCGGCGGCCTCCGCGGCCTGCGCAGGGGCTCAGCGGAGGATCGTACGCATGACCAGGGCGCGCATGCGCGCGACCAGCTCGTCGCGCGTCGCGCGCATGCCGCCGCTCACCCAGTCGGCGAGCAGCACCTGGTCGAGCGCGCTGAACGTCTTGGCGAGAAACGCCGGATCCTCGTCGACGAAGACGCCGGCGGCGATGCCGCGACGCATGAGATCGGACTGCAACGCGTGGATGTCGGCCCAGAGCTGCACCTGCGCCTGCGTGCGCTCCGACGGCCCGAGCACCCAGGACGTGCCGAGGCGGAGGTGCATGCGCAGGAAGTGCGGATGGGCGAGGAAGTAGTCGATGTAGGCGGTGATCAGTCGGTCGAGCGCGGCGCGCGGGTCGTCGTCGCCGCCGACGCCGGCGCGTGCGACCTCGAGCATCTCGCGGCCGCGCGCCTCGAGGAGGGCGCGGAACAGCTCCTCCTTGCCGGGGAAGATCGCGTAGATCGTCCCCATCGAGACGCCGGCGACGCGCGAGATGTCCTGCAGCTTGGCGTTCTCGAAGCCGTGCTCGGCGAACACCTGCTCGGCCGATTCGAGGATGTGCTGGCGGTAGACGTCGGTACGCGCCTGCCGCGCCTTGTCCTGGAGCGTCCCGCCCGCCATCGCGCGAACCGTAGCAATACGATTCGCAATTGACAATTCGGAAAGCCGAATGGTAATTCGCGGAACCGAAATCACCGATCCAAGAGGCCGGGCGCGGGCCGGGCCGGGAGGGCGACAGGATGGAGTTCGGAATCTTCTCGCAGATGCACACGCCGCACGACGACACCGAGCAGTCGCGCTTCCGGCGTGAGGTCGAGGTCGCCGAGGCGGTCGACGCGGTCGGCTTCAAGTACGACTGGTCGCCCGAGCATCACTTCCTCAAGAACTACTCGCACCAACCGGCTCCCGAGGTGTTCCTCACCTGGGTGGCGGCGCGCACGAAGCAGATCCACGTCGGCACGGCGATCACCAACATCACCGCCAAGGTGAACCACCCGGCGCGCGTCGCCGAGCGCATCGCGACGCTCGACCATCTCTCCGAAGGGCGCGTCGAGTTCGGCACCGGCCGCGGCTCGTCGTCGGCCGAGTGGGCGGGCTTCGACATCCCGTCGGCCGCCGAGACGAAGCCGATGTGGCGCGAGTCGCTCGAGCAGATTCCGCGCATGTGGCGCGACGAGCCCTACGAGTTCGAGGGCAGGTACTTCCGCATGCCGAAGCGCGACGTGCTGCCGAAGCCGTACTCGAAGCCGAATCCGCCGATGTGGCTCGCCTGCTCGAGCCCGCCGACGTTCGCCGAGGCCGGCGAGCTCGGCCTCGGGGCGCTGTGCTTCACGTTCGGCACGCCCGAGCAGATCGCGCCCCTGGTCAAGGCGTACAAGGACGGCATCAAGCGCTGCACGCAGCCGATCGGCGGCTTCATCAACGACAACATCGCCGTGACGACGAACATGTTCTGCCTGCCCGACGGCGACGAGGCGCGGCGGCTGTTCTGCACGGCGCGCACCGAGTACTTCACGCAGCTCTTCTTCTCGTGGCTCGACTCGATTCCGCGCCCGCCGCAGTTCCCGAAGGAAGGCCCCGTGCCGGCGCTGCCGCCGCCGAACGAGGCGGACCTCAAGGCCGGGCTTGCCGTCGGCGGCCGTCAGATCGGCTCGCCGGAGGAGATCATCCCGGTCATCCGCATGTACGAGGAAATCGGCGTCGACCAGCTGATCTACTCGCCGCTGACGATGACCATCGACCAGAAGTACGTGCTGCGCTCGATCGAGACCTTCGGCACGAAGATCCTGCCGGTGTTCGACAAGGACCCGCTGCACAGCACGACGCGCATGCGCGAGGCGGCACTGCAGCGCGCGGCGTGAGAAAGCTGTCAGCAGTCAGCGGTCAGCCGTCAGCCGGATTGGCTGAGAGCTGACGGCTGACTGCTGACAGCTGGTCGCCAGCAATGCGAATCGACAGCATCCTCATCAACGGCACCTGGGAGCCGGCCGCGGAGGGCACCTACGCCGTGATCAACCCGGCGACCGAGGAGCCGGCCGGGCACGCGCCGCAGTGCTCGCTCGAGCAGGTGCGCCGCGCGGCGCGCGCGGCGCGCGAGGCCTTCGAGCGCGGGCCGTGGCCGCGCATGAGCGGCGCCGAGCGCGGCGCGGCGCTGCAGCGCGCTGCCGAGCTGTTCGACCGCGAGAAGGCGACGCTCGTCGATCTGACGATGGCCGAAACCGGCGCGCTGCGCGTCGTGGCCGAGACGCAGCAGGTCGGCGCCGTCGGCGCGCGCCTCGCCAAGTACGCGGCGCTCGCGGCCCTGCCCGCGCAGCAGCCGCTGCCGCCGCAGGTGCTCACGGCGCGGCAGGGCGGCGGCGTCGCCTCCGGTATGGCGGTGCGTGAGCCGGTGGGCGTCGTCGCCTGCATCACGCCGTACAACTTCCCGATGACCAACTGCGCCGGCAAGATCGGCCCGGCGCTCGCCTGCGGCAACACCGTCGTCGTCAAGCCGGCCCCCGCCGATCCGCTCGGCGTCGCCGAGCTCTGCCGGCTGGTCGACTCCGTCCTGCCGCCGGGCGTGGTGAACTTCGTCTGCGGCCCGGCGCCGGAAATCGGTGCCGAGCTGTGCGCCTCGCCCGATGTCGACATGGTGTCGTTCACCGGCAGCACGGCCGTCGGCTGTGCGATCCAGGCCGGCGGCGCGCGGCGCATGCAGCGCACGCTGCTCGAGCTCGGCGGCAAGTCGGCGAACATCGTCTTTGCCGACGCGAACCGCCAGCGGGCGCTCGCCGCGGCGATGCAGGTGTGGACGTTCCACAGCGGGCAGATCTGCATCGCCGGCACGCGCCTGCTCGTCGAGCAGGCGATCTACGACGAATTCACCGCCGCGCTCGCCGCCGCGGCGGCGAAGCTGGTGATCGGCCCGCCGACCGGCGACGGCGTCGTCGTCGGGCCGCTGATCTCCGCCGCGCAGCGCGAGCGCGTCGAGCGCTACGTCGCCGCCGGCCTCGCCGAGGGCGCGACGCTCGCCTGCGGCGGGAAGCGTCCGGCGCATCTCGACCGCGGCTTCTATGTCGAGCCGACGCTGTTCACCGGCGTGCGCAACGACATGACCATCGCCCGCGAGGAGATCTTCGGTCCGGTGATCGCCGCGATTCCGTTCCGCGACGAGGCGGAGGCGATCGCGATCGCCAACGACTCGGACTTCGGCCTCTACGGCTACGTGTGGACCGGCGATACGGCGCGCGGCCTGCGCGTCGCGAGCGCGCTGCGCACCGGCACGGTGCAGATCAACGGCGCGCCGATGAACCCCGACGCGCCGTTCGGCGGCTACAAGCTGAGCGGCATCGGCCGCGACGGCGGCACGTACGCGCTCAACGCGTACAGCGAACTGAAGTACATCGGCTGGACGGCATGACATTCAACGCGGAGGCGCGAAGACGCGGAGGCAGAAAAGGCAACGTCGCGCCTTCGCGTCTTCGCGTTGAGAAACAGCAATGAAGGCAGCGGTATTCCACGGCGGCGGGAAGCCCGTCGCCATCGAAGACGTGACGGTGCGCGACCCGGGGCCGGGCGAGGTGCGGGTGAAGATCTGCGCCGCCGGGCTGTGTCACTCGGATCTCAGCGTCATCGACGGCACGATCCCCTACCCCGTCCCGGTGGTGCTCGGGCACGAGGGGGCGGGCATCGTCGAGGCGGTCGGCGTCGGCGTGCGCGCGGTCAAGGAAGGCGACGCGGTGATCATCTCGACGCTCGCCCACTGCGGGCGCTGCGCGAAGTGCGATGCCGGCCACCCGACCGAGTGCCGCAACGCCCCGAGCCCGAAGGATGCGCGGCCGTTCACCGTCGGCGGCGCGCCGGCGTTCCAGTTCGCCAACGCCTCGGTGTTCACCGAATACACCGTCGTGCGCGAGCAGGGCGCGATTCCGATCGATCCGCGCGTGCCGTTCGACCGCGCAGCGCTGATCGGCTGCGGCGTGATGACCGGCTTCGGCGCGGTGGTGAACCGCGCGCGCGTCGAGACCGGCGCGACGATGGCGGTGTTCGGCGTCGGCGGCATCGGCCTCAATTGCGTGCAGGGCGGTGTCATGGCCGGCGCGGCGAAGATCATCGCCGTCGACGTCATGGCGCAGAAGCTCGAGTGGGCACAGCGCTTCGGGGCGACGCACGTCGTCGATGCGTCGCAGACCGATCCCGTCGCGGCGGTGAAGGACCTCACCGGCGGCGGCGCCGACTACACGTTCGAGTGCGTCGGCAACGTGCAGGTCATCCGCCAGGCGCTCGACGCGCTCGGCCCCGGCGGCAGCATGACGATCGTCGGCGTGCCGAAGGTCGGCACGCCGGTCGAGTTCATCGTGCACGCGCTCTACCAGAACAAGGCGATTCTCGGCTGCCGCTACGGCGCGGCGCGCCCGCAGCGCGATTTCCCGATGCTCGCCGAGCTCTATCTCGGTGGCCGGCTGAAGATCGACGAGCTCATCACCCGGCACTACGCGCTCGACGAGTTCGACACCGCGCTCGCCGACCTGCGCGCCGGCCACCTCGCGCGCGGCGTCTTTTCCATGGAGAAACAGCGTGACCAGTGACCGGTGATTGGTGACCAGTCCTGATACCGGTCACTGGTCACCGGTCATCGGTCACGCAGTTGGAGGTTCCAAATGGGTCGATTCGGGTTCCATGTAATCGATGCGGACGGGCACGGCGGCGAGCACGCGAACTGGCGCGAGACGCTGCCGGCGGAGTGGCAGCCGCGCATGGCGGAGTACCGCGACCGGATCGCGAAGCACTACGCGAAGCTGACCCTCCCCGGTGGCGGGCTGGCGCGCAAGGGCGACAAATTCGACTCGCGCCCCGGCATGACCGATCCGGTCGAGCGCCTGAAGGACATGGACCTCGAGGGCATCGACGTGACGGTCAACTTCCCCGGCGGCGCCGGCGAGGAGTGGGCGCTGCTCGACCGCGACTTCGCGATCGCGCTCTGCCGGACGATGAACAACGCCAAGGCGGCCTTCAACGCGCATGCCCCCGACCGCCTGAAGGCGATCGCCAAGCTGCCGATGATCGATCCGCCCGCGGCGGCAGCCGAGCTGCGCCGCGCCGTCACCGAGCTCGGCCTGGTCGGCATGGTCTGCCCGCAGCACATCCGCGACAAGAACCTCAGCGATCCGAGCTTCGACGTCGTCTGGGCGGAAGCCGAGCGCCTCAACGCGACGGTGTGCATCCACGGCGGCGGCCAGGCGCCCGACCAGTTCCCGATCGGCGTCGACCGCTTCCAGACGCGCCTCGAGGTGCACGCGCTGACGCACCCGATGGGCAACATGCTGGCGCTGATGTCGCTGATCATCGGCGGCGTCATCCACCGCTTCCCGACGCTGCGCGTCGGCTTCATGGAGTCTGGCTGCGGCTGGCTGCCGTTCTGGCTCGAACGGCTCGACGAGCACTACGAGCTGATGTCGGAGCAGGCGCCGGCGATCGACCGCAAGCCGAGCGAGTACTTCTTCGACGGCAACTGCTTCATCTCCTGCGAGCCCGACGAGCACATGCTCAAGCAGGTCATCGAGCTGCTCGGCGACCGCAGGATCGTCTACGCCTCGGACTACTACCACTGGGACTGCGCGTTCCCCGACACGGTGAAGCTCATCGCCGAACGCTCCGACATCAGCGACGAGAGCAAGCGCCGCATCCTGTCCGAGAACGCGAAAACCCTGTACCCGCTCATCGGCGGATGAATACGGTGGTCAACGCGAAGTCGCGAAGACGCAAAATCGGTCTCCGCGCCTTCGCGTCTTCGCGTTGAGGCCCATGGCGATCGATCTGCCCACGTTGGTCACGCCGGCACACACGGCGGTGCTGGTGATGGAGTGCCAGGAAGGCATCGTCGGCGAATCGGCGACTCTAGGAGCGCTCGGCGAGGCGGTGCGGCGGCACGACACGATCGCGCACATCGGCCGCGTGCTCGACGCCGCGCGTACCGCGCGGGTGCCGGTGTTCTATCTCACCGTGGCGCGCCGCGCCGATTCCGCCGGCACGCTGGCGAACAGCCTGCTGCTCGCGCTCGGGCGCAAGGGGGAGCCGCTGGTGCCCGGCTCGCCGCGCCAGCAGGTCGTCGCGCCGCTCGCGCCACGTGACGGCGACTGGGTGCTGACCCGCTTCCACGGCGTCACGCCGTTTCACGGCACCGAGCTCGACCAGCTGCTGCGCAATCTCGGCGTGCGTACCGTCGTCGCCACCGGCGTCTCGGTCAACATCGGCATCACCGGCCTGACGATCGAGGCCGTCAACGCCGGCTACCAGGTCGTCATCCCGCGTCAGGCGGTCACCGGCACGCCCGACGACTACGTCGAGGCGGTGCTCGCCAACACGCTCCGCCTCCTCGCGACGATCACGACCGTCGAGGACGTGATCGCCGCATGGAGCGATGCCTGATCTGACGTGCCCACTGGAAGGCGCCGCTCCGTCGGCGCCTGTTGAACCGAGGCGTGTCGCTCAATCTCGGCGTAGATAGAGCGGAAAGCGGAAAGTCGGATGGCTCGAACGTGCGGTCTCCCACTTTTATCCGCAGTTTCCGCAGTTTCCGCTTTCCGCTGCTTCTTTTCCCCGTTCCCGCTGACCGCTGAAAGCTGCTAGCTGACAGCTGACCGCGCTCCAGGAGCTCCCATGTTCGCTCTCGCCACGCTCAACGAAGCGCTCGCCGACGCGATTCCCGACCACGAGGCGATCGTCACGCCGGCCCGGCGTCTGACCTGGCGCGACTTCCAGCTGCGCTCGCGCCGGCTCGCCAACGTGCTGCATGCTGCCGGGCTCGGCTGCCATCGCGAGCGCGACGCGCTCGAGCCCTGGGAGTCCGGGCAGGACCACGTCGCCCTCTATCTCTACAACGGCCACGAGTACCTCGAGGCGATGATCGGCTGCTACAAGGCCCGCACCGCGCCGTTCAACGTCAACTATCGCTACGTCGAGGCCGAGCTGCGCTACCTGCTCGCCGACGCGCACACGCGCGCGGTGATCTATCATGCGAGCTTCGCGCCGCGCCTCGCGGCGGTGCTGCGCGATCTGCCGACGCCGGCGCTGCTGCTGCAGGTCGACGACGGCAGCGGCGAGCCGCTGCTGCCCGGCGCGCGCGACTACGAGGAGGCGCTCGCCGCGGCGAGCGACGCGCCGCCGCCGGTGACGCCGCGCGAGGAGGACCTGTACGTCCTCTACACCGGCGGCACGACGGGGATGCCGAAGGGTGTGCTGTGGACGCAGCGCGACATCTTCTTCGCCGCCATGGGCGGGCAGCTGCCCGGCGGCATGGGCATCGTCGGGCACATCGACGAGCTCGTCGAGCGCGCGCCGATGGGCTCGTTCGTCCGCGCCCTGCCCGCGCCGCCGTTCATGCACGGCGCCGCGCAGTGGAGCTCGTTCATGATCCTCCACCAGGGCGGCACGATCGTGCTGCCGGCGCAGACGCGCGCGCTCGACGCGCACGACCTGTGGTCGACGATCGAGCGCGAGCGCGTGACGACGCTGTCGATCGTCGGCGACGCGTTCGCGCGCCCGCTGCTCGATCAGCTCGCGCAGCGCGCCTACGATCTGTCGAGTCTGCGCATCCTCGGCTCGGGCGGGGCGATCCTCTCGCCGCCGTTCAAGCGGGCGTTCCTCGAGGCGCTGCCCGACCTGATGATCTTCGACGGCTTCGGCTCCTCGGAAACCGGCGCGCAGGGCGCGACGCTGACCACGAAGGGCGACGAGGTCGCGCCGGCGGCGTTCAAGATGGACGATCACACCTGCGTGCTCGATGCCGCGCTGACGCGCCGCGTCGCGCCCGGCGAGCCCGAGCTCGGCTGGCTGGCGCGCACCGGGCATCTGCCGCTCGGCTATTTCAACGACCCGGAGAAGACGCGCCGCACGTATCCGGCGATCGACGGCGTGCGCTATGCCGTGCCCGGCGACCGCGCCCAGGTCGCCGCCGACGGCACCGTGATCGTCTTCGGCCGCGACTCGGTGTGCATCAACTCCGGCGGCGAGAAGATCTTCGCCGAGGAGGTCGAGCGCGCGCTCAAGCACCACCCGGCGGTGTACGACGTCATCGTCGCCGGCACACCGAACCCGCGCTGGGGCGAGCAGGTGACGGCGCTCGTGCAGTTCCGTCCCGGCGCGCGCGCGAGCGATGCCGAGCTGCTTGCCACGGCGGCCGAGCACCTCGCGCGCTACAAGCTGCCGAAGGCGATCGTGCCGGTCGAGACGATCGTCCGCTCGGCGAGCGGCAAGCCCGATTATCGTTGGGCGCGCGAAACCGCCGCGCGCACCATCGCCGGTCCCTGATCGCCGGTCCGCCCCGCGGTGGCCGGCGCCTTTACGCCACCACAACCCAGAGGGAGGGAACGCAATGGCCGAGAGTCTGTACAAGGTGATCGAGCTGATCGGAACGAGCCCCGATTCCTGGGAGAAGGCCGTCGCCATGGCCGTCGAGCGGGCCTCAAAGACGCTCCGCGACCTGCGCGTCGCCGAAGTCAGCGAGCTCGACGTCACCGTCGAGGACGGCAAGGTCGCGCTCTACCGCGCCAAGGTGAAGCTCTCCTTCAAGTACGAGGGCGACTGAGCCCCACGGCGGCGGCGGCGCAACCGCGTCGCCGCCGCCCTCGCCACACTGCTCATCAGGCCTTGGCGCCTTGGCGCCGTGGCGGTTCAGCCTCTGCTCCCGCTACACCTCGCCCCGCAAAGCCGGTACACGCGTCGGCAGGAGGCGCGGCATGGCACGCTGGACGGTCGACGACATCCCCGACCAGAGCGGGAAGACGGTCATCATCACCGGGGCGAACAGCGGGCTCGGCTACGAGTCGGCGCTGGCCTTGGCCGGCAAGGGGGCGCACGTCGTGCTCGCCTGCCGCGATCAGGAGAAGGGACGCGCGGCGGTCGAGCAGATCCGCGCGCGCCACGCCCGCGCCACCGTCACGCTGATGGCGCTCGATCTCTGCAGCCTCGAGGCGATCCGCCGCTTTGCCGACGCGGCGCTCGAGCAATTCCCGCAGCTGCACGTCCTGCTGAACAACGCCGGCGTGATGGCGCTGCCCTACCGCACCACCGCCGACGGCTTCGAGATGCAGTTCGGCACCAACCACCTCGGCCACTTCGCGCTCACCGGGCACCTCCTCGAGCGGCTCAACGCGACGCCGGGGGCGCGCGTCGTCACGGTGAGCAGCGGCTTCCACCGCCTCGGGCGGATCCGCTTCGACGATCCGCACTGGCAGCGCGGCTACCGGCGCTGGCCGGCGTACGGGCAGAGCAAGCTCGCGAATCTGCTGTTCGCGTACGAGCTGCACCGCCGCCTGGCGGCGAGCGGCGCCGGCACGAGCAGCGTCGCCGCCCATCCCGGCTATGCCGCCACCAACCTGCAGGCGGCTGCCCCGCGCATGGAGGGCTCGACACTGCTCGAGCGCATCAACAATCTCGGCAACGCGCTGTTCGCGCAGTCGGCGGCGCACGGCGCGCTGCCGCAGCTCTACGCCGCCGCCTGCCCCGAGGTGCGCAGCGGCGAGTACTTCGGCCCGGACGGCATCGGCGAGATGCGCGGCCATCCGAAGCGCGTCACCTCGAACGCCCGCTCGCTCGACACCGACGCCGCGCGTCGGCTGTGGGGGCTGTCCGAACAGCTCACCGGCGTCCGCTATCCGTTGCGGAGCGCGGCGTGAAGCGCCGCCTGCTCCTCGCGCTGGCGGCGCTGCTGCTGCTCGTCGTCCTCGCCGCCGGCCTCGTGCTCGTGCGGCTCGACACGATCGTGCAGCGCCGCCTCGAGGAGGGGGGCAGCGCGCTGACCGGCACGGCGGTGCGCGTCGAGGACGTCGACATCGCGCTCGCCGCCGGCCGCGCCACGGTGCACAACCTGACCGTCGCCAACCCGCCCGGCTTCACCGCGCCGCACGCGCTGGTGCTCGACGGTGTCGAGGTGCAGATCGACCTGCGTTCGGTGCTCTCCGATCCGCTGGTCATCGATGCGGTGCGCATCGGCGCGCCGCGCGTCGTCTACGAAGTCGACGCCCAGGGCCGCTCGAACATCGACGTGCTGCGCACCGCCGTCGAGGGCAAGTGGGTCGCGGAGCGCGACCGTGCCCCCGCCGCGCCGACGCCCGGAACGACCGTCCCCGTCGCCACCCCGCCGACGGTGCCGACCCCGCCCTCCCCCGGCGCGGCACGCACGACGGCGCACGCCCCGGCCGCGCGCGGCCGCGAGCGCCGGCTGATCATCCATCTCTTCGAGCTGCACGAAGGCGTCGCCACGCTCGATCTGCGCGCCACCGGCGGCCCGCTGCGCACCGAGACGCTGCCGCCCTTCGAGCTGACGGCAATCGGCGTGCGCGAAGGCGGCGCAACGCCGAAGGAGGTCGGCCGCACCATCCTCGTCGCCGTGGCGCGCGACGTCGCCATCGCCGTCGCCGCCAGCGAGCTCGAGAAGCTCGTCGGCAAGGATCTCGGCGGCCCGCTCGGCGAGCTCCTCAAAAAGGGCGGCTCCGGCGCCATCGGCCAGGGCCTCGGCGGCGTCCTCGATACGATCCTCGACAAGAAGAGGCGTGACCGGTGACGATCAACCACAGCGACACAGCGGACACGACGTCGACTCGCTACAGTTGCATCGCATCCCTGGCTTCGTCGACTCGGTGTCCTCTTCTCCTCGGTGGCTGATCGCTCGGCATCGACGGCGCGGTCAGCGTTGCGCGAGCAGCGCGCGCAGCTCGGCAATCTCGGCGGCGAAGGCGTCGCGCAGCGAGGGCTGACCGGGGAGTGCGGCGCGCGGGGCGACGCAGCCGATGCGTTGTGCGTCGGGGTGCACGCCGATGCGCAGCGTGTGCCCGCGCGCCGTGACGATCAGCGGCCAGTGGCGGCAGGCGCGCGGCTTCACCGCCGCGACGGCGCGTCCGCTGCCGAGCGCGACGGCGTGCAGGGCGCACAGGGCGCGGTCGCGGCGGCGGAACAGGAACGGACAGGTGCCGCGCTCGTCGCGCGGCTCGAGCTCGAGCCCGTCGTCGCCATCGGTGAAGACGTCGGCGTACGCGTCCCCGCGACGCAGCGACGGCACCAGCCGGCCGACCTCGTCCATCAGCGAGTCGATGACCCGCATCTCGCCGCGCGACACGCTGACCGTCAGCCCGACACAGCACGTCCGCTCGCGCGGGCAGCCGTCGGGGTGGCAGCGATACGCGTACCGCGCCAGCGCCGAATCGACCGTCACACGCGTCAGTGCCCGCTCACTCGGACGCATGGGGAGTAGAGGAGAACAAGCGTGACCAGTGACCAGTGACCAGTGACCGGTGACCAGTGACCGGTGCCGCTCAGGCGAACGGCGCCTCGTCCCACAGTGCGCGAGCCCCGGCAATGGCAGTCATCTGCGCAACCTGCATCATCTGCGGATTCCGTGTTTCAGCCGAGCGGCGCGCCGATCTTGCGGTGATCCCAGCTCGAGATCTTCTCGGGATGGAAGACCAGTGCGACGCGTTTGCGGATGTAGTGGCGCAGGGCCGGGCCGGCGGTCTCCTCGTCGAGCCCCTGGTACTTCTTCGCCGAGGTGATCGCGATGCGGTAGCACGCCTCCTGGTCGTCGATGATCGTGAACCGGCCGCGCATGAAGATGCCGCGCAGCGTGTCGTACGTCTCGCCATCCTCGACGAGCAGCGAACCGCGCGCATCGCGCTGGATGTTCTTCACCTTCTGCGACGTCCGGTAGGTGTGCATGTGCACCAGGCCGTCGAGAACGCTGAACCACATCGGCACGAGGTGCGGGTAGCCGTCGTGATTGAGGGTGCCCATGATCACCGTGCGACTCGAGGCGAGAAAGTCCCGCATCTCGTCATCGGTCAGGCGGATCTGGTCGCGGACGTTCGCCATGGCGTGTTCCCCCTGTGCAGTCGTGGAGGCCGTCCCCTAGCAGAACCCCGCGGCGCCGCGCACGCTGGCGACGCGACCGCTCAGCCGCGCGTGCCCGGCGGCACGAGCGCGTCGATGCGCGCCAGGTGCTCGTCGGGGATGGTCACCGTCAGCGCCTCGAACGCGGCGTCGAGATGGCGGCTGACGCGCGGGCCGACGATGACGCTGGTCACCGCGGGATGGCGGAGCGCCCAGGCCTGCGCGTACGCGGCGAGCGAGGCGCCGGTCTCGGCCGCCAGGCCGACCAGCTGCTCGACGACGTCGAGACGGCGCTGGCCGCGCGGGCTCGACAGATCGAAGTTGTCGCGCACGAACATGCCGAACTCGGTCTCGTTGGCGGCGCGCGAATCGGGCGGCGCCGGCTGCCCCTGGCGGTAGCGCCCGGCGAGCCAGCCGCCCTCGAGCGGGCTCCAGACGATCGCACCGATGCCGAAGCGCTCGCACACCGGGAAGACGTCGCGCTCGGCGTCGCGCGAGAAGATCGAGTACGGCGGCTGCGTGCAGACGAGGCGCTCCCAGCCGCGGCGGTCGGCGAGCCACAGCGCCTCGACCATGCGCCAGCCCTGCCACTGCAGGTCGACGGGGTCGGTTGCGTGGCCGGTCGACACGCCGAGGTAGCGCACCTTGCCCTGGCGGACGAGGTCGTCGAGCGCGCGCAGCACCTCGTCGAGCGGCGTGTCCTTGTCGTGGCGGTGCAACTGGTAGAGATCGATCCAGTCGGTGCCGAGGCGACGCAGGCTCTCCTCGACCTGCAGCATGATGTGGCGGCGCGACGTGCCGCGATCGAGCCCGCCGTGGAGCCCCGGCATGAACACCTTGGTGGCGAGCACGAGCTGGTCGCGCCGCCCGCGCACCGCGGCGCCGACGATCTCCTCCGACTCGCCCCAGTTGTAGCGGTTCGCGGTGTCGATGAACGTCACGCCCTCGTCGAGCGCGCGCTCGATGATCCGCACGCAGTCGTCGCGATCGGCATTCCCCCAGCGCCCGAACATCATCGTGCCGAGACAGAGGCGCGACACCTTGAGACCAGTCCGTCCGAGGCGGCGATACTCCATGCCCACCCCATAGCCCGTCGACGAGCATTTGCCCAAGGGCAGACCACGACATGACCGCCCACCCCGTCACCCCAAAGGCGCAGAGCCGCCCGGGGAACCA
>CBFGUK010000108.1:0-15691 GCA_965651925.1 uncultured bacterium | reverse complement strand
GCGCTACCTCGCGCGGTCGGCTCCCCTCACCCTGACCCTCTCCCCCTGGGAGAGGGGACCCGGACGGCAACGCGCTGCCTCAAGGCGGCGGAGGCAACGCGAGGCAGCGGATTCATGGCCTCTGGAAGAGCAGCAAATGGCGACGCCTGCCGCACGGGGCAGGCATGTATCTCCCCTCACTTCAGGGGGTCGACAACGCGCAACATCGACCATGGCGGCAGCAACGAGGGCGTCGCGCTCTCAGCCGTCCGCCGTGCGCTCCCGCGCGCCGCAGCCCCACGGGAGTGACGTCTGGCGGCGCGGGTGCCCACACCACGGCCGCGCCACGCGACGTCCCCCGTGGAGCCGGTCTCGTCAGCGACGCCGAACGAAGGCCGCCACCGTCCCCGTCGGCACCGCCGTGTTGGTCCCCTGCGGCGTAGCGACCTGCGTCGCGGTGGCCGGCACCGCGGTCGGCACCGGCGTGTTGGTCGGCATCGCCGTCGCGGTGAAGATCGCCGTCGCGGTGGCAGGCGCCGGGAAGCGCTTCGCCGCGCACTTGTACCAGTCCTGCAGGCGACGCGCGCTGTGCGGGCAGCTTCGGATCGGGCCGCTCACCGGCTCGACCTCGATCGAGCAGAACGACATCTTGCCGCCATAGCACCAGGCGGTGCGGTCGCAGGCGCCGAGTTGCGGGCGCTGCGGCAGACACAGCGTCTGCCCGGTCCGCGCCGGACACAGGAAGCCGATCGCCTTGGTCACCTTGTAGGTGCACACGTCGGCGGCCAGCGCCGGCCCGGTGAACACGATCGCAGCGGCACACGCCGCCCCTGCCAGAAGTGCCTTCATCGCTCCTCCCCCGCTGAAAGTGTGGTGGACGTGACACACGAGGCGCCGGGATGACGCGCCCGCAGCCGCGCGTCATCTGCAAAGCTGCTGCCTGCCGGCGGACTGACGCAGACACATACAGCGGCAGCGTAGACTCCGGCGTCACCCTGTAAGACCTACAGGGATGCAGCAGGATCTCTGGAAAATTTGCTCGCCGGTGTGACGGACATGGCGCGGCGCGGCGCGTGCGTACGCGGCGGGCCATGGCTGACTACGATGCCGTCGCGGCGGTGTATGCACGGTACTGGGGCGGACCGTTCCACGATCTCGCGCTCGCGGCATTCGAACGGATGGTGGCGCCCGCGCTGCCGCCAGCGGCGCGGCTGCTCGACGTCGGCTGCGGCTGCGGCCATCTCGCGCAGCGCCTGGTCGCGCGCGGCTACCGGGTGATCGGCGTCGACGCGTCGCCCGCCATGGCCGCCCGCGCGCGTGCCGTCGCGCCCGCCGCCGCCTTCCTCGCCGGCGACGCCCGCGCCCTGCCGCTGCGCGCCGGCTTCGACGCCGTGCTGTTCACGTTCGACGGCATCAACCACCTGCTCACCGCGGCCGATGTCGCGGCCGCCTTCGCCGCCGTGCGCGCCGTGCTGCGCCCCGACGGCCGGTTCTTCTTCGACGCGCTGCTCGAGGACGCCTACCGCGGCGAGTGGCACGGCTCCATGGGCATCGTCGACGACGAGCACGCCTGCTTCGTGCGCGGCGGCTACGATCCCGCGGCGCGGCTCGGGCGCACCGAGCTGACCGTGTTCGGCGTCGAGGATGGCTGCTGGCAGCGACGCGACGTCGTCATCCGCCAGCGCTGCCATCCGCCGGACGAGCTCGCCGCCCTCGCCGCGGGCGCCGGATTCGCGCGCCTCGAGCGCCGTCACGCCGAGGTCGATCTCGGCAGCACCACGCCGCTCGCCCGCGGCCGCCTGTTTTGCGTCGCGCGTGCCGAGGAATTCCCCGGCGGCTGATCACCGGTGCGAGACGGTTGGTGATCACAACCGTTGGAGGGCCGGGCTCCCGCCCGGCCGCGGACGCGCGCCGCCTCATGCGAAAGGACACGTCCGTCCGCGGCCCGGCGGGAGCCGGGCCCTCCAACGGTCGCACACAACCGGCGGTTTCGCGGCGACACGATGCCATGCCTTCCTTGCGCACGCGGGCGGCATTGCCTTCGCCGACGCAACGCGCTTGAACGCCGGGGGGAGTACGACACGCGGATGGCTGAGGACATCGTCGACGTCCTGATCGTCGGCGCCGGCGCGGCGGGCGCGGCGTTCGCCTGGAGCATGGCGGACACGCGCATGAACATCCTGTGCCTCGAGCAGGGCGACTGGATGCAGCCGTCGGACTACCCCGGCACGGCGGCCGACTGGGAGGCGCGCCAGCTCGGCGACTTCGCGTTCAGCCCGAACCTCCGCGGCCGGCGCACGGATTATCCGATCAACGACGCCGACTCGCCGATCGCGGTGTCGAACTTCAACGCCGTCGGCGGCAGCACGATCCTCTACGCCGCGCACTTCCCGCGCTTTCACCCGTCGGACTTCCGCGCCCGCACGCTCGACGGCGTCGCCGACGACTGGCCGATCGACTACGCGACGCTCGCGCCGTGGTACGACGTCAACGCCCGCCTGATGGGCGTCTCCGGCCTCGCCGGTGATCCCGCCTATCCGCCCAAGGAGGTGCCGCTGCCGCCGCTGCCGCTCGGCACGCTCGGCGAGACGCTGGCGCGCGGCTTCAACCGCCTCGGCTGGCACTGGTGGCCGTCGGACAGCGCGATCGTCAGCCGCGACTACGAGGGGCGCGCCGCCTGCGTGAATGCCGGCACCTGCCTCCTCGGCTGCGCGCACGGCGCGAAATCGAGCGTCGACGTCACCTACTGGCCGCTGGCGCTGCGCGCTGGCGTGCATCTGCGGACGCGCTGCCGGGTGCGCGAGATCACGCTCGGCGCCAACGGCCTCGCCGACGGCGTCATCTACTACGATGCCGAAGGCGTCGAGCGCCGCCAGCGCGCCCACATCGTCGTGCTCGCCTGCAACGGCATCGGCACGCCGCGCCTGCTGCTCAACTCGCGCTCGCCCGCGTTCCCCGACGGCCTCGCCAACCGCAGCGGCCTCGTCGGCCGCAACCTGATGTTCCATCCCTACGCGATGGTCACCGGCATCTTCGACGAGCCGCTCGACGGCTACCGCGGGCCGACCGGCTGCTGCATCATGAGCCAGGAGTTCTACGAGACCGACCGGACGCGCGGCTTCGTGCGCGGCTACTCGTTCGAGATCCTGCGCGGCCTCGGCCCGGCCTCGACCGCGCTGTGGGGGCTGTCGCACGGGCGCGTGCTGCCCGGCGACGAGCATCACCGCGGCTACGCCGAGCTCTTCAATCACGCCGCGGGCATGGTGATGATCGGCGAGGATCTGCCCGACGAGACGAACACCGTGACGCTCGATCCGGCGCTGACCGACGCGGACGGCATCCCGGCGCCGAAGATCACCTACCGGCTGAGCGAGAACAGCACCGCGATGATGGCGCACGGCGTCGCCCGCGCCCGCGAGGTGCTCGAAGCCGCCGGCGCACGCGACACGATCGTCGAGGCGCCGCTGCCGTTCGCCGGCTGGCATCTGATGGGCACCGCGCGCATGGGCACCGATCCCGCCCGCTCGGTGGTCAACGAGTGGGGCCGCAGCCACGACGTGCGCAACCTGTTCATCATCGACGGCAGCCTCTTCGTCACCGCCGCGGCGGTGAACCCGACCAACACCATCCAGGCGCTGGCGCTGCACATCGCCGACACGATGAAGCGCAACCTCGCGACGCTCTTCGACTGACGCCGATGCCGCACACCAGCCTCCCCCGCTTTTCCGCCGCGCAGCGCTGCGCGCTCGCCCGCGCCCTCGACGAGCTGATTCCCGCGCGCCCGGACGGCGCGCTGCCCGGCGCCGGCAGCCTCGGGCTCGCGGACGCCGTCGAGACGGCGCTGCGCGCCACGCCCGCGCTGCATGCCGCCGTCGCGCAGAGTCTCGACGCCGCCGACGCGCGCGCCCGCGCCGAGCACGGGCAGCCGTTCGACGCGCTCGCCGCCGACGCGCAGATCGCGCTGGTCCGCGCGCTCGCCACCAGCGAGCACGCGTTGCCGCCGGCGGTCCTGCTGCAGACCTACGCCGCGTACTACGCCGACCCGCGCGTCCTCGCCGGGCTCGGCCTGCCGCCGCGCCCGCCGCATCCCGAGGGCTACGCGCTCGCCCCGTCCGATCTCGAGCCGCTCCTCGCGCCCGTCCGCGCCGGCGGCAAGCGCTACCGCGACGTCTGACGGCTCAACGCGAAGACGCGGAGACGCGAAGCCGTCGTGGTCGCCGCTTCGCGCGACGTCGCGCCTTCGCGTTGAAGGGATCGCCGGGACGCGCTAAACACGCCGGCCCATGGCTGGCCTGCGTCTGCGGATGATCGCGCTGCTGCTCGCCGTCGCGCTGCTCGGGTCCTCGTGCGCGACGCTGCAGCAGGAGTATGAGGAGAACCCCAAGGCGGTGCTCGGCACGCTCGCCGGCGTCGGCGCCGGCGCCGGCATCGCAGCACTCGCCGGCGGCGGCGCCGGCTGGATCGTCGGCGGCGCGCTGCTCGGCGGCCTCGCCGGCGGGGTGATCGGCAACCAGCTCGATCGGCGCGACAAGCGCATGGCGGAAGAGGCGGCGCAGAAGGCGTTCGAGCACAACCGTACCGGGCAACCTTCGGTCTGGAACAATCCCGACAACGGGCATTCCGGCTCGATCACGCCGACGCGCACCTACCAGCAGAACGGGCAGTACTGCCGCGAGTACAAGCAGACGATCTCCGTCGGTGGGCAGGCGGAGAACGCGTACGGCACCGCCTGCCGCCAGCCCGACGGCACGTGGAAGATCCAGAGCTGAGGCGGAGGGACGCGATGCGCACGACGAGCATGGTGATCGCGCTGCTGCTGCTCGGCGTCGCGGCCGCCGCCGCGACGCCGACGTACGAGCCGCGCCAGGCGTTCAGCGAGTCGGACACGAACAGCGACGGGCGCGTCGACCGCGACGAGTTCCGCGTCCGCACGATCGACGTGTTCTACGCCGCCGACGCGAACAAGGACACGTTCCTCTCCGTCGAGGAGTGCGCCGTGCTGCCCGGCGGCGACGACCTGCGGCGCGCCGACACCGATGGCGACGGCCGGATCGATCTCGACGAGTTCCTGCGCGTGCGCGAGATCGACTACGAGGCCGTCGACCGCGACGACGACGGCACGCTCTCGGTGACCGAGGTGATCGAGGCGTGGGAGCCGCGCAAATGAAGCGCCTGCTCGCCCTGCCGCTCCTCGTCGTGCTCGCCGGCTGTCCCTCGGCGTACGACCGCACCTACCAGCAGACCACCGAGCGCCTCGAGGCGCAGGCGCGTGCCGACCAGGCCGCGCAGGCGCAGCAGCACGGCCAGGCACAGCGCTACGCGGCGGTCGCCTACTTCGCCACCGGCAGCGCCGCGCTGACGCCGGATGCCGAGCGCGAGCTGCGCTGGTTCGTGCAGCAGATGCAGCCGTATCCGCAGGCGACGTTCAACGTGCAGGGCTTCACCGACTCGACCGGCAGCGAGTCCGGCAACGCGGCGCTCGCCCAGCAGCGCGCCCAGGCGGTGGCGGACTATCTCGTCTCGCTCGGCATCGATCGCGGGCGCCTGGCGATCACCGGCTTCGGCCAGGCGTACGCGGCGGCGAGCAACGTCACCGCCCAGGGCCGCCGCGACAACCGCCGCGTCGAAGTCACCGTCCGCTGATCGCGCCGCGGCGGCGCCTGCGGCGCCAGCCGCACGGGGCAGGAAACCGGCAACGTTCCGCCGGCTCGCTGCCATGCCGCGCCTGCATTTTCCGACTTCGCGCGCCCCGGGTCGGCGGCTATCGTCAGCGCCGTGGCGCTGCTTCGCATCGGGCGCGCCGGCTCCGTGGTCGCCAGCTTCGCGGCGCTCGTGCTGCTCGGGGCGCTGCCTGCCGCGGCGGCGCCGGACCGGCTGCGGGTCTGTTTTCTGTCGGTCAACGACCCCGGCGAGCTCGCGCAGTTCCGCACGCACCTCAGCGCCGAGCGCTTCGAGTTCATCGACCTCGCCGCTGCCGCGGCGCACCCGCGGCTGCCCGACGCCGGGGGCGCGGCGGCCGCGCCCTGGCTGCTCGACGCCTGTTCGCCCGACCTGACCTGCGATCTCGTCGTCTTCACCGGCGAGTTCGCCGGCCGCTTCTTCGGCACGCGCGGCGTCTCGCTCAGCCTGCAGGAGCTCGAGGAGGCCTCGTGCAACGCGCGCTGCGCCGGGCTGTTTCACGCGCCGCGCGAGGTGTTCCTGCTCGGCTGCAACACCCTGGCGACGAAGGATCCCGACAGCCGCACGCCCGGCGAATACCTGCGCGTGCTCCTCGATCACGGCTTCGACCGCCCGACCGCCGAGCGCGTCGTCGCGCAGCGCTACGGCCCGCTCGGCCGCAGCTTCCGCGAATCGCTGCGCCGCATCTTCGCCGGCGTGCCGCGTCTCTACGGCTTCGCCTCGGTCGCGCCGATGGCGCGCCACACCGCGCCGATGCTCGAGCGCTACCTGCGCGGCCTGCCGAACTACCACGCCGCACTCGAGGATCCGCGTCTCGACGAGGGCCGCAACGCCGCGCTGCTGCGCGCCTTCGCCGGCACGGCGCTGATCCAGAGCCGCGGCATGACCGGCGACGAGCGCGCCGCGGCGCAGCACGACCTGCTCTGCGCGCTCTATGACGAGCGCCGCTCGGTCGCCGAACGGCTGACGATCGCCTACGGCCTGCTGCAGGCGCGCGATGCGCTCGCCTTCATCCCGACGCTGCAGACGTTCTTCGCGCGCCATCCGCCGGCGCGCTACAGCGCCACCGAGCGCTCGCGGCTCGCCGAGATGCAGGGCCTCGAGGCGACGCGCGATACCGTGCTCGGCCTGCTGCCGCAGCTCGAGCCGTCGGCGCTGAAGCTCGAGCTCGCGCAGGTCGCGACGCTCATCGGCTGGCTGCCGCCCGCCGAGCTGCAGACCATGGCGGCCGACACCGCGCGCCACCTGCTCGCGGCGCCGCTGAGCGACGACGCCGTCGAGGTCGTGTGCGCGATCACCGCGCAGACCCCGCTGCACGACGCGCTCGATGCCGACGACATCCCGGCGCGCGCCTACCGCGACGAGCGCGGCCTCGGCATGATCGCCTGTCTCGCACCCGCCGACCCGCGCGTCGCGGCGCGCGTCGTGCCGACGCTGCGCAACGCCGACACGCTGCGTCGCGTCTGGGCGGCGCACGCGCTCACCCGCCTGCAGCCGACCGACGAGCAGGTGCTGCTCGCCATCGTGCCGGCGCTCGGCGACCCGTCACCCGAGGTCGCCACCCGCATCCGCTGGCTGCTCGACACCCGCCCGCTCCCGCCCGCGGTGCGCGCCGCCGCCGCCAGGGCCGTCCCCGGACGCCCGGCCGCCGCCGCCGGCTCCTGAGCCGAGGCGCGGCCGCACACGCCCGCGATTCGCAAGCGAGGCGGCCGGCGACGCACACCGGTGGAGGGCCGTGCTCCCGCACGACCGCGGACGCGCGCCGCCTCATGCAAATGGCAACGTCCGTCCGCGGCGCGGCGGGAGCCGCGCCCTCCAACGGTCGCACACGACGCGCGCCGCTCAATCCAGCCGACATCCTCGGGACCGCGGACGTCCTCGCCCGCATGCACCGCGCTGGTAGAGCATGCGGGTCAAACGTTGCTCGCCGGCAGCCGGCATGCGGGCGGGGACGCCCGCGGTCGGGGGGACGCCCGCGACCGCCCTGCCGGTGGCCCGGCGCGGGGCGCCGCGCTACGACACGTCTCGATCGGGAGGAGACGATGCACATTCAGCAACCCGGCGGGCATCTCGACCAGATGCTGCGCCAGACGCGGGGCAACCTCATCCAGCTGAGCAGCATGGCGGACGTGAAATCGAGCATGCTGCTGACCCTTTCGTCGGTCGTGCTGACGCTCGCGGTGCGCTACGTCGCCGACCCCCAGTTCGGCTGGGCGGTGATCGTGCTCGGCGGCTTCTGCCTCCTGACCATCGCGCTGGCGACGTACGCGGCGATGCCGAAGGTGCCGGTGGTCGGCGGCCGCGGTACCGCCGACGTCGCCGACACGCGCTTCAACCTGTTCTTCTTCGGCGACTTCGTGCGCATGGACTATCGCGCGTTCCACGACGCGATGGAGGAGCTGATGAACGATCCGAGCCGCACCTACGAGATGCAGGTGCGCGAGGTGTACACGCTCGGCCGCTTCCTCGCCGAGCGCAAATACCGCTACCTGCGCCTCGCCTACCTGACCTTCATCGCCGGCATGGGAATCAGCGCCGGCCTGGTGCTCGTCACGCTCAACTGGCGCGTGTGAAGGCCGGGCAACCGTCCGACCCCGCACGCTGCCCGGCGCGGTGTCACCGGCTCCTGCCTGCCGGGTGACCGCGGATACGGTTCGAGTTTTTCCCTTCAGACACACAAATTTACGTTGACAATTCACGCTGGCGGGGACTATCGCGCGGCTGGAGCCCCCCGTGCGATCACCTGCCGCGTCCTGCTGTCTGAGCCTGCTGCTGGTGGTCGGCGCGGCGCTCGGCTCGCCCGCGGCAGCCGTGGAGCACGTGCTGCACGGCGGCGAGCGGGTGGCGTTCACCGGCGGTGCGACGGCGCGCGGCCTGGTCCGCTTCCGCGGCCAGGTGGCGGTCGCACAGATGCCGGATCCGCGCTGTCCGGCCGAGTCGGCGGTCAGTGTCGCGGCGCCCGGCAGCGTCCGCGAGCTGCCGCTCAGCTGCAACCGCTGGCAACGGGTCCGCAACGGCTACCGCTACACCGGCAGCGCCGGCGACGCCGTGACGAGCGTGCGCTGGACCGAACGCAAGCTCCTGATCCGGCTCGGGGCCGCCGGCGCGATATCGGGGCCGGTGACGCATCTCGAGGTCGGCCTGCGCGTCGGCACCGACCGGCTCTGCGGCCGCTTCGAGCAGTTCACGCGCAACCAGCCGGGCCGCGTCAAGTCACGCGGGCCGAGCCACCCGTGCCTGTCGTCGCGCCCGAACTTCCTCGTCGTCGTCCTCGATGACGCGCGCTTCGACGGCCTCGATGCCATGCCGGTCTTCCAGACGCGGATCGCCGGCGAGGGCCGCACCTTCGAGAACGCGTTCACCCCGCATGCCGCGTGCTGCCCGAGCCGCGCGTCCCTGCTCACCGGGCTCTACGCCGTCCGCCACGGCACGTACCAGATCGCCGGGGCGATCGGCGGCGCCCCGACTTTCCGGTTGAGCGGCGCCGACCAGCAGACCATCGCCGTCGCCCTGCAGGCCGTCGGCTACCGCACCGGGCTGTTCGGGAAATATCTCAACTCCTACGCCAGCGAGCGCACCGCCGGAGTCGGCGGGCGCTTCTACGTCCCGCCGGGGTGGGATCGCTGGTGGGCGATGGCGACCGAGCACTACGGCGGCGTGCTCGGCAGCGACTACGAGATCGTCGACGAAACCGGGGCGAGCACCGTCTTCGCCGACCACGCCTCGGACGCCGAGTACAGCACCGACCTCTCCGCCGACGTCCTGCGCGACTTCATCGCCGAGGCGCACGCCGCCGGCCGGCCGTTTCTCGCCTGGTGGACCCCGGTCGCTCCGCACGGCGAGCTGCCCGGACTCGTCCCCGCACCGGCGGAACGACACGTCGGGCTGTTCGCCGACCTGACGCCGTGGCGGCCGGCGAGCTGGAAGGAGGCGGACATCAGCGACAAGCCGCGCTGGGTGCACCGGCTGCAGGGGCTCAACTCGCCCTACCTGCCCGCGATCACCGACCTGTTCCGCATCCGCCAGTACGAGGCGCTGCTCGCCGTCGACGAGCAGCTCGCGCTCCTCCTCGATCAGCTCGCGACGCTCGGCCTCGCCGACGACACGCTCGTCCTCCTGACCAGCGACAACGGCCTCGGCTGGGGCGAGCATCACGTCTGGATCCGCAAGGGGTGTCCCTACGAGGAGTGCCAGCGCGTGCCGTTCACCGTCCGCTTCCCGCGTGACCTCTCTCCCGTCCCGTCCAGTCACCCGATGCCGGTCTGCAACATCGACGTCGCGCCGACGCTCGCCGAGCTCGCCGGGACGACGCTGGCGCGTGAGCCCGACGGCCTGTCGCTCGTCCCGTGGCTCGGCGACGCGCCGCCACCGCCGGCGCGGCAGGCGTACCTGCTCGAGAACTGGCGCATGTCGCGGGGCGACGGCCTGACGTACAGCGGCCAGGTCAGCGACGGCGACCAGCTGCGCGTCTTCCACGGGCCGACGCGCGCCGTGCCGCGCGCGGCGGTGTTGTTCGAGTTCGACGCCGGCGACGGCACGAGCGCCGACGCGGTGCCGGTGCCGATCGGCGCCGACGACGCGACGACGTTCGCCACGCTCGCCACCGTGGCCCGCGCGCACCTGCCCGGCGTGAACATCGTCGCCCGCGCCGACACGCGCCGCGTGGCGTTCGTGCCGCTCGCGCCCGACGCGCACAGCAGCATCTCCCTGTGGGAGGAGATCGACGCGCAGCAGGTGTTCACCACCGACCGGGAGGTGCCCGACTACTTCGGCCTGCGCGACGTCGAACACGGCTTCACGTGGGTCGAGTACGAGACCGGCGAGCGCGAGCTCTACGATCTCGATACCGATCCCGCCCAGCTCGAGAACCGCGCCGACGATCCGGCCTACGCCGCGACGCGCGCCGCGCTGGCCGCGCAGCTCGAGGCCCTGCTCGCCGAGATCGCCGCGCGGCCCTGACCGGCAGCGCGTTGACCGCCGCGCGCGCCGCCTGTAGCGAGCGTGGCATGACCACTCCCGCACAGGGCGCGCTCGCCGGCATCCGCGTCATCGACCTCTCGCACCAGGCCGCCGGACCGTGGTGCACGACGCTGCTCGGCGACATGGGCGCCGACGTGATCAAGGTCGAGAAGGCCGGCCGCGGCGATTCGATCCGCCACGCCGACCGCTCCGGCAAGCTGCCGCCGCACATCGGCGGCCCGAACTTCCAGGGCCTGAACCGCAACAAGCGCGGCATCTGCGTCGACATCGGCGAGCCGCAGGGCGTGGCGCTCATCCGCCGCCTGGTCGCCGACGCCGACGTGTTCGTCGAGAACTTCCGCCCCGGGGTGATGGACCGCAAGGGACTCGGCTACGAGGACCTGCGCCGCATCAATCCGCGCCTCGTCTACTGCTCGATCACCGCGTTCGGCGAGAGCGGGCCGATGGCGCAGAAGCCGGGCATGGATCTCATCCTGCAGGCGACCGGCGGCCTGATGGCGCACACCGGCGAGGAGGGCGGCCCGCCGATCAAGTCGGCGCCGCCGGTGGCCGACATCAACAGCGGCATCTACGGCGCGTACGCGATCCTCGGCGCGCTCCTGGCGCGCGAACGCACCGGCGAAGGGCAGCGCGTGCACGTCGCGATGCTCGACGCGGTCCTGTCGCTGTTCGCCGACAACGCCGTCAACGTGCTGATGGACGGCACCCGCTTCGGCCGCTTCGGCAGCGGCCATCCCGACCTCGTGCCGTACCAGGCGTTCCCGGCGAGCGACGGCTACTTCATCGTCGCCTGCCTGACCAACGCGTTCTTCAAGCGCGTCTGCGTCGCCCTCGGCCGCGAGGACTGGCTCAGCGATCCCGCCATGGCGACCAACCCGGCACGCGTCGCGCGCCGCGCCGAGGTCGTCGAGACGCTGAGCGCGATCTTCCGCACCAACACCTGCCAGCACTGGATCGACCTGCTCGAACAGCACGACGTGCCGTCGTGCCGGGTGCTGGCGCTGCACGAGATCCTCGCCGACCCGCAGATCGCCGCGAACGGCCTCGTGCACCGCATCGACGATCCCGTGCGCGGCCCGATCACCACCCTCGGCCCGCCGGTGCGCATGTCGTCGACACCGACCGTGCATGAGCGCGTCGCCCCCATGCTCGGCGAGCACACCGAGGAAGTGCTCAGCGAAGCCGGCCTCTCCGCCGACGAGATCGCCGCGCTCCGCGCCGCCAACGTGATCAACTAACGTTCCCCGTCCCGGCGAGGCGGCCGTTCACCAGCGCGGCGGCGGTTGCGGCGCGACACGGCGGAAGCATCACAACCGTTGGAGGGCCGTGCTCCCGCACGGCCGCGGACGCGCGTTGCCTCATGCGAAAGGTGACGTCCGTCCGCGGCCCGGCGGGAGCCGGGCCCTCCACCGGTTGCACACGACCGGCGGTTACGCTGCGCGAAACGTTACGGTGATTGGACCCGTTGGAGGGCCGTGCTCCCGCACGGCCGCGGACGCGCGTTGCCTCATGCGAAAGGTGACGTCCGTCCGCGGCCCGGCGGGAGCCGGGCCCTCCACCGGTTGCACACGACCGGCGGTTTACGCTGCGCGAAACGTTACGGTGATTACACCCGTTTCACGACTTCCCGGCCAGCAGCCCCTTGCCCGGGACGTGATTGACCTCGAGGCGGATGCCGTCGGGGTCCTCGAACAGGACCGAGTAGTACCCCGGCGCCCACGGGCCCTCCTCGGGCGGGTGGACGATCGTCGCGCCGCGCTCGACGAGCAGGCGGTGGACGGCGTCGACGTCGGCGCGCTCGCGGGCGCGGAAGCAGACGTGATGGAGGCCGACGCGCGTCTGCGCGAAGCGCTCGCCGGCGTGCGCCGGATCACACGGCTGGATACCGACCGCCGTCCGCCCGCCGACGCAGTACAGCATCGTGTCGAACTTCATCACCGTCTGCATGCCGAGGAAGTTCAGCAGCGGCTCGTAGAACGCCACCGCCTGCTCGAACTGCGCGACCGTGAGGAAGATGTGCGCGATGCCGTTGATCTCCATGCGACCCCCCGAACTGCGTGAGCGGTGACCGGTGACCGGTGAGAATTTCGAAATGGCGAGCGACGTCAAGTGCTGACGTGCTGACGTTCTGACGTGCTGACGTGCGCGCGGATCACCACACGTATCCATCTGCGTCATCTGCGCAATCTGCGGATAACACTCCGCGGATCAGCCGAGCAGCTCGACCGCCGCATACGCGGCGCCGAGCTGTGACGTCTTGGGATTGAGCAGCACGTACACCGGGATGCGTTCGAGCAGGGCGCGGTGCGGCGCCTTGTCGACGAAGGCGGCGACGAAGGCGCCGGTGGTCATGCGCGGCAGCATCTTGGTGACGATGCCGCCGCCGAGGTAGACGCCGCCGACGGCCATGGCGACGAGCGCGAGGTTGCCGGTCTGCGCGCCGTAGATGCGCACGAACATCTCGACCGCCTCGACGCAGGTCGGACACGTGCCGGCGACGCCGAGCTGGCCGATGACCGCGCTCGGATCCTCGCGCGCCAGGCGGGCGCGCACGTCGTCGCCGATCGGCCGGCCGAGCCCCTCGACGAGGAACGTGAAGATGTTGTGCAGGCCCGGTCCCGAGCACACGCGCTCGTACGTCACCCGCCCGCCGCGCGCGCGCAGGAAGGCGAGCAGCGCATCCTCGCGCTCGTCGCGCGGGCCGAAGTCGACGTGCCCGCCCTCGCTCGCCGTCGGATGGTGGCGCGTGCCGTCCCAGACGACCACCGCCTGGCCGAGCCCGGTGCCGGCGGCGATCACGGCGCGGTTGCCCGGGCGTGGCGTGCCGGCATTGAGCGTCAGGCGGTCGCGCTCGTCGACGAACAGCGCGCCGTACGCCGTGGTCTCGAGGTCGTTCAGCAGCCGCACGCTCGGACAGCCGATGCCGTGGCTCAGCGCCTCGGCTTCGACGCGCCACGGCAGGTTCGTCACCTGCACGACGCCGCCGAGGACCGGGCCGGCGATGCCGAACGCCGCCGCGGCGACGCGCTCGCTGCCGGCGGCGAGGAACTCGTCGACCACCGCCTCGAGCGTCGCGTACGCCGCGCTCGGATACGACTGTTCGCGCAGCAGCGTGAGCGCGCCGTGCGCGGTGACGGCGTAGAGCGCGAGGTTCGTCTTCGTGCCGCCGATGTCGCCGGCGAGAACGACCGTCGCCATGCGCGCTCAGCAGGGTCCGCCGCTGCGCGCCGCGTCGGTGAGGCTGCGCCAGCGCGCCGTGGTGCCGGTCAGCAGGCGCTGCGCCTCGTCGGGGCCGTCGGTGAACGGGTAGTAGTTCGGGAACACCGGCGGCGGCAGGTCCGCCCAGCCGTCGAGGATCGAGGAGATGAAGCGCCACGCGTACTCGACCTCGTCCGACCGCGTGAACAGCGAGGCGTCGCCGCGCAGCGCGTCGAGCAGCAGCCGCTCGTACGCCTCGGGCGAGCGCTCGTCGAACGCGCGGTCGTAGAGGAAGTCCATCGTCACCTCGTCGAGCTGCATCTGCATGCCCGGCCGCTTGCAGGCGAACGAGAGGCTGATGCCCTCGTCGGGCTGGATGCGCAGCACGAGCCAGTTCGAGCGCGGCTCGCGCAGCGGCAGCCCCTCGCGTTCGGCGAGCTCCTTGAAGAGCAGCATCGGCGGGCGCTTGAAGCGCACGGCGATCTCCGACACCTGCGCCGCCAGCCGCTTGCCGGAGCGCAGGAAGAACGGCACGCCGGCCCAGCGCCAGCTCTCGATGTGCGTGCGCAGCGCGACGTACGTCTCGATCGGCGAGTGCGGATCGACGCCGCGCTCCTGGCGGTAGCCGGTGATGATGTCGCCGTTGCACTCGCCGACGCCGTACTGGCCGCGCACCGTCGCCGCCGCGACCTCCTCGCGCGACAGCGGCAGCAGCGCGCGCAGCACCTTCACCTTCTCGTCGCGCACCGCGGTCGCGTCGATCGCCGCCGGCGGCTCCATCGCGATCAGGCAGAGGAGCTGCATCATGTGGTTCTGCACCATGTCGCGCAGCACGCCGGCGGTGTCGTAGTACGCGCCGCGGTTGCCTTCCATGCCGAGCGTCTCGGCGACCGTGATCTGCACGCTGTCGACGTAGCGGTGGTTGAAGAGCGGCTCGAAGATGGCGTTGCCGAAGCGGAAGCTGAGGATGTTCTGGACGGTTTCCTTCCCGAGGTAGTGATCGATGCGGTAGATCTGGCTCTCGTCGAGCACCTCGCGGACGCTGGCGGTGAGCGCGATCGCGCTCTCGAGGTCGTGGCCGAACGGCTTCTCGATGATCACGCGCGACCACCGCGACGCCGCCGGGGGCCGCACGAGGCCGGCCTCGCAGAGCGTGCGCACCAGCGCCGTGAACAGGTCCGGCGCCACCGAGAGATAGAAGAGCCGGTTGCCGGGCAGCTGGCGCTCGTGCTCGAGCGCCTCGAGCCGCGCGCGCAGCGCCGCGACCGCCTCGGGATCGTCGCCGGCCCCGGCGTGGTAGTGCAGCGCGCGCAGCAGGGGATGGTCGGGTGCCACGCGCCCGCCGGTGCGCTCCTCCAGCGCCGTCCGCATCGCGTCGCGGTAGGCATCGTCGCTCATCGGCGTTCGCGAGGTGCCGATCACCACGTAGCGCTCCGGCAGACTGCCGGTCTCGTGCAGGTGATACAGCGCCGGAATCAGCTTGCGCCGCGCGAGATCGCCGGAGGCACCGAAGATGACGATCGCCATCGGCTCCTCGGCGCGAACCAGCGGCCCGCTGCCCTGCTCGTCGCGCCGCACGCGCAACGACACCCCGCCCGGCGGTGGAGAGTCCATGGCCGTCTCAGCTACGCCCGGGCCGCCGGCGGCGCAAGCAGTGAAACGGTGCGGAGGTGCGGAGGTGCGGAGGTAGGTCACGCAGCGGGACGCGTCCGGAGAGCGCGGGCGGCTCGCCCGCATGGCGGCGAATAGTGCTGACGTGTTGACGTGCTGACGTGCTGACGTGACGGTTCGGGCTGAAAACGTCATCTGGAGGGCGCCGCTCCGTCGGCGCCTGTTGGATTGGGCGACGCGCGCC